>DASWEO010000288.1:0-12319 GCA_036394715.1 Steroidobacteraceae bacterium
GACTCCGCACGTGGCGTGGGCGGCGCGAGAAGCCCGGCAGCGCTGCCTCGACGAGATGGCCGCCAATATCGCCGATTTCGCAGGCGGCGGACGCCGCTCGCGGGTCGTCTGACGACCCGCGGATCCGGTCGCGGTCCAGACCTTTGGCGCCGCCGCGCGCACTAGGAGCCTAGCCCCGGGCTTGCCTCTTTTCTCTCTTCGCAGCCCGCTTTTCTTCCAGTGTCTTGGCCGGTTTCTTCTTGCCTTCTTTCTTTCGATCCATGCCCTTGCTCATGATTCACTCCTCTATGTCATTCCACCAAGGCAACATCATATCTTGGCATTGCGCCGGCTCAACATCTTGCGTCCCGCATGCCGGGCATCGGGGGCCGGACCGCTCGGCTTTCGGCCATGCCGGCCGACCGTATCACGCGGCGGCTTGGGCGGCTTCTCGCTGACCCGGCTGATACGAAGCTCACGGCCCACGACACGCACCTTCTGCAAATCCTTGAATATCTGTTTCGGCATGCCTTCCGGCAAGTCGACGAAGCTGTGATCCTCCCGGATATCCACGCGGCCGATGTGTACGCCCTCGATCCCCGACTCGTTGGCAATCGCGCCGACGATATTGCCGGGCTTGATTCCATGTACCGACCCTATTTCGATGCGAAAAGTTTCCATGAGGCTCGCGGCGGATTTCGCACGGGGCTTGCGGGCGCCTTCGGCCGGGGCCGCCGTATCCGATGCGTGCGGCCGGTCCGGCGCATGATCGCGTTGCGGCTCGCGTTCATGCTGCATCGTCCGAGGCGGCCGGTCGTCGCGCACTCCGGGTGCCCGCTCAGCCGGCGCTTGGGTCTGCGCTGCCCGCTCCGGTTTGCCGGTCAGCAGTAACGGCGTCGTACCCTGCGACAAGCTCGCCAGCGCGGCGGCGATGTCGATGAGCGGCATTCCGGTCTCCGCCTCCAATTGCTCCAGCACCGATCGAAATGCCCCGGCCGCCGCGGTGGGAACGGCCTCGGTAACCCGCTGTTTGAATTTGGCGATTCGCAGCGTGTTGACCGCGTCGACCGTCGGCAGGTTCATCGGCTCGATGACCTGCCGTGTGGCGCGCTCGATGGCGCGCAGCATGTTGCGTTCCCGGGGGGCGATGAACAGAATCGCCTCGCCCTTGCGCCCCGCCCGGCCGGTGCGGCCGATGCGATGTACGTAGGATTCGGTGTCATACGGCACGTCATAATTCACGACATGGCCAATGCGCTCGACGTCGAGGCCGCGCGCGGCCACATCGGTGGCTACCACGATATCGATTTGACCGGCTTTGAGCCGCGCAACCGTGCGCTCACGCTGGGGCTGGGGAATGTCGCCGTTGAGCGGAGCGGCGGCAAAGCCCCGTGCCTCGAGCTTTTCGGCCAGCTCGACCGTCGCCTGCTTGGTGCGGGTGAATACCAGCATGCCGTCGAAGGTCTCGGCCTCGAGTATCCGCGTGAGCGCATCCAGCTTGTGCATGCCGCTGACCATCCAGTACCGCTGACGGATGTTGGTCGCGGTGCTGGTCTTGCTCTTGATGGTGACTTCGATGGGCGAGCGCAGATGTTTCGATGCAATGCGGCGAATCGGGGCGGGGATGGTGGCGGAGAACAGCGCCACCTGGCGCTGGGGCGGCGTCTGTTCGAGGATGCTTTCGACGGCATCGACAAAGCCCATACGCAGCATTTCGTCGGCCTCGTCCAGCACCAGCAATGTCAATCCCGCGAGCTTCAAGGTGCCGCGGTTCATGTGATCGATGACGCGTCCGGGCGTTCCAACGACCACGTGCACGCCGCGCCGTAGGGCGTTGAGCTGCGGCTGGTAGCTTTGGCCGCCGTAGATGGGCAGCACGTGGAACCCTTTGAGATGCGCCGCGTACTTCAAGAACGCCTCGGCCACCTGCAGAGCGAGCTCGCGGGTGGGCACCAACACCAAGACCTGCGGTTCATGCTTGGATAGATCGATGCGCGTCAACGCGGGCAAGGCAAAGGCGGCGGTCTTGCCGGTGCCGGTCTGGGCCTGGCCCAGCATATCGGCCCCGGACAGGAGCACCGGAATCGTCGCGGCCTGAATCGGCGAGGGAGACTCGTAGCCCACGTCGGTCAAGGCACGGAGCACGGGCTCGGACAGCGCAAGATCGCGGAAGGTCGTCGCACTTGGGAGTTCGTCCGCAGGAACTGCACTCATAGGAATCGCCGAAGGAGTAAGGAGCAGCAAGTCTAGCGGTTTGACGGGGTATTGCTACCATGTGCGCCATGGGACGCATATTTGAAGTCAGAAAGCACGCGATGTTTGCGCGTTGGAACCGGATGGCAAAGCAGTTCACGCGCGTTGCCAAGGACATCGCTATTGCAGTGCACGCGGGCGGACCCGACCCCGCGGCAAACCCCACGCTGCGTCGGGTGTTGCAGAATGCACGCGCCGTCAACATGCCCAAGGACAAGACGGATGCGGCCATCCGCCGGGCCTCGGGCAAGGAGGCTGCGAACTATCAGGAAATCATCTACGAGGGCTACGCGCCGCATGGGGTTGCCTTGCTGGTCGAAACCGCGACCGATAATCCCACGCGCACCGTGGGCAGCGTGCGCAACATCTTCGCCAAGAGCGCCGGCAATCTCGGCACCACCGGCAGCGTCAGCTTCTTGTTCAAGAAAATGGGCGTGTTTCGCTTGGACCCGGGCAGCGTCAAGGACCAGGACGAACTCGAGTTGGATTTGATCGACTACGGCCTGGAAGAGATGGGCGACAGCACCGGAGACAAGGGCGAGCCGCAACTGGTGATTCGCGGCGCCTTCAATGATTTTGGAAGGCTGCAGGAAGCTCTCGAAAGGCGCGGCATTACGCCGCTGTCAGCCGAGCACGAGTACATCTGCTCCGTGCCGATCGAACTCCCTGAGGATCAGGCTGCCGAGGTTCTGAGCTTGATCGACAAACTCGAACAAGACGACGACGTGCAGAAGGTTTTCCACTCCCTGGCGTGATTCGGCAGTGCTCAGGGCGTACCGTTCATCCTGTCATCCCTCGACACCAGCTACTTAACTCATTGATTTAATTCAGTCTAATGGCGGTGGCCCTGTAGGTTTATCGGCCGGTTCGTGATTGATGATGGCGTAGGCCCATTGAACGACCGGCTGCAGGCGCGGCGACACCATGGAAAGCGCCTTGGCAAAATCGACCCAACGCGCTTCATGGTGCTCCGGCATGCCTAGATCGGGATTGACCGGCAGCAGGACCTGCGTCTTCTTGCTGCGTGCGACGTAATAGCGCGAAATCTTGCCCCTGTTGTAGGGGCCCGTTTCCATGAACGTCAGTCCCCAGTCGAAAGACAGGTCGTCGAGCGTCGTCTCTTCGCGAACTTCGCGAAGAGCAGCATCGATCGGCTCCTCGCCCGCCTCGACCAGGCCCTTGGGGAAATCCCAGTTGCGGTAAGCGCGCAGCAGCAGAAACTGAAGCTTCCGCTGCGCCACGTTCACCACCACGACACCCGAAGACAGTCGATGAGGTGGTGCAGCAGACGACATCGTTACTCTCCCAAGAGCGGTGCCCGCCGCCCGCGCCGGCGGCGCCAAGAGTACGCCTATGCGGCCGCGGAAATTGGCGAGCGGATCAGGTGGTCGAAGGCGCTGAGCGACGCCTTCGCCCCCTCGCCCACCGCAATGACGATTTGCTTGTAGGGTACTACGGTGCAATCTCCGGCGGCGAATACTCCCGGCACGGAGGTCTGGCCGCGGGCGTCTACCTCGACTTCCCCGCGCGGCGTGAGCTTGACGGTGCCCTTCAGCCAGTCGGTGTTCGGCACGAGGCCGATCTGGACGAATACGCCGGCGAGTTCCACGGTATGCAGGGCGCCGCTCTGCCTGTCCTTGTAGATGAGTCCGTTCACGCGCTCGCCGTCGCCGGTCACTTCGGTGGTTTGCGCACCGGTGATGATGGTCACATTGGGCAGGCTTCGCAGCCTGGCCTTGAGGACTGCGTCCGCACGCAGCTGCGCATCGAACTCGATGAGCGTGACATGGCTGACGAGCCCGGCGAGATCGATCGCCGCCTCGACGCCGGAATTGCCGCCGCCGATCACGGCCACTCGCTTGCCCTTGAACAGAGGACCATCGCAATGCGGGCAGTAGGCGACACCGCGGTTGCGGTATTCGCGCTCCCCCGGCACGTTGATTTCGCGCCAGCGCGCGCCGGTCGCAACGATCACCGATCGCGCCTTTAAGATCCCGCCGCCGGCCAGTTTCACTTCGATCAACTCGCCGGGAATGAGCGCCTCTGCGCGCTGCATATTCATCACATCCACATCATAGGTGGTCACGTGCTGCTCCAGGCCGGTGGCCAGCTTGTGGCCTTCGGTCTCCCTCACCGAAATGAAATTTTCGATGCCGACGGTGTCCAGCAACTGCCCGCCGAGGCGCTCGGCTGCGATGCCGGTGCGAATCCCTTTGCGCGCCGCGTAGATCGCCGCCGCCGCACCGGCCGGACCGGCGCCGACCACCAATACGTCGAAAGGCGTCTTGGCGCGGAGGCGCGCACTCTCGCGCTCCGCGGAACCCGCGTCGAGCTTGGCGGCGATTTCCGCAAGCTCCATGCGGCCCTGTCCGAAGGGCTGGCCGTTCAGGAATACGGCCGGTACTGCCATCACTTGGCGCCGCTCCACCTCGTTCTGAAACACGGCGCCGTCGATCATGGTGTGGCGCACTTTTGGGTTGAGCACCGCCATCAAGTTCAATGCCTGAACCACGTCGGGGCAGCTTTGGCAGGTGAGCGAAACGAAGGTTTCGAAGTGGTAGTCGTCATCCAGGCTCCGGATCGTTTCGAGAACCGCGGGATCGGCCTTCGGCGGATAGCCGCCCGTCTGCAGCAAGGCGAGCACCAGGGAGGTGAATTCATGGCCCATCGGCAATCCGGCGAAGCGCACGCGGGGCTCGGTTCCGGGTCGACGCAGGGCGAACGACGGCTTCACTTGCGCATCGTCGCGGCGCACGTCGATCTTGATCAGATCGGACACCGATTCGATATCGTTCAACAATTCGAGCATTTCACGGGACTTCTCGCCGTCGTCCACCGACGCGACGATTTCCACCGGCTCCGAGATCCGCTCCAGGTAGCCCTTCAATTGCGTCTTCAAGTTGCTGTCGAGCATGGTTTCATCCAGAAGAATTGGCTTAAAGTCGGCGGCCTCGAATCGCGGTGCCAAGCATCGCAACTCGAGGTCGCCGGTTCTCAACGGTTTAGCGGCATCAAATTTTTCCGACCAAATCCAGGGACGGCGACAGGGTCTGCGCACCCGGAGTCCACTTCGCGGGGCACACTTCGCCCGGGTGAGCGGCGACGTACTGGGCGGCTTTTATCTTGCGCAGCAGTTCCTTCGCATCGCGGCCGATTCCATTGTCGTGCACTTCCATGATCTTGATCTTGGCCTGGGGGTCGATGACAAACGTACCGCGCAGCGCGAGCCCTTCTTCCTCGATCAACACCTCGAAATTGCGCGCGAGCGTCGCGGTCGGGTCGCCGACCAGCGGGTACTGCACCTTCACGATGGTGTCGGAGGTGTCATGCCACGCCTTGTGCGCGAAATGGGTGTCCGTGGATACGCCGTAGATTTCTACGCCCAGTTTCTTGAATTCGGCGTAGTTGTCCGCCAGATCGCCGAGTTCGGTCGGGCAGACGAACGTGAAATCCGCCGGATAGAACACCACCACGGACCACTTGCCCTTGAGTGTTTCGTTCGTCACCGGCACGAACTTGCCGTTGTGAAAGGCCGTGGCCTTGAAGGGTTTGATTTCAGTGTTGATCAGAGACATTGAATGGATCCTCGAACATGTTTAGATACGGAGAGTGACGCTAACAGCCGCGTACCTATTGGTGAATTGGATAATAACGATGATTTTGATAGAGTACGTCTATTGCTGTCTTCAGCTCAATTGGGACGAAGAAATGAATCTCAAGGATCTCAAGTACTTGGTGGCGCTGGCCGATACGGGCCATTTTGGCAAGGCGGCCGGACGTACCTTCGTGAGCCAGCCCACTCTGTCGGCGCAGCTCAAGAAGCTCGAGGACTACCTCGGAGTCAAGCTGGTGGAGCGTCAACCGAAGAATGTGCAGCTCACCGAAGTAGGCAAGCAAGTCGTGGTGCGCGCCCGCCGCATGCTCAACGAGAGCGACGAAATCGTCGCGCTCGCGCGCAACAATACCGATCCATTCGCCGGGAAGCTCAAGATGGCCTTGATCCCGACGATCGGACCCTATTTGCTGCCGCGGGTAATGCCGAAACTTCGCAAGGCGCTGCCGCAGTTGAGCCTCATGCTCTACGAGTACCAGACGGAATCGTTGCTGAAACGGTTGCGCGACGGCGAAATCGATCTTGGCCTGATGGCGCTCCCCGCCGATCAGGACGGCATCGAGTCGCGCGTGCTTTACGAAGAGGACTTTACGGTTGCGCTGCCGAACGATCACCCGCTCGTCGCCAAATCGACCATCAAGGTTCAGGATTTGAAAGGGCACACATTGCTGCTTCTGGAGGATGGCCACTGTCTGCGCGACCAGGCCTTGGAGGTCTGCAGTCGAGTCGACATCCGTGAACCCGAGGACTTTCGCGCGACCAGTCTCGAAACGCTGCGTCAAATGGTGGTCGCCGGACTCGGTATCACATTGCTGCCCGAACTCGCGGTGGATTCGCCGTTCGGCTCCCAGCGCGGCCTCGCCATTCGGCGATTCACCAATCCGGCGCCGTCCCGCACCGTCGGCGCCGTGTGGCGCAAGTCCAGCACCCGCGCCTCGGTCATCGGCGCGGTATGCGACGTCGTGGATCGGGTCATGGCGAGCAACTGACAGCTCGGTGTAAACCGACAAATCGTGACGGCCGTCTCAGCTTCCGTGCGGCTCAGCAGGCCTTTTCCGACCATTTGCCGATCATTTCACATATTCCGCCCGTGGGACGCGTCATGATGTGTTTCCATAGGAATGCCTCGGTATGAACGTTCGCCCCATTTCACAAGGTAATCCGCAGACTGCGCCGCCGCGCTTCGATCGCAAGTTCATCGAAGACCACCAGCTCGTCGAGCGCTATCTGGAGAACAAGCTACCGTTAAAAGGCGCCCGCGATCTCGAGAATTGGTGCCGCGCGAATCCTGACTATCTGACCGAACTCAAGTTGTCCGAGCGCGCCCAGACGAGCCTCAAGCTGCTCGAAGCCAGCGGCCGACTCGTCGATCTGCAGGAGCCTCAGCCGCCGTGGTGGAAAACCATCCATGTGCTGATCGGCTTGACCGTGGTCGCCTTCTTGAGCCTGGTCGCGTTCTGGGCGCTGCTGGGAAAGTACGTGTTGCTGCGCGGCGAACTCGCGGACACGCGCACCTTGATGAACCAGGGTTCGTTGGTGCAACCGGCGACCAGCCGCGAAGTGCGGGTGAGCCCCGACCGCGCTCCGGGCGTCGACCATGCGCGGATCATCGTGACCCGCGCCGCGCCGCAGCTGATGGATGTGCATATCGACCTTGGCTACACGGACAAGCTGATGGAATTCCGCCTGTTCGTCGACAAAAAGGATCAGGGGCGCGCGCTGATATTGAATGATTTGCTCAAGGACTCGAACAGTGAATTGCGCATGACGCTCAATTCCAGCGGGCTTAGCGCAGGCATCTACAATGTGCGCATTGAAGCGCTGCCGTTTCGCGGCAGCCCCATTCCAATCGGCTGGCTGATACTCGACGTACGTTGAACACGACGTACGTCGACACGGCGCTCAATCGTCGCGCAAAGTGTGAATGGGCGGCGTGTTGACCACGCGCCGCGTCGCGAGAGTGCCGCTCAGGCCCACGAGAATGGTGCCGCAGATCAAGCCGACCACCCACACCCAAGGGTCGAGGGTGTACTGCAGCGAAAACAGACGCCGCGCCAATACCCAGCCGATTCCCGTGGCGCCGAAGGCCGCCAGGGTGCCCGAAAGAAAGCCCAGCGCGGAAAATTCCGCGGCGACGCCCTGCAGCACCGTGCCGCGGCTGGCGCCCAAGGTGCGAAGCATGGCGCTTTCATAGCGGCGCTCGTCCCGTGTCGACTGCACCGCCGCCAGCAGCACGACGATTCCCGCGGCCAGAGTGAACAGAAAGACATACTGCACGGCCAGAGATGCGCGGTCCATGATGCTGCGTATCTGCTTCAGAATGGCATCGACGTCGAACACCGAGATCGTCGGGAACTGACGCACCAGATCGGCCAGCGCCGGCCGCTGTACCGGGGTCAGATACACGCTGGTCATATACGTGCCGGCGGCGCCGTCCAGGAGCCCGGGCGGAAATACCAGAAAGAAATTCGGCCGAAAGCTGTCCCAGCGAATCTTGCGGATGCTGGCCACTTCCACGGTCAACGGTTCCCCCGCGACATCGAAGCTCACCTTGTCGCCCAATTTCAACTGCAAGGCCTCTTGATATTCGGTCGATATGGATACCAAGGGCTTGCCCGCATCCGCGCGCGTCCACCACGACCCTGCGATCAATTGATTGTCTTCCATCAAGCCGGCCGACCAGGTGAGGTTTTGTTCCCGTTCCAAGAACCCGCGTGCGGCATCGCCCTGCAGCTTGATCGACTCGCTCGGCCGCGAATTGATCGCGGTAATGCGCGCACGCACCATCGGAAACATGGCCGGCTGCCCCAACCCGCGCGATTGCAGAAATTCCTGCAAGGATTGGCGCTCCTCCGGGCGGATGTTGATCAGAAAATTGTTGGGCACGTCCGCGGGCAGGCTGTGCCGCCAGTCGGCGAGCAGATCTCCGCGCACCACTGCCAGCAACAGCAGCACCATCAACCCTAAGCCGAACGCGACGATTTGCACGACGCTGCCCCCGCCGCGCCGCGAGACATTGGCAAGGCCGTAGCGCCAGGCGACTCCCACGCCGCCGCGCAGCCGGCCCGTGAGCCGCACCAGGCCGTAACCCGCCAAAGTGAGCACCAGACCGACTCCCAACACGCCTGCAAGGACGGAGAACACCAGTTCCGTGTCGCGCACCAAGCTCCATAGAATCGCGAACAAGGCGGCGAGCGCCAGCAAGTAGCTCAGGCCGTAACGCAGCGGCGGCGCGCTCATGCTCTTGCGCAGCACGCGGGCCGGGGGAGTGCTCTTCAATTGAAGCAGCGGCGGCAAGGCGAAGCCGATGAGCATGGCCAGCACGGTGACGAGCGCGATGGGCAGCGGCGCGAGCGACGCCGCGGGCAGTTCGGTTCGAATCAGATCCCGCAGGAGCCACGCAAGGCCCACTTGCGCGAGATAGCCCAGCAACGCCCCGATGGCCACCGCGAAGACCGCGAGCAAGGTGAGCTCGATGATGGAAATCGCCAGCACGAAGCCCTGCGAGGCTCCCATGCACTTCATCAATGCCACGGTATCGATGTGCCGGGCCGCATAGCGTCTGGCGCCCATCGCCACCGCCACGGCGGCAAGCAACACGGACGCGAGGCTGGCCAGATTGAGAAATCGGCTGGCACGGTCGATGGCGGAGTTGAGCTGTCGGCTCGACTCATCGACCTCGCGCAAACGCTCGCCCGGAGACTTGTGCGAAACCAAGTACTCGCGAAAATCGGCTATCGCGGCCGCGGGTCCCGCGAACAGGGCGGCGTAGGTCACGCGGCTGCCGGGCTGAATCAGCTCAGTCGATGCGACGTCGTCATAGTTGAGCAGCGCGGCGGGCGCGAGATTCACGAAGCCGGTGCCCTGATCCGGCCGGTAATCGAGCACCTGGGTCACCCGAAACGACGCGGCGCCGATCCTCAAAGGCGAGCCGAGCGTGATTTTCAATTGAGCGATGATGCGCGCGTCGATCCACACTTCGCCCCGGTTCGGTATGCGGTCGGTGGTGCGTGCGACACCGAAAGGCGCGTCCGCGATGCGTACGTGGCCGCGCAGCGGGTAGTTCGCCGTCACCGCGTTGAGCGCCGCGAGCTGGCTTAGGGGTCCGCTGAATATGGCGGTCGGAAAGGACAGAATTCGCGCGCTCCGCAGGCCCCTGGCCTCTGCCTCGGCGAAATAGCGAGCAGGGAGGGTACGGGGGGACTCCAGCCGCAGGTCGGCGGCGAGCACTTCGGCCGCCTGCGCACGCACTCCCTGAGAGATGCGGCTGGTGAAGAAACCCACGGCCGTCAGGGATAGAACCGCCACGGTCAGCGCCAGCAGCAACACCGAGAGCTCGCCGGATTTGAGGTCGCGCCAAAGGTTGCGCAATGCGAAGCGTGCGACTTGCATCAGTTCACCGTGTGGCCTGCGTCGAGCTCGAGAATGCGGTTGCAGCGGCCCGCCAACGCGCGATCATGCGTGACCAGCACCAAGGTGCTGCCCGTGCTGCGGTTGAGGTCGAACAACAGGTCCGTTATGCGTTGCCCGGTCGACGTGTCCAGATTGCCCGTGGGTTCGTCCGCAAACAGCACGGCCGGGTGCGTCACGAAGGCGCGCGCGATCGCCACGCGCTGCTGCTCGCCGCCCGACAATTGCTTGGGGTAGTGCGCCAGGCGCGGCGTCAAACCGACCTGTGCAAGCGCGCTGACTGCCACCTGCCGCGCATCGCGGCTCTGCCGCAGCTCCAGCGGCAACATGACATTTTCAACGGCGGTGAGCGACGGGATCAAATGAAACGACTGAAAGACGAAGCCCACATGCCGGCCGCGGATGGCGGCTCGGCCGTCTTCGTCGAGGAGGGTAATGTCGACGCCGGCGATCGACACTCGGCCGGTGCTCGGAGAGTCGAGTCCCGCGAGCAAGGCCAATAAGGTGGACTTGCCCGCGCCGGAAGCGCCGACGATCGCCAGGGTTTCGCCGGTTCGCACACTGAGGCTCACATCGGCGAGAATGGTGAGCTGCCCCTCGGGGCTTGCGACGGTCTTGGATACATTTTTCGCCTCGAGAACGATTTGATCTTGCATTGAGGAGCGCCTGTGAAACGGCTTCTGGTCCTATTGATGTTGATTGCTGCGTCCGCGTCGGCCACAGCCGAAACACCGGTGATTCTCGTGTTTGGCGATAGCATCAGTGCCGGTTACGGGCTGGCGCGCGTAGAACAGGGCTGGGTGGCGTTGCTGCAGACGAGGCTCAAGGAACAAGAGTACGGTTACCAGGTCGTCAACGCCAGCGTCAGCGGCGAAACCACTGCCGGCGGACTCGCCCGCCTGCCGAGGGCGCTGATGCTGCATCAGCCCAAGATCGTCATTCTGGAATTGGGCGGAAACGATGGGCTACGCGCCCTGCCCATCGCACAAATGCGCGCCAATTTGGTGCGCATGATCGATCTGTCGGCGGCCGCCGGCGCCAAGGTCCTGCTGCTCGGTATGCGGATGCCGCCCAACTATGGCCCTGACTATACTGAACAATTTCGTATGTGCTACATGGAGGTGGCGCGCGACGAAAAGCTGCCGTTGGTGCCCTTTCTGCTGAACGACGTCGCCCTTTCCCCCAATCTCATGCAAGCCGATGGTGTACATCCCAACGAACTCGGGCAGCCCAAATTGCTGGCCAATGTCTGGCCCTCGTTGAAGCCGCTGTTGCACCACTAAGTCAATGGGATGGACGCCCACCCGGCTCCTCACCGCCCGGTAGCAATCCGACAAGTGTCGTATTTTTCATGATGTTCACTCCCTGGTTTGTTTCGGGTGCACGCTTCAATTGTAGTCCGATTCGGCTCAAAACCAATGTCGAGCCTTGGCGCTCAGTGACCGGCGGAAATGGGCAAAATCGTAGTCACGTTCATTACAAACGGCGTGTGCTGGCGGCCGGACCCCGCCTGAAACAGGACCCCATCGACGCTGACATGCGAATTCTCGATCACGTTTTGCGGAAATTCCGACACGCCGACCAACTGCACGTCATTCGCCGGCAAGCAATGATGGCTCTGGGCCGGGGCGTATATATAGGCAGTCCGATCGAGCGCCAACACGGGCACATTGTCCACGCCATTGGCAGCCGGATAGTCCCGAAAATGAACACGCCCGGTCAGGTTGTTCTTGACCGGCTGCTGGAACAGGCAGGGACCGTAGCCTATGACGCAGCCCGACAGCCCAAGACACGCGCCAATGAAGACCCAACGCCAATTTCTCATGAATGCGGTTCCATACGATGCGGCTCCATACATGAGTGCGAGTTTACTCCCGCGGAACTGCAACATTGCCGCGGAACTGCAACATTGCCGCGGAACTACAATATTGCCGCGGAACTACAACATTGCTGCCATCCGCACCGAATGCTATACACCCGGATCTGTTTTCTTGTTTCTTGGTCTTTTTGCTCGCGCAGCGAGCAACTATCGGACGGGGTCGCCTCGACCCCGTTTAAAACTGC
>DASWEO010000289.1:0-5500 GCA_036394715.1 Steroidobacteraceae bacterium
GTCCTCACTCGATCTCTTTTATATATCCGCATGGATAGCCGTGGCGCTGATTCCGCTGTGCTTTCTCGTGCGGCGGCCTGCCGCGGGCGGCCCTACGCCGGTGGCGGCGGACTGAGCCGCACAAGACCGACCTTCGCCTCCAAAACCGCTCCCTCAGCCAGGCCGCTCGCTTGACGCACCACCCCATGAGGGTCATGTGCAGCTCGCCCATGGGCTCGGTGGACGGTATGAAGCAGCAATAACCCGGCAGATCGCCCGAGGTGTGCAAACCCCATGCACCGAGCCGCGGCACGAAATCGATTTCCTCCAGTTCCAGCGCATTCAGCCCGGCGCAAATCTCCGCGGAATTGGCCGGCACCTGTGTCAGCGGCAAGGAGATGGTCGCGAGGTAGCCGGCGCCGGCGATCGGATGCGGAACTCCCACAGTCACTTGCAGCAGAGCGGTCTCGGCTTGTGGATCGATCGCTCGCGACGGGCAATCGCCGCTCAGCGGAAATTCCGCCCACATGGAGGTGGCGTCATTTGATGCGGCCAAGCCGCGTTGCCGAAGAGCGGTGGTGGCCGCCGTCAGAGCATCCTCATCCAAGGGCTTCGGCCATCGGCCCGGGATCGCATGGTGCGCGCGTTGCTGCTTCAGGGCCGCGGCAGAAGTGGTCGCCAGCGCAGTGGATCGTCCAAGCGGCAGCTGACCCCCGAATGCATTGAGAATGCTCTGCGTCGCCAGATGTACGGCGGGTTCGTTGGCATAGATGGAATATTGCGCCGTCTGCCGCAACCGGCCGTTGTCGAGCTGGTAGGCCCCATGCACCGACCACGAGTTGAGCCTCTGCACGCCGGTCGCGTGAAAAGCTGGGAGACCCGCCGACCCATGCTCAGCCACGATCTCAGCAACCGACACGACCTGCCATTCGCCGCGGACCACATTGGCGGGCAATAGCCGTAACAAGCTGACGCCCGCTCCTTGCGGATGCACCAGCCGATATCCATGCTCTATTCGCTCGAGCGAATGGCGTGCCAGCGCCCGGTGAATCCGCTCTTCTACTTCACTGCTCACGGTATTCCTTCTCTCTTGGATGAGCGCGCACGGCACCCGCCAAACTCAGCACGACGAACGGGCGGCGATCCGTCAATGCGATTGCGTTTCCGGAGCAGCGTTCGAATAGCGCTTGGCTGAAGCCCGGTTGGCGACCGGCGCGCGCCTGGCCAATTTCGCCTCGGCCGCGCTGATTTTGGCGGCGAGGCCCGGCGTGTCCGGTGCCAGCGCAGCCGCGCGGCGATAGTTGCGAATGGCGTCCGCCGGACGCTGCACGCGTTGCAGAGCATCCCCGAAACCCACGAGAAGCGCAGGATCATCCGGGCTCCAACGAATGGCATCGTAGCATGCGTCCAGATTCGCCTGCTTGCGGCAGCGCGCGGAGTCGCGCTCGAGCTTCGCTGCGGCGGCCTTGTCGGTCAATGGCGATGCCGCCTCCCGCGGCCACGCCGCCGTGGACAGGAGCAGGAACGCCAGAGCCAAACACGTGGCCGCCGGCTTCGAGAACCCGTCGTCCTTGATGAGAATGCGCAACGTCACTGCTCGATATCTCTGATCAGTCGAATTCCCACGCTGCTGGTCCGGTGGTCGATCGCGAAGTGATTCCGATAATCGGCCCGCACATAGGCTGGAGTGGTGAACCACGAACCCCCGCGAAGCTCGCGCTCGGAGCAATTGCCGTCGGTGCGCGCCGAACCGTCGATCGGCGCACCGCTGTAATCCGGGCGCCAGCAATCTTCGGTCCATTGAAGGACATTGCCCAACATGTCGTTGAGGCCAAACGAGTTGGCTTTGAACGAGCCGACCGGCGCCGTGTAAACGTAGCCATCGTCACAGCCGAATACCGTCCACCCCGGATACCGGTGCGCCGCGCTTTCGTCGGCCAGGTTCGCGTTTGCGCACGCGCTAGAGCCATCCGCACTCCACGGCTGCACAGCCTCGCCGCCGGCGCGCGCCGCATATTCCCATTCCGATGCGCTGGGCAGCCGGTATCGATGTTTGGTTTCCGTCGATAGCCATCGTGCATAAGCCTCGGCATCATTCCACGATGCACACGTGACCGGATGCGTTCCGGCTTGAGCGAACCCGGGGTTCTTCCAATTGTTCTTCGGCCGATGCTTCCATTCGCCGTCGTACGTGTCGCAGCCCTGCATGTCCCTTCCTGAGGCCGTGATGAATTCGTGGAATTCATCCACGGTGACGGCATTCGTCGACATGGCGAACGAACTCCCGATGGCCACCCAATGCTGCGGCTTTGCGAACGCGAAGCCGTTCTCGGCAGGCGCCGAACCCTGTTTGAATCGACCCGCGGGCAGCACCGTCATGGCGGGACACGTCGGGCAGTCGCGGATCACCGTGCCTGGAGTTGGAACCGCCGGGGATGAAGCCGCCGGCGCCGGTACCGGCGCGCGATGGATGGAAAACCAGGCGACCACGACGAACGCCAGCGCCGCGGCGGCCACCCCTGCCGCGCGCGCAATCACACGGGGATTTATTGCGCGCGCGATCAGACCGGACTTTATCGTACGCGCGATCACACCGGACTTTATCGTGCGCCCAATCGCACCGGGTTTCCAACCCGCGCGGCGCAGAGGTGCCGAGAATTCCGCCACGAATTGCCTCACCGTCCGCGTGCGATCGTTTCCGTCGGGCTGCAGGCCGTGCACCAGAGCCGAGTACTGCGGCGCCGACAATTCCGCCCGGTGCGGCGGCGGAAATTTCAGCGATTGCGCTCCCACTCCGGCCTCGTCAAACGGATGGGTTCCCGTCAAGAGCTCGTACGCCAGACACGCCAACGCATAAACGTCATCGGCAGGCTCGGGTTTTTGCCCTGCCATCAATTGCGGACTGGCGTAGCCGGGCGTCACCCCCGGCGGAGACCCTTGCTGCGGCGATTCTCGTCGTTCGACACCCGCCTCGGGCCGGGCGACCCAGCGCGCCATATCGAAGTCGATGATCTTGATCTCGCCGCGATTCAGGACGACGACATTGCCGGGCTTCAAGTCGCCGTGCACCACGCCGTTCCGGTGGGCGTAGTCCAGCGCATCCGCAACGGCCAAGATGATGTGCTGCGCCTCGTCGCGGCCCAATCCCGAGGGCGGCTTTCCGGCCGCCGCCCCGCCGTAAAGCTTGGCATACAACGACGGACCGGCGAGGTACTCCATGGTGATGAACACGATCGAGCCGTCCCGATCGCAATCGAAAACACGCACCATATTCGGATGCGTGAGACCCCGGAGCTTCTGAACCTCCTTTCGAAACGCAGCGAACGATCCGTTGTCTTCACTGATTGGAGATCTGAACACCTTGACCGCAATGTGGGAATCCGATGAGACCGAGGTCGTCTTCCCTATGTCCGTCGCCTTGAAGACGCGGCTCATGCCGCCCTCGCCGATCAGCGCCACCAATCGATAGCGATCCAGCAAAACGTCGCCCACCTCGACCGAATCTCGGCTGAGAGCCTCCTCAATCACGGTGGGCTGCTCGATGACTTGGTCGAACCCGTCCAATTCGATCGTGACCTCGTCCGCCATTGCCGCCTCCACGGCCCACGGCGGGGGCGCAGGGATCGTCGTTGGCTCAGGCTTTGAAACGGCGGTGGACGCCGGGGACGAGTCCGGAGCGCTCGTCTGCGCTGGAGCCGGAGGTGGAGTCTCAGTCTTAGCTGCAACGGTATCCGGTGTCGGCGTGCGAGTCGGGGGCACCGCGGTGTTCGGCTCCATAGCCGGTCTTTGAGTCGACGTCGACTCGGGGAACAAACTCAGAGCTATCGTCTGCGCCGAAACCAGGGGTGGAGTCTCAGTCTTAGCTGCAACCGCCGACGCTGGAGACGAACTCGAAGTCGTCGGCTGCACCGGAATCGGCGTAGGAGTTCCTGACTTAGGCGGAGCCGAACTCGGCGGCGGCGATCTCGTAGGAGTCACAACCGCGCGCTCCCCTTCAGCTGGACCTCGACCCGGCCCAATGCCCGGAATCGGACCGGGGGTCACAGTCGGCGTTGGATCTGGAGCCTTGGCCGGAGACGTCGTCGGAATTCGAGAAGAAACAGGACGCGCAGCCTTCGTCAGCGCAATCTGAATTGGGGTCGGTGGAACCGAAACCGTTGGCGTCGTTCGATTGGGAGTTCCCGTTGGGCTCAACTCCGGAGGTCGAAGCGACGTCACCACGACGCTTGCCTTGGCTGCACGTTTGGTCTGCTCCATGGGCGGAGCCATTGGCGTCACCCGAGGCGGCGCGGGAAGTGAATCTGGGATTTGAACTGTCGGAGTAGAGGGTGTTGGCTTCAATGCCTCGTCAGACTCTATCGGCACCCCCGCACGTCGCATCGCTTCATTGAGAACGCCGAGGACTTCCGCATACGCCTTCTCTGACAACGGCTCGATCAATTTGCGGCGCCGCATGATTTCCAACAGCGCCGCCGGCGATGCCTCGGTAACGAGAAGTAGCCGCTGCAGTTCCGCGACAACATCGGCGTCGCTGAAGTCATGGGTCTCAATTGCATTCAAGACCTTCTCGAACACCGAAGTGAGCGCTACAGGCGTTGCCTTGATTGGAGCCTGAACTTCGGAGACGGCAGCTTGCGCGGCCGCCCGCCCCACTGCCTCATTGAGGAGGTCGAGCACTTTCTCGTGCACATGCTCTGGCAGCGGTTCGTTCAGCTCCTCGCGTCGTAGAACTTCCAACAGCTCCGTCGGCGATGCGCCGGACGTGAGCAGCCGCTTCAGCTGCGCTACGACATCGGTGTACGTGAAGCCGCCGGTCTCAAATGCACGCAAGACCTTCTCGAATACCACGGCCGGAGAGGCGGTTTTATCGCGCATTCGGGTAGTGCGCCGGCATCGCGAAACGGTGGGGCCGCGTAGGTTTGGTGAACTCGGTTCCGATCATGAATCGATCACGCTGACTTGCGCTCTCCTGGCTGTCGATTCTCACGTGCGGTCAACGTCTTGAACTGACAACGGATCTCCTCGCTCAGGATCCACTCCCCGACACCTGATTCTTAACCACTATATCGCTAAGTATGCATTCTAGACTTACTGTGGATGCTTTCGTTCGATCACGTCCCAGAGCGGATTTGGGGCTTGTAAATCCTACAAATTACAGCACCCAGGGCTCTCCAGCGCAAACTTGAGTGATTGCTGGATGAACCGAAGCATGGCGGTTCATCTTCTCGCTCATCGGTAGTTCATCGCTCGCTGCCGACCCAGATCCTGTTCCATGAGCATCGGCAACTAAGCGCCCGAGCCGCACGCGATATGTCACATTGGCGATCAAGATCAACGGCGATTGGACCTCTTAAGGTCCATGCCGGCGGCGTTGAAAGGGGCCCTACGCTGCCCCGCCGATCAGGCGTATTCTACAATGCGGCACAATGGCTGCATCTCGACGCTGACGTCTGTTTCAGGTGCCGTGAGACGCCCGCGACGGCTCGGCCAGCGTCTCCTCCGCCTTGTCGTGCACTTCCCA
>DASWEO010000290.1:0-3556 GCA_036394715.1 Steroidobacteraceae bacterium
AGTGGCCGGCGCGCCCTGCTCGAAGCAGCCGAAACTGCCGGTGACGCTGCCCGCCGAGGAGTTGTCGAACCGGAAATGACGCGTGCCCGCCGTGAGCGTCAAGACCTTCGGAATCAGGTCGACGTCGACGGATGCAAAGAAAGCCGTCTGCTTGGTTTCGCGCACGGTGTCCTGATAGAAGGAGGTATTGGGGCCCTGAACACCGGGATTCACGACGGTCGTCCCGGGCGCCGTGCCTATGTTCGTGAAACAGCCGGTATTGCCCGGCGTGCCCGGCGCCCCGTTCGACGTACACGAAGGAACCGTCTTGTAGTCCCAGCCGGTCTGATCGAATAGTTTGTTGGCCTCCCAAAACGCGCCCGCGATGGCGCGCACACGCCACTCGTCCGGCGTGCTTACGCGGAATTCGTGTTGCTGGTGGGTGTTGCGTTCCGCCGAGTGCCAAGCGGCACTCGGCGAGAAGCAGGTTGACGGGAGGCCCGCGCTCGGGCCGTAGCACTGATAGTATTCGGCGTATACGCCGCGCGCGTAATTCGTGTAGTCGCCGACCTGCTGGACATTCCGCACGAGGTAGCCGCCGGTATAGACCGCCTTCAAATAGCCCAACTTGCCATTCACCGTCCACGCGGTGCTCTCGAACTTGTCCTTGTCGTAGGAAGGGTTGAACAGCGTGACTTCGAGCGGGTGGAGCGGCGCGCCATCGGAGGCATTGGGCTGCTGGTAGAACACACCCTGCGAGTTCAGATCCTGGTACGACTGCGTGATCAGTGCGTTCCAGTCCTCGTTGAACTTGTACAGAGCCTCTACCCGTATTCCCTGGTACGTAACGGGGTTGATGGCTCTTCCAACCAGGCTGTTGTTATTGATGGCCGGGCTGCCGGGCGGTACACCGTAGGCCGTTGGAGTGCCCGTTGCACACTGGCCGCCCACCGGAGTACCGACAGAGCACCCCGTTGCATAGCCGCCATAGTGGATGCCGATGTCGGTGTCCTTGCGCGTGAACGTCGCCGGCACGTTGTCGATGTAGCCGCCGCGTCTGTCGTTGTAGATCACCGCGCGCACGGCCATGGTGTCGGCGATCAGCGGGAGATTCAATACCGCCGTCAGGTCGGTATTCGGATCGCCGTGAGCCGTCACTCCGTAGCCGGCTTTGACGTTCGCCTCGGTCACGTCGAGCTTCGGTTCGTTCGTGATGTAGCGGATCACGCCCGCCTCGGCACCTGCACCGAACAGCGTCCCCTGCGGTCCCTCCAGGACCTCGATGCGATTTAGATCGGCGGCATAGACGTCGAGGTTGCGATTCGGGAGCTGGCCGGATTGATTATCCAAGTAAATCGCGACGTTCGGCCACAAGCCCGTCGAAGCGCTGCCCTGGCTGGGCTGTGAACCAGCGCTCAGGCCGCGCATGAAAACCTCGTTCTGGCCCGGCCCGTTGTTCGCCGTCGTAACGTTCGGCAGAAACTTGATGTAGTCGTCGAACGTCGACACGTTCAACTGCTGGAGCGTCTCCGCCGTCATTGCCTGAATCGAGATCGGCACGTCCTGCGCGTTCTCCGAGCGCCGCTGCGCGGTGACCGTGATTTCCGTAATCATGTCGGAGCTGGATTCGGCCTCGGACGCCGGAGCGGCGTTCGCGAGGCCGGCGGATGATCCGCTGAGAATGACGGCTATCGCATAGGACAATTTTGAATTCACGGTTCATCCCTCTCAGTAGTTCATTATCCTGCACTCGAGTCTTCTTATTATTATCGAACCTCTTCCTCTGCTGATTTGCGAGCCGCAACTCCTGCGTTTTGCGGCCCGATCACGCTGCATGTTAAGTCGGCAGTGTGGTCAAGGCTTGCGATATTGCGACCGCATCGTATCCAGACGCGACGCCCGCCCGCTCGTTGGTAATCACAACGTGTGGCGCAAGTCCTGCAAGGCAAAGCCGGCCAGGGGCAGATCCAAGCCCCGCAACCACGCCATGGCCTTGAAGCGTTCTCCCATTTCGCCCGGCAACATCAGCTGTCGCGCTTGATTGGCCAAGCGTGCAAATCGAGCGTCATCGCCGTCGGCCATGATTTGCATTTCGTGGTCCACCCGGAGGCCCGCCAGGAAAAAACTCTGCGTCGTGAAGCCCGACAGCGTGAAACCGGCCGCGCGGGAGCCTTCCGCGAGCAGGGTGTAGTCCACCCACGCCGTGATGTCCTGCAGGCCGGGATAGAGCAACGGATCGCCGTGCGCGCGCTGCCGGAAATGGCTCAGCAAGGTGCCTTCGCGGCGCTCCGGCAAGTAATACTGCGATCGGGGCAGACCGTAGTCGAACCAGAGTGCCGCACCGGCGCGCAACGACCGTGTCACGCTCATGGTCCAGTCGGTGAGGCGGGGGCAATATTCCGACTCATAGCCATCGTCCCAGGCGCCGCCCGCCTTCGCCAGCCGCCGACACGCCTCGGTCACCGCCGGGCTTGCCGGCCGCGCTTCCCAGGCGAATCGGGCCCCGTCGATCACGACGCCAAGTTCCTCCACGCGGTCGTGGTGCCAGCGAAACCGCGTCACCGGCAGAGCATCCAGCACCTCATTGGCGAGGATCAGGCCGTCGAATGATTGCTCGGGCGGCTGATCGAGCCAGTGGACGCGCTCCTGCAAGCGCGGCGGCAAGTGCCGTGCGAGGTGGCTGCGCTGACGTTCGCGCAAGTCCGCACTGATCTCGAGAATGCAATAACGATCGGGTAGCTCTCCGAGAGTCTCGAGGCGCAACAGGACATCCGCCGCAAGGCGCCCGCTTCCGGCGCCTATTTCCAGAATCTGTCCTTTTCCGAGCGCGCTCAAGATCTCGGCGCACTGCCGTGCCACGCACGCGCCGAACAGGGGCGAGACTTCGGGCGCGGTCGTGAAGTCGCCGCCCTCGCCCAGCTTGTGCGCACCCGCGCTGTAGTAGCCCAGGCCCGGCGCGTATAGCGCCATATCCATGAATCGCTCGAAAGAGAGCCAGCCCGCCGATGCGGCGATTTGTTCGGTCAGATACGCGTGCATGAGCGCGTATTGCCGCGCCTGCGGGTCGTTCAGCGCGATTTCACGCTGCGGAGGCATTACGGTATCGTTGTGAGGTCATGAAACCCAGTATCGAGAATTCTTCGTTGCGGGACCAGGTCGTGCTGATTACCGGCGGGGCGCGCCGGGTCGGCGCCGAGATCGCGCGCACGCTGCACGCGGCCGGGGCGAACATACTCATTCATTATCGCTCCTCTGCCGCCGCCGCGATCGCGTTGGCTGACCAGTTCAATCAAGTGCGTCCCCATTCCGCGGCGATTCACTCGGCGCATCTGTCGACCGCGGAGGCCCCGGAAGAGCTGGTGGCCGCCACCCTGCTGGAATATGGGCGCCTCGATATTCTAATCAACAATGCCTCGAGTTTTTACCCGACGCCGGTCGGTCAAATCACGCTTCCGCAGTGGGACGACCTCATGGGCAGCAATCTGAAAGCACCGCTGTTCCTTTCGCAAGCGGCCGCGCCCAGCTTGGCCAAGCAGCGCGGACTCATCATCAACATGATCGACATCCATGCCTTGCG
>DASWEO010000291.1:0-4441 GCA_036394715.1 Steroidobacteraceae bacterium
TCGCGTCTTGAATCGCCGGTGAAATTATTCTGAAATTCTGCAAACCGACCGCATGGACCTGATACGCATCGGAGCCTTCGAGCTCTACCCCTCGGAACGCATGCTCTGCACGGCGGGCAAGCCGGTGGACGTAGGCGCCCGCGCCTTCGACCTGCTCCTCGTTCTCGCCGAACATCAGGGACGATTGGTGACCAAAACCGTGCTGCTCGACCGTGTGTGGCCCCGGCTTGTCGTCGATGAGAACAATCTCCCGGCTCAGATCGCCGGCTTAAGACGGGTCCTCGGCGCCGGCGCGATTCGTACCATTCCGGGGTTCGGCTACCGGCTCGAACTACCGGTCTCCAATGGGAAGGCCGGGGAACAAGCACCCGAACCTGTTGCATCCCCGCGCGAGCGCGAGCCGGCGCAGTTATTGGTGCCTCGACGTGCCTGGCCGAACCGCCTTGGATCACTGGTCGGTCGCAACGGCGACCTGGGCGAGCTTCAGAAGGCTCTCGGCCAATCCTGCCTCGTGACCCTGGTCGGCATCGCCGGAGTCGGCAAGACGCGCATCGCCCAGGAGATCCTGGCGCGCGAAGCCGATAAACCGGGCAACGGCGTAGCATGGGTATCGCTGCAGCCGCTCAATGAAGCGCAGCACATTCCTTCGGCGATTGCACTGGCGCTCGGTCTGGCACTTCCCGAGGGTCCCGACGGATTTGCGGCATTGCGCCAGGCGCTCGAGCGAACGCCGGTACTGCTGATCCTGGACGGCGCGGAGCAATTCGGCGATACGCTCGCCACACAGTTGACCCAACTCGTATCGCGGACGCAGGGCGTGCGCGCTCTGGTGACCAGCCAAGTCCCTCTCGGGGTTCCCGGTGAAACCGTGTACCGCTTGGCCCCATTGCCCGTTCCGGAGCGCGGCATGGCCCAGACCGAGGCTGCGCGTTTCGCGGCAGTTGAATTGTTCGCCGAGCGCGCGGCGGCGGCGGACCGGCGATTCGAGCTATCGGCCATCAATACGTCGACAGTGGCTGAAATCTGCCGCCGGCTCGACGGAAATCCGCTCGCACTGGAACTCGCTGCGGCACGCGTACCGGCACTGGGACTCGACGCCCTGCTCGAGAGGCTCGAGGATCGGTTTCGGTTATTGAGACTACCGGCCCGCCCGTCCAATCCGCATCATGGCGCCCTGCAAGCCGCCTTCGATTGGAGCTACGGACTGCTCACCGCCTCTGAGCAGAAGGTATTCAATCGACTCGGTACGTTCGCCGGCAGTTTTTCGCTCAACTCGGCCGCGCGCTGCGTCGCGGACGAGACCATCGACGCCGTCGAGGCGATCGATCTGGTCGGGCGCCTGGTCGACCGTTCTCTCGTGACCGCCCTGCCCGTCGATCCACCGCGCTACGCCTTGTTCGAAACCGCGCGCTACTTCGCGGTTGGCAGGCTCGCCGCCATCGGTGAGCTTGAATCGGCGCGGCAGCACATGGCGAACACCGTGCTGAATCTGCTCGACGCCGGGTACCAAGAATATTGGTCGCTCGACGAAGCGATCTGGCTGCACCGTTACGAACCCGAACTCGACAATGTGCGTGCGGCCATGGATTGGGCCGGAGCCCACGATCGCGCGCTAGGAGTCGCACTGTATGGGTCGGCTTGGCCTCTATTCGTCGAGACTGACCTCTCTGCCGAAGGGCGCAATCGGTTCGCGCAGGCGGTGACGCTGCTGTCCGACACTCAGCCCAATTTGCGCGTCGGCCGCTTCTGGGAGGCGGTGGCCACGTACGACTCTACGCGGCAATGCGACCGGGCGCGGTACGCCGCGGAGCTTGCGGCAAAGATGCATGCCGCCACCGGCGACGTTCGATCGCATTACTACGCGCTGACTCTATTGGCCTTCAACTGGCGCGGCGACGACTCGGCTGCGCGGGCGGCCTTCGACGCCGCTCGTCGCCTCGAAGATCCCGCATGGCCGGCGCGTCTGTTGACCCATGGCGCTTTGACCGAAGGCGCACTGCTGATGAGCGGCGGCCAGTTCATAGAGGCGCGTGCCGCTTACCGGCGCGCGGTGCGGCTTGCACTGACCATCAGTGAGCGGCAGGCGCTGGCGGCGACGGTGAACATCGTCGAACTCGATACTGCCTGCGGCGACACCGCGTCCGCCCTGCAGCTCGGCCGGCCGCTTGCACTCAGCCTGCGGCATTCGGGGCGCCGAGAAACGCGGTTTGAACTCTTGGGTGCGATATTCGACGCGCTGCTGATCGCCGGCGACATCGCCGAGGCGCGCGCCACCGGCGCGGAGCTCTTCGACCTCGCCCATCGGTTCGACTCCAGCCAGCTCTACTCGGTGCTCGACGCCATGGCTTACCTAGCCTGTGCGGACGGTCGATGCGAAGTCGCGGCGCGAATCATCACGGTCGCCGACGTCGCCCATGAGACGCACGGTCAGGCGCGCCGTCGGCCCACGGAGGAACAGATGCGGACCATGGTCACCAAGATCCTGGATCAAAACCTGGGCGCGGCTTGGCGCATCTCCGCGACCGACGCCCGAGAACATTTAAACGAGGTCGAAGCCTGTTCGCTTGCGCTGGGGCTTCGCGCATGAGTCCATTCGATCCGGCCATGCCGCACAGACATGCGCCTGCGCGGCATTTAGCTCGATTACTCACCCTCAATTGGCGTTTGCGAGCTGCGCGAGGCCGACCCTATCATCATGGATGCGCAACCTATGATATTGCGATAGGAGCGGGCGATTGACGCTCGCAACGGCATCAGCGACGGCCTTGTTCATGCAGGCTCGCTGCTTTTCGGCAGCCCACATCTCTCGACTCTCGAACGGGTCGCAGACCCTACGCGCCGCGTAGCGGAGCCGGGAATATAGCGTAGTAACGCCCTCAATTGTCGACAGATCGAGATAGCGGAATCGTACGACATACTTGAGCAACCCGTCCGTCGCTGACGGGGCATTTGAAAGGCTGCCGGCGGAGGCATCGGCCGAGTTGAAACTCAGAATTGCTGCGAAGCAGATCGTCATCGCGCAAGCGGCGGCGGTGGTCTTGTTCATTTCTGTCTCCTTGATCGGTGATGTTTGGCTATCGGCACGTGGGCCGACATTGTCGACGGCGCTAGCGTGATCCACCGACCGCACACCTTGGAATCGCCGGAAATGAGTAGCGATCAATCGAGCGGGTAGTGAGTCCGCGTCATTGGAAATGATTAGTCAGGAACGCACGTACGTGCGTGTTCCAAGGCCCGGTATATACTCATTGGATGCACCGCAGGTTGCTCAACTCGTGAAGTTGATTCGTCGGGCGAAGGCCCCCTGAGCCCGTCGCATGGCCACCTGGGTGGGAACATCGGGCTACAACTATCCGGAATGGAAGGGGAGCTTCTATCCGGAGAAGCTGCCTGCAACGAAGATGCTGCCGTACTACGCGGAACGCTTCCCGACCGTCGAGATCAACTACACCTTCTATCGCACGCCCAACGCGAAGATTCTCGAAGGCTGGAACCGCGCGACGCCGGAGCGGTTCAAGCTGACCCTGAAGGCGCCGAAACGGATTACTCATGATGCGCGCCTTCGAGACTGTGCAGATCGCGTGCGCTACTTCTGCGAGACGGCGGCGACGCTTGGCCCGAAGTGCGGTGCTCTTCTGTTCCAGCTGCCGCCATACCTCAGAAAAGATCTCGCTCTGCTCGATGCGTTTCTGGACACGTTTCCGCAAAATACCTGCTCGGCTTTCGAGTTCCGCCACGCCTCGTGGCTGGATGATGCGGTATATGAGCGTCTGAAGGCCCGCAACCTGGCGCTCTGCGTGGCCGACAGCGAGAAGCTGAAAGTGCCCGCCATCATCACGGCGGACTATGCCTACTTCAGACTGCGGGACGAGGGATATACGCCGCAGGACATCGCGCGATGGGCGGATACGATTCGCGACAAGACATCCGGGTGCAGGGATGTGTTTGTGTATTTCAAGCACGAGGAGGCAGGGAAGGGACCCGAGTTTGCTCGCACCCTGCTGGACGCCTTGGGTGTGAATTGACAAGCGCTCGCTCGTTTCCACGAGCTGACCCGTTCACCCATATTCGGCCTATCTCTCATTCACTCGCGGCGAGGCAGCGCTGACTCGCGTTTGGACTCCTTAGGCTATTTCGCGGCGCCTTCCGGTGCCGTCGCCGGCCCGGGGGCAACAAAGATCGCGCGCGCTTCGGCGGTTTTCTTGAAGATACCCAGCGATGCGCCCGCCCCGACGCCCACGGCCGAGTTGCTCGAATAAGAGGTAGAGCCGCTGCCGCCCCCGAGCGATCCCGTTTGGCGATCGGACATGCCCTCCAAGATGACTCCGTTCGCACCCAGTTTCGCGGCCTGCTCTTTCAGGCGTTGGATGACCTTGTCGACGGTGCCTTGTCCACCGGTGCCGAACATGCTGTTGGCGGACGCGTTCAAAATCGCGATTTG
>DASWEO010000292.1:0-3355 GCA_036394715.1 Steroidobacteraceae bacterium
GCCTGGCAACAACCGGTGAAAATTCTGCCGATGGATCCCGACGTCGCCGACGCGATTCTGCGCATGGAACGCAGCTTCGAATCCATGCTCGGCCCGCTCGAGCGGCAAGTCGCGCATCTGCCGTCGCGACTGCGGTCGCTGCTATGGATCTTGAGTTCCCTGCCGATCATGGCGGAGCGCGGTCAGTATATTGCCGATGAGAGTGAGGTTCGGGGTGAGTTGTACGCCCGGCTTCCCGGGCTCCGGACGGAGGCGGCGATGCCTGCCGCCGCTACCGCGTGAGAACTCTGCGGACATGGCCGGTGGTCGCGCCGCTTGCGGTATGCGGGCTGCTGGCGGGATGGATCGCGTTGTGCGTCGCGAACGCTCAGGCCGCTGGATTCTCGATCCTCGTGATGGCTGTCGCCAATCTCATCGTGTACACGGACGCGCTCGATTTCGCTTTGCGCTTGTACATGCGGCGTCGCCACACGGTCGCCCCGGGCGGCGTCCCCGAAGGCAACCGGAACGGCAATCTCTCGGTCAATCTCGCCGCCATCTTGCCGCCTGACGGAAGGCGTGCCGTCCCCGCATTGCCATTTGCGATCATTGCTTCCGTATTCAATCTCGAGGACCGCCTCGAAGAGTTCATGGAGGCGTTCGGGCCCTACCGCCACCGCGTGTGGCTCATCAGCGACGGGTCGACGGACAACACCGTCCTGCGCCTGCGCCAGGCCGGATGGCGGTGTTTCGACGACGGTGTGAACCGCCGCAAACCCGGCGCTTTGCGCCGGTTGCTCGAGCATCTTCCGGCGCATATCGAAACCGTCATGGTGATCGATCCGGACATCCGCATACGCGGGCTGAACGATGGCAGCACGATCGATATGGATGAGTTCATCAGTGACTTCCAGCAATCCGGCGCAGCCGCGGCCTGTCCGAGGATCATGATCGAGCCTGACGGATTTCTGGCGCGATTCCAGGCCTTCGAATACGCGCTGGCGTTCCGTGTCGGGCGTGAGAGCCTCGCAGACTTCAGCATCACCTCCGGCGTGTCCTTTTACCGCCGCAGCGCGCTGGCACGTGCGCTCAGCGAACATTCTCTCTCCGTCTATGCCGAGGATTTCGAGAACGCTTTGATTCTCCTCAGCCATGGCGAGCGTATCTATTACGACGGACGCCTGGTGGTGAGCACGGAAGGTCCGGGAACCTTGCAGCACTGGTTCTCGCAGCGCGTCGGCTGGTACCACGGTCTCGTCAAGGTCTACGTCGAACGCTTTTCGGAAGTGCTGCGAATCGGCCTCCGCTCGCCCTTCGCCGCATATCACTACCTGGTTTATATCGGCGGCCTGTCGCTCGCGATTCATCTGATCAAGATCGTGAGCGCCGTGCTCTTGCTGCTGAGCTTTTTGGGCGGGATGGGCGCGTTACTGCTGGATGATTTCGTGCCGCAGGGGACTCTCGGCAATCCCGAATACTTCACTGCTGCGATCGGCAGCTATCTCGCGCTCGGCGTGATCGCGCTCTTCACCTGCGTGCCGAAAGCGGAGCGAGCCTATACGGCGCCCATCGTCCCGCTGTACCTGTGTTACGCGGTCACACATATCGTGCCGATGACGGTGGGCTTCGGTAATTTTTTTGCGCTCAGGCTGTTTGGACGGCGCATTTATCAGGATCACTACGAGAATGCCGTGGAACCGAGTCGCCGCGGAAAAAGCGAGGATTTTGAATGACCGTACGAGGCATTCCCGCACCCCGGCTGTATAGGCCCAGTCTGTATTGGGAGGATCGCGCGCGGCGATTCGCGGCCGAAGGCGAGGGGCTGGCGGCGGTATGTGCGTACGGGATGCCCGAATTCTACAATCGTGCGATTCACCTGGAGCAGCGGCTGGCGCTCGAGCCGTGGCTGAAAGTCGACGCAGGAACCCGCGTATTGGACGTGGGGTGCGGCATTGGCCGTTGGAGCCGGCTGCTGGCTGCACGCGGCGCCGATGTATTGGGCGTGGACTTGAGTCCGACCATGATCGCGCAAGCCCAGCGGCGAGCGGTTGCCGAGGGTGTGGCCGACCGCTGCCGTTTTCGAGTACAGGATGTGTCGAATCTCGATCTGGGCGAACGGTTCGACCTGGTATTGGGCGTCACCGTGCTTCAGCACATTCTCGATCCGCGCGCACTGCGTGCCGCGCTCGCGGCGATGGCCGCCCATCTCGCCTCGGGCGCACGCATGGTTCTGCTCGAGGCGGCGCCCACCAGCCTGGTGAACCGTTGTGATACGACGGTGTTCAGGGCGCGTCATCGCGACGTTTATCTGGATCTGATCCGCGATTGCGATCTGGATCTGCGGGCGCTGACGGGCGTTGATCCGGCGCCCTTCAGGACGCAGCTATTGCCCTATGTCCGCACGCTGCCCGGCAAGCTGTCGCTCGGCCTGCTGGCGCTCGCGACCGCGCTTTCATTGCCGATCGATGCGCTCTTCGGGCGCCGCGCGGTGACCCGCTCGTGGCATGCCGTGTTTGTAGTCAAGAATCGGGGAGAGTGACCATGGAAATCAGGCGCCGCTCGATAGCAGCTGTTGGTGTTTTCGTGTTGCTTGCAGCCGTGGTCGCGCTCGGCCACTGGTATGAAACCCAACGGGCTCAGGCACACCCGCTGCGCGCCACCGAGAAAGCGGTCCTGGTGCATGTCACCAACGCCGGCGACCGAGGACCCGGCACGCTGCGCGAAGCCTTGTTCGTCGTCGCGACCGCAACCGGCCCGACCAGTATTTCGATCGAAGTGCCCAAGATCAATCTCGAAACGCCGCTGCCGGCATTCGTCAACGGGCATGGCGTCAAGCTACGAGGACAAGCCTCGGGGGGACAAGCCCCGGGGGTGCAGATCGATGCGCAGGCACTCGGCGCCGGACCGGTGCTCGATATCTCGGGTCCCGATACTTCGATCGACGGCATCGTGATCAGAAATTGTACCGGTGCCGCGATCCTGGTACGCGCCGTGCGATTTCGTCTTTCCGCGTCGACGATCGATTCGTGCGACGTCGCCGTGGAAGTTGCCGAAAATGCCAGCGATACCTTGCTGGAGCGCAACCACTTCATCAAGGACCGCCTCGGAGTGCGCTTCGGGGCAGCGGGCCGCAATTCGGCAGTCGCCAACAACGAGTTTACGAAAAACAAGGATGCCGGCATTTGGGCCGTGCGCGGCGCGCCCGATTCGCACGATGATGTCATCGGCATCCATGACAATAGGTTTACGGACGACGGCATCGGGATCGTCGCCGGCAATATTTCGGTACTGGTGGAGCGCAACGACTTCATCAATGCCCGGGAGGCTGACGTTCACCTGGTCGGTGCAGGGGCGGTGATCCGGGCGAACCGCATCA
>DASWEO010000293.1:0-11387 GCA_036394715.1 Steroidobacteraceae bacterium
AGTTCCTCGGTGGAGTAGTACATGGTGCGATTGTCGAAAATGCCGTCATGGCTCACGAGACACTTGAAGCGGTCCGGCCACTGGCCCGCGATCCAATTCATCATGTAGCCGCCATAAGAAGCGCCGAGCGCACAGGCGTGATCGCCGTCCAGCCAGGGATACTGCTTGAGCGCCGCCGCAAGGCCGAGCTTCAGGTCCTCGAGCGGTTTGCCGCCCCAGTCGCCGCTGATGGAATCCGTGAACGCCTGACCGTAGCCGGTGGAACCGTGGAAATCGATCATGACCACACCGTAGCCGGCTCCGGCGAAGGTCTGTGCGTTCCAGCGCCAATTCCAGGAGTTCGCGAAGCTGCCCTGCGGCCCGCCGTGCACCAGGAACGCCACGGCATATTTCTGATCGCGTTTGAAGTCGTGAGGCTTGACGACATAGCCGAAGACGTTTTCATTGTTCCAGCCGGGGAAGCTGAATTGTTCGTACTCGCCGAGCTTTCGCTGTGCGAGCGCCGCCTGGTTCACGTGCGTCAATTGTCTGGGTTCGCCGCCGGCGAATCCCACCGCATAGAGATCGGCGGGGTTCCCCAAGCTGCTGAAGGCGTAAAAGACCGTTCGGGTGCCGACGCTGAAACCCTCGACTTCGCCCGCGCCGGTGATGGCGGACGCTCTGCCGGAAATCGCATCCACGGCCCACAGCGGCCGCTGACCCAAGTGGTCGGTGGTGACAAACAAAGTCTTGCCATCGCGAACCCAAGCAAAACTCACGATCGATCGATCCCAATTCTGGGTGAGCGGGCGCTTCACGCCCGATTTCAGATTCAGCAGCACCAGATGAAAGCGATCGGATTCGAAGCCCGGCCGCTCCATGGCCACGTAGGCGAGCTGGGTGCCGTCGGGCGAGAAGGCCGGCAGCCCGTCCCAGGCGGGATTGTCCGCGGTCAGGTTGCGCGGCGTTCCGCCCTCGGCTGCGACCTCATAAATGTCAAAATTGGTCGACCAGGGCTCTCCTTCGACCGCTCGTACGGAAAACGCCACCTGAGTGCCGTCCGGGCTGAAGGCGTAGTCCTCGCGGCCCCCGAAGGGCTTGCTCGGCACATCGCCGATGCCGTTCGTCAGGTTCACCGGAGTGCCGCGCGCCACGTCGTCGAGCGGCATGGCAAACAGCTGCGAGCGGCGACCGTCGCTCCAGGCATCCCAGTGGCGCACGAACAGCCGGCTGTGCAGAACTCCCGTGGCATTGGAATGCGCCGCCGCGTCCAGGCGTTGCTTGGTGCATGCGAGATCCGCGCAATCCAGGTAGACCTCCACGCTCACCAGTATCCGGTCTCCCTTGGGAGACACACGAAAGCTGCCGACGTCGAGCGGTAGATTGGTGACCTGCAGCGCGTCGGCGCCGGGCGCGTTGATGCCCGGCGCATCGGCCTTGTGCCCGGCGCCGCGCGACTCCGTGCCGCCGGCCGCGACCCGCCAGACCTGAGTGGAACCGCTGCGATTCGACAGAAAATAAATGAAGCGTCCGTCCGCACTCCACTCCGCGGCATTGGAGTTTGCGGCGATATCGGTGAGGCGCGCCGGAGCGGCCGCGCGTTTGCCGGTGTCCACCAACCAAACGCCGGTGCGCGCCTTGTTGACCTCCATCTCGGTGGTCCGCAGGGTATACGCGACGCGCTTGCCGTCGGGCGATGCGGCAAGTTCAGACACGCGCTCGAGGCGCACCAAGTCTTGTATGGTGAAAGGCTGCGAGTGCTCCGCGGCCGAGATGCCGGCGGCGGTTGCGGCAGCGGAGGACGTGGCGGCGGCAGTTGTGGCAGCGGTGGCGGCGGCGGCGGCGCCGAGGCACAGCCAAGCCAAGGCGAATGAAAAGCGGTCGGCAGCCATTGCGTGTTCTCTTTGGAAGGATGCGTGAGACAGATTGTAGCCCGAGAAGGTCAGAAACCGCGAAATCGCGGGCCTCTTTGCGCAAGAATATGTCCATGAATACTCCCCTCGTCTTGAGTTTCGATTTGGACGATACCTTGTGGCCGGTGGGCCCGGTCATCGCCGCCGCCGAGAGCGAGCTGTTGTCGTGGCTGCGCGCACGCTATCCGCTGACCGTCAGCGGGCACGGCATCGAATCGATGCGCGCGCTGCGCGCCGGAGTGGCGGAACGGTTTCCGGATCGCGGCCACGATTTGACTTTTCTACGCCACCGCGCGCTCAAAGATCTTTTTGCCGCGGCGGGCCATGCGGAGGCGCTCGCCGACGAAGCGCTCGAGGTGTTCTTCGCCGCACGCAATCGCGTCGAATTCTATGACGATGTGCGGCCTTCGCTGATTCGTCTGCGCGCGCGCTATCGCCTGTTCGCTCTCAGCAACGGCAACGCGGATCTGCAACGCTGCGGCATCGCGGATCTGTTCGCAGGCCACGTCACCGCGCGCGCGGCGGGCGCAGCCAAACCCGATGCGCGAATTTTCGCGAGGCTCGCAGCTCTGGCGGGCGTCGAAGCTCATCAGGTGCTGCACATCGGCGATGATCCCGAAGCCGACGTCGCCGGCGCGATGCAAGCCGGAATGCAAGCGGTGTGGCTCAACCGCGATGGGCGGGACTGGCCCAAGGAATTAGCCGCGCCACCGCGCACCATTTCGACGCTCGCGGAAATTATTTAGCGCCAATGAGATGCAGCGCACGCTTAGCAGCCGACGGCGTCGACTGCTGATTGAAAAATACCTGTAAAAATAGGCATTTTCCGACACTGGTTCGCGTTTTTTCCCTTCACTCCGACTGCGCATTGTCGATAGGATGGTATCGGGCAAAAAAGGATGCCAAGCATGCAAGCAGTCTCTGGATCTCTTGTAGCGGTCAGTTCCTTACGCGAGTTCTTTCGTGACGCGTTTCACGCTGCGAGCGAGCATCAGCATCTCGATATCGACGAGCAGGCCGAGCAGTACGTCGTCAACCTGCTCACGATGTTCTCCCGCGCCGACGCGCTGTACGAGCGCACGCCGGAGGGCTTGCGCATCAGACCGTTGGCGCAAATGCTGGCGGATGCGCTCGAGGCGCCGACCGCCGCTGCGCGGCAGCGGGGCCTGCAGCGCCTCGGCGACGTCTCCTTGTTCATCGCGGGATTTTTCGCGCGCAGCTTCGCGCGCAAATTGATCGACATCGACTACCACATCGCGATGGGCGGAAACGCATACAGTTCGCTGGCGGATACCATGCAACGCTCCGTGTCGGGCCGCTGCATAGCGGCGATTTACGCGCAGCTCGCGCGCAAATTTCAGCCGTTGGTCGACGCTCTCAATGAAGTCAGCGAGATGTCCTATCATCATACCGACGCGGACATCCTGCGGCTGTACGAAATATGGATGAAGACCGGCAGCCCGCGGGCGCACGGTCTATTGAAGCAGCTCGGCGTGCAGCCGGTCGCGGCGGGCGGCGCGCGCCGCGAGCATTGACCGCGATGGTTCTGCACGGCCTGCAGTCGCTCCTCGGACGTCTGTACGATGTCGAGCTGAACTACGACATCTACGATTTCCTGGTGACGGATCGCGGTGCCCTGCCGGAGGCCGCACCCGCCTTGACCGCGAGCGACATAGAAGAGGAATTGCTGCTGGCCGAAACGCCGGACGGCGCCGGAGTCTCGCTGTACTTGGACCCGGGTTTATTGCGGCGACTGGAGGGGGCGGATCCCGTCGGTGCATTGACTGAGACTAATCTGGCCGACTATTGCACGGCGCTCGAAGGCGTCAGCCATTTCGTCTATTCGACTTGGCGGCTGGACCGGGACTTGCCGGTGTCGCTGCTGGAACTCGAAACTCAAGCCGAAGTCGACAAATACGCGGTCACCGTGTTCTTGCTGGCGGACCAGCAGGGGGGCGCGTATCCCGCGCAGGTGCATGCGCGGCTGTTCGATCGGGTGAGATTCGACGCGCGCCTCGAGCCCGATCAGTACCATCGCTACCGAACGGCACACCGCTGCGCGGCGCACTATTGCCGGAGATTGGAACACCGGTTCGTGTCCCGGGGCGTGGCGCGAATCGAGGCGCTGGTGCGCGAGCTGCGGAAATTCTATCGTCTGGGAAGCACGGCAAAATTGCGTCACGCGCTGGCGTGAGCGCTACTCTTCGTCGTTCTTGTTGCCGGCCGCTTGTTTCTTCAGCTTGAAAAACTCGCTCAGGCGCCGCAGGTCCTTCTTGCGCGGCGGCGCCGCCGGCTTCCCCAGCTTGCCGCTGTCATACGGGTTGTAGCCCTTCTTGGTGCCGAGCGGATTGGCGCGAACCGTTTCCGACGGCGTGGGCGCGTCGTCGGCGATCGAGAGGGCGGGGTGTTCGAGACTTCGCAGCCGTGCGGTCGATACCTCGCGGCCGAAGGCGCCGGTGGCGATGGACCATTCCCAGATCGCGTTGCCGCGGTCGTCGAATTGGACCCGTCCGGTACCCCCGTTGCTCTTGGCACCGGCGTCGGCTTCTTGCGCAGACGTCTTGCCCGGGGCGTTGGCGCCGGGTTTGGGGGCAGGCTTTGAGTTATTTCCGCTCACACTACCTTTTTAGGCAATGCACGGGTTAAGTCAACCCGAACAAGTCAAAATTCGGCGGGGCGTCACAATTGCAGGTGGTATTGGGCGCGCCAAAGGGCCAACGCCGTCTTGCCGTCGTTCCATTCGCCGCGAAGCACCTTGTCCGCCGCATCGCGCAACGGCAGCCATTGAATCTCCAATTCCTCATCGGCGTCCGGCGCGGGCGGCCCGACCTCAAGATCGCGCGCCAGGTAGAGGTGAATCACTTCCGTGAATATGCCCGGGGCGGGGAGGAATTGGCCCAGGGAGGTCCAGCGCCTGGCCGCCACCCCGGTTTCTTCGGCCAACTCGCGCACTGCACAAACTTGGGGCGCCTCCCCCGGATCGAGTTTGCCGGCGGGGATCTCCCACAGGAAATCCGTGATTCCATGCCGGTACTGGCGCACCAGGCAGACGCGGGCGGCGTCGTCCACCGCGACCACTGCGGCGGCACCGGGATGACGAACGAAGTCGAGATCGTATTCCCGGCCGTTCGAATAACGGAGCCGCTCGGTGGAGACGTCGATGATGCGGCCGCTGTGAATGTGCCGGCTGTCAATGGGGGTTGGTTTGCGCATGGGGGGAGTCTACCGGCGCCCCACACAAGAAGCCCGAACGGAAAAGCTGGCGCCTGTGATCTGCCTCCTCGCGCGCGAGATCCGCTATGCGCGATCCTGAACGCTGCTTCAAGCGTATTGCATCGCGATCTGGATATACGTACAGTACCGGCACCGGCATAGCCTCCATGATGAAAGCCAAGACCACTGCATTCGATTCGCTCAACCCGTCGCAGCGCCGTGCGGCCACCTTCGGCACCCCGGTTGCGGACCAGGGCGTCGATGCGGGTCCCCTGCTGATATTGGCCGGCGCGGGCACGGGCAAGACCAATACGTTGGCGCATCGCACCGCGCATTTGGTGCTGAACGGTGTGGATCCGGCGCGCATCCTCATGCTGACCTTCACGCGCCGCGCCGCCCAGGAAATGATCAAGCGGACCCAGATCATCGTCGCCGAAGTGCTGTCGGACCGCGGCAGAGCGGGCGATCGCAGCGTGACATCGCGGCTGCTGTGGTCGGGGACCTTTCATTCGGTGGGCAACCGGATATTGCGCCTGTACGCCAAGCACTTGGGGTTGGATCCCCAGTTCACGGTGCTGGACCGCGCGGATGCGGCGGACTTGATGGATGTGGTGCGCCACGAATTGGGATTCTCCTCCAAGGACAAGCGCTTCCCGCGCAAGGACACGTGTCTTGCCATCTATTCGTACCGGGTCAACACCCGGCTATCGCTGAAACAAACCATCGAAGAACAGTTTCCTTGGGTCAGCGAGTGGGAAGCGGATCTCACGCAGCTGTATCGAGAATATGTCGGCCGCAAGCAAAAGAATCGCGTGCTGGATTTCGACGATTTGCTGCTCTACTGGCATGTGATGATGCAGAACCCGGCATTGGCGCAGAGTCTGTCGAAGAATTTCGACCACGTGCTGGTCGACGAGTACCAGGACACCAGCACCCTGCAGGGCGAGGTCATCCACGCGCTCAAACCCGACGGCAAGGGGGTCACGGTGGTCGGCGACGATGCCCAGGCCATCTACTCGTTCCGCGCCGCCGCGGTCGAGAACATCCTGGGATTTGCCGATCGCTTCAAGCCGAAAGCCGACATGGTGGTTCTGGCGCAGAACTACCGATCGACTCAGCAAGTGCTGGATGCGGCCAATGCGCTGATGGCGGACGGCGCGCGCCAGCATCGCAAGACCTTGCTGGGAACGCGCCAATCCACCCAAAAGCCGTTCTTCGTTTCCATGGATGATGCGGCCGCACAGGCCGAGTACATCACCGGCAAGATATTGGCGACGCGTGAAATCGGCGGCTCGCTGAAGCGCCATGCCATCCTGTTCCGCAGCTCGCATCACAGCGATGTGCTCGAGGTGGAACTCACCAAGCGCGACATTCCGTACGTGAAATACGGCGGCCTCAAGTTCCTGGAGGCGGCGCACGTCAAGGACATGATGTCGGTGCTGCGCTGGGCGGACAATCCGCGCAATTCGGTGGCGGGCTTTCGGGTGTTGAAGCTGCTGCCCGGCTTCGGCCCGGCGACTGCCAAGCAGGCGCTCGATCATTTCGAGGCGCAGAATTTCAGCGTCAAGAGTCTGGCCGCCTTCGATGCGCCGCAAGCGGTGACAATGGACTGGAAGAGATTTTGCGCGCTGCTCGAGAAGCTCGCCGACCCCTCCACACCCTGGCCCGGCCAGGTGGGTCTGGTGCGCGAGTGGTACAAGCCTCAGCTGGAACGCATCCACGACGCCCCCTGGACGCGCATGGGCGATCTGGAACAGTTGGAAACGCTGTCGGCACAACACGCGGGCCGCGAGCGATTCCTGACCGAGCTCACGCTGGACCCGCCGGCCAAGAGCGGCGACCAGTCCGGCGGCGCCTCGAAGGACGAGGACTACGTGATTCTGTCGACGATTCACTCGGCCAAGGGCCAGGAGTGGGACATCGTCTATGTGCTGAATGTCTCCGACGGCAATTTTCCGTCGGAATTTTCCACCGGCAAGCCGGAAATGATCGAAGAAGAGCGGCGGTTGCTATACGTGGCGATGACGCGCGCGCGGAACGAATTGCATCTCTGCGCGCCGCTCAAGTATGCCGTCACTCAGCAGCCCAAGGACGGCGATGCGCACGTCTACGGCGCCAAGAGCCGATTCATGACCGACAAGGTACTGGATTGCTGCGAGCGAATTTCGCTGCGCAACATGCGCGGTGTGGAGGATTTGCAGGAGGGAGAAGCGGCAACGGTCGACGTGGTCGCGCAACTCAAAGAAATGTGGTGAGTGCAGACGGCTGTACCCCCTCAAGGGGCCCGCCCTAACCGAATCCATCCCGACCCGCGAGGGGTCGACTACCAGCGGCGTGGACCGCCGCCACCGCCACCGCTTGCGGGCTTGGATCGAGGTGCCCGTTCCTGGGCTTCATTCACGCGCAGCGGACGTCCACCCATCTGGAAACCGTTCGTCTGTTGAATCGCGTTTTGCGCCTCACCGGCCGCCATGTCGACGAACGCGAATCCCCGGGGACGCCCGGTCTCGCGATCGTTGATGAGCTTGACCGACTCGACTTTGCCATGGCGCTCGAACAGCGCCCGTACTTCGTCTTCTGTAGCTGTGAATGGCAGATTGCCAACGTAGATCGTCGTCATTCAACTAATCTCACTTCAGTGTTTCGACACTCAAGCTCCGACGCACTGTCGCGCGCAACGGTGCGGCGGGGCCCGTACCTTACGGCCCGTGTAGGGAACGAACCTACAAGCCGACTCTACGCCAGGGGATTATTGTTGGCAAACGGACGCGATTAATTCGATCTCGAGGGATTATTCGACCTCGAGATACGCGTAGCCGTTGAGTTCGTTCTCGTAGAAGCGCTTCACCGCCTGAGCTTCTCCCAGCGTCATGCGGCCCTCCTGGATCGCCCGTTCGCAGTCCCGGGCGATGCGCGGATACAACTCGTCGGTGTCGTATTCCATGTACTCGAGCACCTTGTTGGCCGTGTCGCCCTTGACGATTTCCTCGATCCACCATCCGCCGCCGTCTTGCAGCCGAATATGCACCACGTGGGTGTCGCCGAACAGGTTGTGCAGATCGCCCAGGGTTTCTTGATAGGCGCCCACCAGGAACGCCGCGAGATAGTAAGGCTGCCCCGGGGTCAATTCGTGCACCTCGAGTGTGCGTTTGGTCGCCCGGGGATGCACGAAGCGATCGATTTTGCCGTCGGAATCGCAGGTGATGTCGGCCAGCACCGCATTGCGCGAAGGCCGCTCCCCCAGCCGTTGAATGGGCATGATGGGAAACAATTGGCCGATCGCCCAGCTGTCGGGCAGCGACTGAAACACCGAAAAGTTGCAGAAATAAATATCGCTCAGCATGTCCTCGATGTTTTCCAGCTCTTCCGGAACCCGATCGAGCTTGCGGCAATAATCGCGAATCTTGGCGCAGGTCGCCCAGTAGAGCTTTTCCGCCAGGGCGCGAAATTCCAGGCTCAAGTAACCCAGGTTGAACATCTGCAGCGCCTGCTCGCGGGCCTGCAGCCCGTCGTGGTAGCACTCTACCAGGCGGCGCTCATTGACCGATCGATAGCTGTCGAACAGATCGCGCACCGGCTGCGGCACTTCTTCCTTGCCGTGGTAGTCCTCGTCGGGGCGGCCGGTGACGTTGAACTGATCCAGCTTGGAGCAACCCAGGGTGTCGAACACCAGCAGGCTGTGATGCGCGGCGATGGCGCGCCCGGACTCGCTCACGATCATGGGATGCGGCACGTCGCGCGCGTCGCACACGCTCTTGATGCGATACACCACATCGCTCGCATATTCATTCAAGGTGTAGTTCATCGACGATTCAAAGTTGGTGCCGCTGCCGTCGTAGTCGACCCCGAGGCCCCCGCCGATGTCGATGTATTGCAGGCCGGCTCCCATGATCTTGAGTTCGGCGTACACATGCGCCAACTCATTGATCGCGTCTTTCACCCGGCGGATATCCTGGAGCTGGCTGCCCGGATGGCAATGGACGAGCTGCAGGCAGTCGAGCATGTTGCGATCCTTGAGCAGGGCGTGGAGGTCGAGGATTTCGCTGATGAACAGGCCGAACTTGGATTTCTCGCCCGCGGATTCGCGCCACCGGCCCGCGCCCTCGCTGGCGAGCTTCACTCGCACCCCGATCTTCGGCCGCACGCCGTAACGCTCGGCGTGCTTCAGAATCAGGTGAATTTCTTCGAAGTTCTCCACCACCGGAATGATGGTGCGTCCGAGTTTGGTGGCCAGAATGACGGCTTCGATGTAGCTGTCATCCTTGAATCCGTTGCACACGACGATGCGGTCCGGCGCGTCTTCGGTCAGCGACATCACCGCCAGCAGTTCCGGTTTGGAGCCGACTTCGAGTCCGAAGCCGAACTCCTTTCCGTAGCGGTAGACCTCTTCGACCACCAGGCGCTGTTGATTGACCTTGATCGGAAACACCGCGGCGTAGCGATTCTTGTAGTCGTTTTCCGCGATGGCCGTGGCGAAGGCCTCGGCGAGGTGGCGCAGGCGGTGCGCGAGAATGTCGGAAAAGCGAATGACCACGGGCGTGTGCAGGTCGCGGGCCTTCAGGCCTTGCACGACGTCGTACAGATCGATTTCGCGCGCCGCGTCCATGCTGGGCCTGATCACCACATGACCCGCATCGTTGATCGAAAAGTAGCCCTTGCCCCAAGCTTCCACCTGGTACAAATCCAACGACTCTTCGATCTTCCACGCGTGGTTCGCGGGCAGCAGCCTGGCGGGTGTGTTCATGTCGCGCGCACCATAGCAAATTGGGGCTGCAAGTAAATGACCGGACGCGCGCTGCGAGCAAATACCTTCGCGTCAGCCGCGGGCAACGGGCCGCCGCGGATCGCGAATCCACTCGCTCCAAGATCCGGCGTACAGCTTGCCGCCGGTGAGGCCGGCCACCTCGAGGCTGAGCAAATTGTGACAGGCGGTGACGCCGGAGCCGCACATGGCGACCAGATTCTGAAGATCGCTGCCGGGTAGACGTTCCTGCCAGCGGCGCTCGAGCTCGGCGGCGGGCAGAAAACGGCCGTCCGCGCCGAGGTTGGCGGTAAAGGGATGATTCACGGCGCCGGGTACGTGTCCGGCCACCGGATCGATGGGTTCCACCGCCCCGGCGTATCGCTCTTGGGCGCGCGCATCGACCAGCAGGGCCTTCCGGCCCTGCAATGCGCGCTCGAGTTCCGCCGTGCTCACGACGGAGCCCGCGTCGATCCGCGGCGTGAAATGGCGCGCGACCCTCTCGGCCGCCGCCGGGTCGGCCTCGCCCGACTGCAGCGCTCCGCCGCGAGCAGTCCACGCCTTGAAACCGCCGTCGAGGACGGCCGCCGCGTCATGCCCCAGCCAGCGAAGCATCCACCAGAGCCGGGCCGCAATCGACCCGTTGGCCTCGTCGTAGGCAACGACCTGGGTGTCGTTGCCGATGCCCATCGCGCCCAGGCGGCCGGCGAAAACTTCCGGCGGGGGCAACGGATGGCGGCCGGTGTGAGGTCCGACGGGCGCCGACAGGTCTCGATTGAGGTCGGCATAGCGGGCCCCGGGGATGTGCGCCCGCAAGTACGCCTGGCGCCCGGCCTCCGGGTTCATGAGATCGAAACGGCAGTCGACGACGGCCAGCCGCGGCTGGCCCAGTAGTTCCTGCAACGAGTCCACGTCGATCAAGGTCTTGAACACCATGAATCGCAGCTTAGCGCGATGATCTGCGAACCGCATCCGCTACAATCGGCGCCATGGCACTCACTCTTTACTGGGGCAGCGGCAGTCCGTTCTCATGGCGTGTACTTTTGGCTCTCGAGCACAAGGGCCTGGCCTACGAGTCGCAGCTCCTGCACTTCGACCAGCAGGAGCATCAATCGCCGCACATGCTGAAGCTCAATCCGCGCGGCCGGGTGCCGGTCCTCAAGGACGGCGATTACGTGGTATTCGAGTCGGTCGCGGTGCTGTACTACCTCGACGTCAAGTATCCGCAGGCGCCGATATTCGGGGCCACCCCCGAGGAAGCGGGCGTCATCATGCGCGTCATCTGCGAATTCATGGCGTATGCCGAACCTTCGCTGCTCAAGATCGTCAATGCGATCTTTGCGGGAGAGGTCGCCGAAGACATCGACGCGCTCACCGACGCCATGCACGTCGTCGCGCGCGAGGCGCGCACCATCGAGGGACGCCTGAGCAAGGAACAGTGGATCGTCGGCGCCAATTATTCCGCCACCGACATGGTGATTTTCCCGTGGATTCAGGTGCTGCGCCGCGCGCTGGATAAAAGCGCCGCAGCGGAATTGGGA
>DASWEO010000294.1:0-5917 GCA_036394715.1 Steroidobacteraceae bacterium
CAGAATGAGTCCGACCGTCACGATCGCCGCCTGCACCAGCGTCAGCAAGGGAAAGGTCCAGTACGGCGTGATGGCGCCGGACAGCCAGTCGCGAATGGGGCTCCACTCCCACATTCAGATTACGGTGCGGGTCATTCGCCCGTCCTTGGTTTTCGACAGCGCCTCGGAACCGCGCACCAGCGCATCGCTCTGACACGGCGGGATATCCACCCAGGAACCCGGCGGCCTCTGACCATTGGTCACGCTCGCGGCGCCCGCGGCGGCGAGACCGTTGCTCGACGCCTCGACGCGGGCCCCGCACAGCACCTTCAACGCCTCACGAATCTCCTCGGAACTCACGTAATCGACGCCGTGCAGATTCAGCAGGTTGGCAAGGACCCGCAAGACCTTCCAGCCCGGCCGGCTCTCGCCCTGCAGTTTGGCGGCGCCCGCCCAGCTCTGCCAGCGCCCCTCTGCATTGACGTAGGTGCCCGAGGTTTCGGCGAAGGTTCCGATGGGCAGCACCACGTGCACCGAAGAGCGCAGGCTCTCGGGCAGATGCGTGGTGACCGCGACCACCAGTTCCGCCGATTCCAATGCCTGCGGCTCGACCGAGAAGTCGGACGCCGGATCGACGCCGCCGAACAATACATAGGCCTTGAGGGCCGACTCCAGCATGGCGCGCGCCGACAGACCGACTGTGGCGGCCGGCGCGCCGCCGGGCTCGCGGTGCGGCACCGCGCCCGCGAGGTACGCCCCCGCTGCATTGGCGCCCTCGGTGATGCACCCCACGCTGGCAGCGCACAGCTCCGCCAGCATCGCCGACAGCGCCTTGAGCTCCGAGTAGCCCGGGTGTCTCTGCGCCAGGGTCCCGAGAATGACGGCGCGTCGAGACCCGTTCGTCAGCGCGCTGACGATGGCCCGGTGAGCATCGTTGACTTCAGCCGCCGCGACACCCGCCGGCACCGGCTTGCCGGCGGCGGCCGCCGCGGCGCGCACCACCGCCGCGAGCTCGCCGGCCAAATCGGTTTCGGCCAGGGCGTACGCCGCCACGGGAAACATGTAGTCGAAGCGGCGCGGATTGAGGAAAGCGACCTTCGCGCCGGCGTTCCGCACGGCAGCCTTGCGGACGCGATGCGCCAGCAGGGGCATTTCATGCCGCAGATTCGAGCCGATCACCAGCACTCCGTCGAGCCGTTCGACGTCGGCGATCTTGAGCCCGAGATTGGGGAAGGCCGCGTCGCTGCCTTGAGCGCGAAAATCCAGCTGACGTAATCGATGATCGATGTTGGGGCTGCGCAATCCGCGCGCAATTTGCGCCAACAAGTACAACTCCTCGACGGTGGCCATCGGCGAGCCTAAGAAGCCCGCGGCGGCTCCGCCATGCGCGGCTACGGTTTTCTGCAGGCCTTCCGCCGCGGCGCTGAGCGCGACTTCCCAGTCGACGGCTTGGAGCACCCCGTCGATGCGCAGCATGGGCTCCGACACCCGATCCGGCGAGTACATGCCTTCGAAGCCGAAACGATCGCGGTCGGCAATCCAGGTTTCGTTGATCTCTTCGTTTTCGCGGGGCACCATGCGCATCAACTTCCCGCGCAGCACATGGGCGTACAGGTTGGTGCCGAAAGCGTCATGCGGCGATACCAGTGCGTGCTGGGTCATCTCCCACGAGCGGGCGTGATAGCGAAAGGGCTTGTTGTTGAGAGCGCCCACCGGACACAGATCGATGATATTGGCCGAGAGCTCGTGATCGACGCTGTGCTCGATGTACGTGCCCACCTCCATGTGTTCGCCGCGGCCCGTGGTGCCCATCTGCGGGTAGCCTTGAATTTCCTGGCCGAAGCGAATGCAGCGCGTGCAATGAATGCAGCGGGTCATGTCGGTCGACACCAGCGGCCCCAAATTCTTGTCCTTGACCACCCGTTTGCGTTCGTTGAAACGGGAAATGTCGCGCCCATACCCTAAGGCCAAATCCTGGAGCTCGCACTCTCCGCCCTGATCGCAGATCGGGCAATCGAGGGGGTGATTGATCAGCAGGAATTCCATGGTCGCCCGCTGCGCGGCCACGGCTTTCGGCGACTTGGTGAACACCTTCATGCCTTCCATCACCGGCGTGGCGCAGGCCGGCAGCGGTTTCGGCGCCTTCTCCACCTCCACCAGGCACATGCGGCAATTGGCGGCCACGCTGAGCTTGTCGTGATAGCAAAAGCGGGGAATATAGATATTGGCCGGATCCGTGGCCTGCATGATCATCTGACCCTTGCGGGCCTTCAGCGGCACGCCATTGACTTCGATATTGACCGTGTCGTCGCTCATCGTAAGCCGCCCTATGCCGCCACAGCCGCGGCTGCGGCTGCGGCCGGCGGCTGACCTTCGACGATCGAGCGGCCCTTGTGCTCGATCATGTATTGAAACTCATGCCGGAAGTGCTTCAGGAAGCTCTGCACCGGCCACGCGGCCGCGTCGCCCAGCGCGCAGATGGTGTGGCCCTCGATGCGATTGGCCACATCCAGGAGCAGACCCAGATCCTCGCTTCTGCCTTGGCCCGCGATGATTCGCTTCAGCATGCGGTCGAGCCAGCCCGTGCCTTCGCGGCAGGGTGTGCACTGACCGCAGGACTCGGACATATAGAATCGCGCCAGGCGCTCCAGGGCGCGCACCATGCACGTGGTCTCGTCCATGACGATGACGGCGCCGGTGCCGAAGGAGGAGCCCGCCTTCTTGAGCGAGTCGTAATCCATGTTGACGGTCCACATGACGTCGCCGGGGACCACCATGCAAGATGACCCCCCGGGAATGACCGCCTTGAGCTTGCGGCCCTTCCAGATGCCGCCGCAAAGATCCATCAGATCCTTGAACGGAATGCCCATGGGCAACTCGAAGTTGCCGGGCTTGGTCACATGGCCCGAGACCGAGAAGATCGCGGTGCCGCCGGAATTCACAGGTCCCAAGCCCGCAAACCACGCGGCCCCCTTGCGCATGATGGTCGGTACCGTCGCAAAGCTCTGGGTGTTGTTGATGGTGGTGGGTTTGCCGAACAAGCCAAAGTTTGCCGGGAACGGCGGCTTGAAACGCGGCTTGCCCGGTTTGCCTTCGAGCGATTCGAGCAGCGCCGTCTCTTCACCGCAGATGTAGGCGCCGGCGCCGATGAACATGTGCAGATCGAAATCCACTCCGCTGCCGAGAATATTCTTGCCGAGCAGTCCCGCCGCATAGGCTTCGGCCAGCGCGGCTTCGAAACGCGGGATGGGCTCGCCCAGGAATTCGCCGCGAATGTAGTTGTAGCCGACGGTGGCCGTCATCGCATAACCGCCGATGGCCATGCCCTCGATGACCGAGTGCGGGTTGTACCGCAGAATGTCCCGGTCATGGCAGGTGCCGGGCTCGGATTCGTCCGAATTGCATACGGCGTACTTCTGAGCCGGCGAGGTGCGCGGCATGAAGCTCCATTTCACGCCCGTGGGAAATGCCGCGCCGCCTCTGCCGCGCAGCCCCGAGGCCTTGACTTCGTCGATGATTTTCTCGCGCGGAGTGTGCTCGCGCAGGATCTTCTCCCACGCCTGATAACCGCCGAATTCGCGGTAGCCTTGCAGCGTCCACGGGCGCTCGTGCTCGAGCGCTTCGAACAACACCAGGTTCTGCTCGTACTCCACCGCTTACGCCTTTGCCTCGTGAATGGGGCTCATGTCAATTCATCCAGGATTTTGTCGATCGTCTCGGGGGTCAGGTTCTCGTGGAACACGTGGTCGACCATCATCATGGGCGCGCCGGTGCATGCCGCCAGACATTCCTCTTCGCGCTTCAAATAAATGCGCCCGTCCGGCGTGCTCTCACCCGTCTTGATCCCCAATTTGCTCTCGACATGATCGACCACTTCCTGCGAGCCGCGCAGCATGCAGGAAATATTGGTGCACACCGAGATGTGATGGCGGCCCACGGGCTTGGTTTCGAACATGGAGTAAAACGTCGCCACCTCGTAGACCTGGATGGGCGCCAGTCCCAGATAGGCGGCCACCGCATCCATGAGGTCGGACGTCAAGAACCCATTGTTCTCATGCTGTGCGGCGTGCAGGGCCGAAATCACCGCAGAACGCTTGCGGTCGGGAGGAAACTTCGCCACCCAACGGTCGATTTCTTCGCGCACGTGCGCCGATAGCTGCACGCTCATCGATCGATCTCGCCGAACACGATGTCTTGAGTTCCGATCACCGCGACCACGTCCGCCAGCATATGGCCTCGTACCATCTCATCGAGCGACGCGAGATGCGCAAAGCCCGGCGCGCGCACCTTCAAGCGATAGGGCTTGTTGGCTCCATCGGACACGAGATACACCCCGAGCTCGCCCTTCGGCGCTTCGACGGCGGCGTAGGTCTCGCCTTCCGGCACGCAGTAGCCTTCCGTCATGAGCTTGAAGTGATGAATCAACGATTCCATGTCGCCCTTCATCTCTTCGCGCCGCGGCGGCCGGACCTTGCGGTCATCGATCATGACGGGGCCCGGATTGGCCTTGAGCCACGCCACGCATTGATCGACGATGTGCGTCGACTGCCGCAATTCCTCGACGCGCACCAGGTAACGATCGTAGCAATCGCCGTTGACTCCCACGGGAATGTCGAAATCCACGCGATCGTACACGTCGTAGGGCTGCTTCTTGCGCAAGTCCCACTCGATTCCGGAGCCGCGCAGCATGGGGCCCGAAAATCCCAGCTGCTTGGCGCGCTCCGGAGTCACCACACCGATGTTCACCGTGCGCTGCTTCCAAATGCGGTTGTCGGTGAGCAGGGTTTCGTATTCGTCGATGCAGGCCGGAAAGCGCTTGACGAAGTCCGCGATGAAATCCAGCAAGCCGCCGGAGCGGCGCGCGTTCAGGCGATCCACGTCCTTCTTGCTGCGCCACTCCGAATACTGGTACTTGGGCATCGCGTCGGGCAAGTCCCGGTACACCCCGCCCGGCCGATAGTAGGTCGCGTGCATGCGGGTGCCCGACACCGCCTCGTAGCAGTCCATCAGATCTTCGCGCTCGCGGAAACAGTACAGGAATACCGTCATGGCGCCGATGTCGAGGGCGTGCGCCCCCAGCCACATCAGGTGATTCAGGATTCGCGTGATCTCGTCGAACATCACGCGGATATACTGCGCGCGCAGCGGCGGCTCTATTCCCAGCAGCTTCTCGATCGCCATGACATAGGCGTGCTCGTTGCACATCATCGACACGTAATCCAGCCGATCCATGTAGCCGATCGACTGATTGAAGGGCTTGCTCTCGGCGAGCTTCTCCGTCCCGCGATGGAGCAGCCCGACATGCGGGTCGGCCTTCTGAATCACTTCGCCGTCCATTTCCAACACCAGGCGCAGCACGCCATGCGCGGCCGGATGCTGGGGTCCGAAGTTCATCGTGTAATTGCGAATCTCAGGCATGGGGTTTACCCGTAGCGGCCACGGGAGCGTTGGTCAACGCGGGATCATAGCGATTGTCGTGACGGATCACCTTCGGCACGAGCACGCGAGGATCGATGCTCACGGGCTGGTACACGACGCGGCCCTTTTCCGGGTCATAGCGGACTTCGACATTGCCCGAGAGAGGGAAATCCTTGCGAAACGGGTGCCCGATGAACCCGTAGTCGGTGAGCAAGCGGCGCAGGTCCGGGTGGCCTTTGAACAAAATGCCGAACATGTCGAAGGCCTCGCGCTCGAACCAATCGACGCCGGCCCAGATGCCGGTCACCGAATCCACCATGGGTTCGGCGTCGTCGGCGCAAAACACGCGCAGGCGCAGGCGTTGATTGAGCGAGATCGAGAGCAGGTGGTACACGACGGCGAAGCGGCGCCCGGCGGCCACGGGCGCATCGAGCTGCGGGCCGCGCGCGACGCCGCGGCTGAACCCCGACGAGGTGGCGTCCTGCGTCTTCCATTCGGCGCGGCCGTGCTCGAGATAATC
>DASWEO010000295.1:0-1611 GCA_036394715.1 Steroidobacteraceae bacterium
GATCCACGAACATGCCGCTGATACCGTAGGTGGGAATACCCGCGTGGGCCAGATAAATGGCATCGGTGCCCGCGGCCTGCAGCACCGGCACAACTTCAATGCCGGGATAAAATTGGCGCGTGACCTGCTCGATCGGCTTCATGATGGCCGCCGTCAACGGCGGCGGCAGCACCACACGATCGGATGGCTCGACGGTAGTAACGGAGATCTCGGGATCCGCCAGTATTCCCCTCAGCGTCTCGCGCACGTCCTCGATCGCCACGCCGGGGAAAATACGGCAATTGATATTCGCACGTGCCCGTTGCGGCAGCGCGTTGCTGGCGTGTCCCGCGTCCAACAGGGTGGCGACGCAGGTAGTGCGCAGCATGGCATTCAGCCGCGGGTCTTGCGACAGGACGGCCGCCGCCTTGGCGTCTGCGGCGCCAGTGGCCAATGCCTTCATGGCGGCGCCGGTTTCGCCGCCGACGATGGTGGACATGCGGCTGAAGTAGGTTCGCGTAGTGTCGTTCAGCTGCACCGGAAATTCGTACTGGCTGAGGCGCGTCAATCCCGCGGCGAGATGATAGATGGCATTGTTCTTGACGGGCCGGGAACTGTGGCCGCCGGGGTTCACCACCTCGAGGCGATAGTCCTGGTCGGTCTTCTCGCCCGCCTGGATTTCCATGACGACGCGGTGACCCTGAGCGTCCAGAACGCCATACGCGAATTCGTTGAGAGCGAAGGCGGCGTCGATGAGTTGCCGCTCGTGCTTGACCAGGTACTCGGCACCTTCAAAGGCGGAGCCGGCTTCCTCGCCGCAGGTAAGCGCCATCTTGATGGCGCGCCTGGGTCTGTAGCCTTCCTTGCGCAGGCGAACCAGGGTATCGACCCACACCGCGGCCATCGATTTGTCGTCGAAGGTGCCGCGGCCGTAGAAATAGCCGCCTTCCTCGATGAGGGTAAAGGGATCGCGGGTCCAATCCTCGCGCCGTGCCTCGACCACATCGAGATGCGCCAGCAATAAGATCGCCTTTGCCCCTTGCTCCTTTCCCGGCAATACCGCAACCAATCCGCCGTCCTTGGGATGCTCAGGCTCGGCGAAGGCGTGGAGATCGGATTCCGGAAATCCCGCCGCCCGCAAGTGCGCCGCCATTTTCTCGGCCGCCAACGTACAACTTCCGATGGAATGGCTGGTGTTGGTCTCGATGAGTTCGCGGTATAGCTCACGGAAGGCCAGCTGGTCGGCTCGCGGAGCGCCGGCCGGCGCCGCTGCCGTCACGGCAGAAGCCGGTATCGTTGAAGCCGCCACTGCTGCCGTCGCCGCCGTGGATGCCGCGACGACCGCCGCCGCTGCGGCTATGCCTACCCTTGCGGCCGCAACGACCAAGCGGGTCCTTGCAGCAGCCGCACCAACACGCGGCAATAGCGCGGCACCGCGCAAGCTCCAACGCCTCGGCCGCTGCATCTTACGTCCTATCAAGTGGGGTTCGGAGGTGCGACCTTGACGGCCACCGGCTCGCCCAGCCTTCGGCGCCGGCGGTGGGCGATCCATGCGTAGACAGGTACGCAGGCGATCAATAGGACGCCCGCGAACACTGCGGAGTGCCAGTCTTCCATGATGGCGGCGATCCA
>DASWEO010000296.1:0-2276 GCA_036394715.1 Steroidobacteraceae bacterium
CGATATGTGCGGCCGGGCGGATGGTCGAACGCCGCCAAGGCCTCCTGATACCGCTGCAAGACCATCTGAGCCTCACCAACCGATCGCCAGTACCAGGGCTCATCGAAGTATGGATCGATCTCCTTGGCGCGCTTGAACCACGCTAACGCCTCTTCAGCTTGGCCGACATAAAGCAGAATGCCTCCCATGTCGGCCGCATTCCATTGGTTGTTCGGATTCATCTCGACCGCTCGCCGAACGTGTTGCAACGCCGGATCATATGACCGCCGCATCAATTCGACCCAACCCAACAGAGCGAAGCAGGTGCTCTCGTTTTGATCCAATTCGACTGCCCGCTTTGCCAGGGCAAACGCCTTCCGCAACGCACCATCCGAGCTGCTCGGGTCGTCCCGCCACTTCCCTTGCCATATCGAAGCAAGCAAAGCATGGGGAAAACCATAGCGCGGATCGATTTCGATGGCCTTCTCAAATAATCGCGCGGCCTCCGCTGCGCCATCTGGATCGTCCCAGGGCAATGCATTGCCCTTCAGAACACACTCATAGGCGGCGAGACTCGCCGGCGGCTTCCGTCGAACTCGTTCGAAATCGGACGCCTGGACCCGGCCCACGAGCGTGCTGACGATCGTCTGCACAACCTGGTCCTGGACAGTAAAAAGTTCTGCCAAATCCCGATCAAATTTCTCGGCCCAGATATGGCTGCCACTGTCGCTATCGATCAACTGCGCATTGATACGGATGCGCGCGCCCATCCGTCGGACGCTGCCTTCGAGGATGAAGCGAACGTTCAAATCACGCGCGACCTGCGTCATGTCCACTGCAACGCCACGATACCGGAAAGAGGCCGAGCGAGACCGCACCGCAAGGAGGCGCCAACGCGAGAGCTCGGTAATGATGTCCTCGGTGATTCCGTCGCTGAAATAATCCTGTTGCGGATCACCGCTCATGTTGGCGAAGGGGAGCACGCAGATCGCAATGCGAGCCGGCTCGGTGGCACTAGCGGACGGTACCGGGTCGCAACTGGCGCCTGCAGGTTCGGGCGCGCGGTCGCGTTTGATCATTGCGCCGACCGCGCGCAGTACTTCCTGCACCTGCGGGCTGCGGGGATCCTCCCCCCAATTATCGAGATCGGTGGTATGAAGCGCGCGCGCATCGATCGGCAGGCTGGCGCCTTCAAAGCGCACAGGAACGAGGATGCCGCGATCCGCCCCCTCTCGCGCCTCGCCGCGCACCCAGCGCGACGTCACCGAATCCGGCGTCCAGACCACCAGGACGGCGGCGGCGGCCTTCAGTTCCGCCGCGATGAGGCGGTCAAACTCCTGGCCGGGGTCGATTTCCGGGTCCCACCATACGGACCAACCCTGCGCCTCGATCGCCGCCACCAGCGGCGCAACGCGCGCCTTGTCGCTGCGGGCGTAGGAAACGAAGACGTCGGCCATGCTTGTCTGACCTAGAGGCGGATTGGACGCCGCAACCGTGGTGTCGTGCGGTAGCTTAACCCGGCTCGTGCCGGCGTGGCAGAATGAGCGCCAGCGGCGACTTGCGCGCCATTTCCGGTTGCTCGGTGGGTCGGACTAACGCGGCATCCTGACCGCACTAGAAACCGAACTCCCCCGATCGTCGTCCCGCTGCACCGCCGCACCGAGCGAGCGATCTAGGAAGCCAGACGGCATGTATACGCTTTACTACAGCCCGGGAACCGCCAGCATGTGCGTGCACCAGGCGTTGATCGAGGCAAACGCGCAGTACCGCCTGGTGCTGGTGGATTTGCAGGCTGGCCAGCAGCGCGACCCGGCTTATCTGCGGCTCAATCCCGGAGGAGTCGTGCCCACGTTGCTGATCGACGATGCACCGTTCACCGAAACGGCTGCGCTGTTGATGACGGTAGCAACCCGACATCCTGAGACCCGGCTGGCGCCCGCGGAGAGTTCCGCGAGCCGCGCCGCGTGGTACCAGTGGATCGTGTATCTCGCCAATACGCTGCAGCCGGCGTTCCGCCTGTGGTTTTATCCGGCAGACGTCAGCGACGACCCCGACACGCAAGCGATACTGAACGCCGCGACGTGCCGCAAGATAGAGAGCGTTTGGGCGCGAATCGATGCGCATCTGCTGGCGCAGGGCCCGTATCTGCTCGGCGCAGAGTTCTCGGCAGCGGACCTCATGCTGATCATGCTGATGCGCTGGTCGCGGAACATGCCAAGGCCGGCGACCGAGTGGCCGGCGCTGCATCAGTATGCTGCGCGGATGAAAGCTCGCCCGAGCTGGAAGAAGCTCTACGC
>DASWEO010000297.1:0-1955 GCA_036394715.1 Steroidobacteraceae bacterium
GAGCTGGCGGTTGGTGGTGGCGTAGCAGATGTCTTCCTTGTGCGGGCCGGAGATGTTCGGAAACCGCTCCTTCAGCATCGCGACGATCTCGGCGGTGTCGTCGATCGACAGCGTGGTCTGGGTGACGAAGGCGAGATTGTCCGGATCCTTCGGCGTGAAGGTGGCGGCATCTTCCGCGGTTTCGATCAGCGTCACCGCTCCTTGTGGAAGCTGTCCTAACGTGCCGACCACTTCCGGATGATGGGAATGTCCGATCAGGAGGATTTCACGGCCGCGCTTGAAATGGATCGCGGCTTCGCGGTGCACCTTGGTGACCAGCGGGCAGGTGGCGTCGAGCGAGAAGAAATTGCGCGCCTTGGCATCCGCCGGCACCGACTTGGGAACCCCGTGGGCCGAAAACACCACCGGCGCATTGGTATTGTCGGGGATTTCAGCCAGTTCCTCGACGAAAATCGCGCCTTTTGTCTTCAGGCTATCGACAACGTAGCGGTTGTGGACGATCTCGTGGCGGACGTAGACCGGGGCACCATAGATGGTGAGCGCCCGCTCCACGGTGTCGATCGCCCGCACCACCCCGGCGCAGAAGCCCCGCGGCGAGCAAAGCACGATTTTCAGGGGTTTTTTGGCCTGCATGGAAGCGATCCCGGACCGAATCACCCCTCGCCGCCGGGCAGGGAACGGTCAATTCGGGTAAGCACTTGGGACGGCTTTCGGGCGGTGTCAAGGCCGATCAGCAGCCCATTGCGTGGGCAGCCCCCGCCGGCCTATATAGGGCCGTAATTCACGTCATCGCTGATGACCACGGCTTCGCCTGAAAAAACAGGTGGGCGAAGCGCAAAGGAGATTTGCCATGAGCAATGCACCGCTGATGCCAAAGGCGACGGCCGTGTGGCTGGTCGACAATACCGCGCTGACCTTCGATCAGGTGGCCGATTTCACCAAGATGCACCCGCTCGAGGTTCGCGCCATCGCCGACGGCGACGCCGCCCAGGGCATCAAGGGCATGGACCCGATTTCGACCGGTCAATTGACCCGCGACGAGATCGAAAAGGGCGAGAAAGACCCGAACTACCGGCTCAAGCTCGGCGAGAGCAAGGTGGCGCTGCCGCCGCAGGCCAAGAAGAAGGGCCCGCGCTACACGCCGGTGTCGCGCCGCCACGAGCGGCCGAGCGCGATCCTGTGGCTGGTGCGCAACCACCCCGAACTGAAGGACGCGCAGATCATGCGGCTGGTCGGCACCACCAAGACCACCATCGCCAGCGTGCGCGACCGCACCCACTGGAACGCCTCGACGCTGACGCCGATGGACCCGGTGACGCTCGGCCTGTGCTCGCAGATCGAGCTCGATTTCGAGGTGCAGCGCGCGGCCAAGGAGAAGCCGGCCGACACGGCTTACGGCGGCGCGACGCTGCTGCCGGCCTCCGAGACCACCCGGAAAGAACCGGAATTCGAGCCCACCGAAAAACAGCGCGACGACCTCAACGTCGATGCGGTGTTTGCCAAGCTGAAGACCATCGGTGGCAAGAAGGCGGAGGAGGAGTAACGAGTCGCCTTGACGCGCTGCGTCGCCCCCACAACGCCCGTCTTGCCCAGCGAAAGCGGGGCATCCAGCACGCCGCGGCCTCTCGATTCTATTCGCAACAGCTCAGGAATACTGGATCGTCCGCTTTCGCGGACGATGACAGCCGAATTTCAATTTTCAAACAGCGCACATTCGCGACACAGCTTCGCGATCTCGCCGCGCCTTTCGCGCGAGTTTTGCTTTGACGTCCTGCCCATCCTTGGATCAGAGGGCGCAGGGAATGCCGGGCGCACGATGCACCCGCAGCCTCGCGTACAAATGAAAAAAGTACACGAGCATAGTCACCACGGTCACACCGGAACGACCCGGCATTCCCCGCGCAATGGTTTTACGGCTTACTTCGCGCTCTCCCCGGTGACCAGGCTTGTTTGAC
>DASWEO010000298.1:0-29082 GCA_036394715.1 Steroidobacteraceae bacterium
GCAGCCTGAAGGCGCGACACCTCGCGCAATCCCTGATCCGAGATCCAGAGGCGGTATTGCAGCAAAACCAGCGCCAGAGCTAGTACGGCGGAGAAAATCCTCATGGGGTCAGGAGCTTAGCATGAACTCTTAAGAAATTGGTACCGACAATGCACGCGCGCCGGCAAAAGCGGCCTTATCCTTGAGCTCACCCTCGATCCGCAGCAGCTGGTTGTATTTGGCGATGCGGTCCGAGCGCGACATCGAACCGGTCTTGATTTGGGTGGCCGTGGTTGCGGCGGCGATATCGGCGATGGTCGAGTCCTCGGTTTCACCCGAGCGGTGCGAGACCACGGCGGCATACTTGGCCTGGTGCGCCATCTCGATGGCGGCCAGCGTTTCTGTCAATGTGCCGATCTGATTCGGCTTGATGAGAATCGCATTCGCGATTTTCTTGGCAATGCCTTCGGCGAAAATCTTGGTGTTGGTGACGAACAAATCGTCGCCCACGAGTTGCACCTTGGATCCCAGTTTCCGGGTGAGAATGGCCCAGCCGTCCCAGTCGCCTTCGCTCATGCCGTCCTCGATGGTCACGATCGGGTACTTGGCCGCCAGATTCGCCAGATAATCGGCAAACTCGGATGACGTGAAGTGCCGGTCCTCGGATTCGAGGGTATACACGCCGTTCTTGAAGAACTCGGTGCTCGCAACATCGAGGCCCAGATAGATGTCCTTGCCCGCCCGATACCCCGCTCTGTCAATGGCTTCCAATATCGTCGTGAGAGCCGCCTCATTCGACGGCAGATCGGGCGCGAAGCCGCCTTCATCGCCGACCGCGGTGTTGAGCCCGTTGGCATGCAATACCTTCTTGAGCATGTGGAACACTTCGGCACCGTAGCGCACGGCTTCCGAGAAGGACGGCGCGCCGATCGGGAGAATCATGAATTCTTGAATGTCGACGCTGTTGTCGGCGTGTGCACCGCCGTTGATGATGTTCATCATCGGTACGGGCAGAGTCAGATCGCCGGGCCCGCTCAAGTGCCGGTACAACGGCAGGCCATTATCGCGCGCGGCCGCGTGCGCCGCCGCCAACGACACGGCCAGAATGGCATTCGCGCCCAGGTTGGATTTGAAATCCGTGCCGTCCGCTTTCAGCATCCTGGCGTCGAGCCCGCGTTGATCCTGGGCGTTGAAGCCGATCAGAAGATCGCGCAGCGGCCCGTTGATATGTGCGACCGCTTTGAGCACGCCCTTGCCGCCGTATCGCTTGGCGTCCCCGTCGCGCAATTCCACGGCTTCGCGCGATCCGGTGGAAGCGCCGGAAGGAACAGCCGCCCGGCCGACCACGCCGGAATGCAGCAGCACATCCGCTTCGACGGTGGGATTGCCGCGCGAATCGATGATTTCGCGGCCGCGGATATCGACAATACGACTCATCGGAATTCTCCGTGCCGGATACGCCGGCATTGATTATTCATGACGTGGGAGGATGTCAAAGCAGGGTTTCCTCGAATGGTTGCTTCTTCACCGCCCTGTCCAATTCCTTGAGCGTGGCCAGGAGCGAGGCCATGCGGTCCAGGGGCCATGCATTCGGGCCGTCCGACAAGGCTTTCGCCGGGTCGGGATGCGTCTCCATGAATATTCCGGCGACTCCCGCGGCCACCGCGGCGCGCGCCAGTACCGGCACGAATTCGCGCTGCCCGCCGGAAACATCGCCCTTGCCTCCGGGCAGCTGCACCGAGTGCGTGGCATCGAACACCACGGGACATCCTGTGCCGCGCATGATGGCGAGGGAGCGCATGTCTGACACCAGATTGTTGTACCCGAAGGAGAACCCACGCTCGCAGACCATGATGCCGGCATTGCCGGTGGAACGCGCCTTGTCCACCACGTTCTGCATTTCCCAGGGCGACAGGAACTGTCCCTTCTTGATGTTCACGGGCTTACCCTGCGACGACACAGCGACGATGAAATTGGTCTGACGGCACAGGAATGCCGGCGTCTGCAGGACATCGACGACGGCGGCCACGTCGGCGAGCGGCGTATCTTCATGCACGTCCGTCAGCACCGGCACCCCGATCTCCGCGCGCACGCGGGACAGCGCTTTCAGGCCCGCATCGATGCCGGGTCCGCGAAAGCTGGTGCGAGAGGAACGATTGGCCTTATCGAATGAGGCTTTGAAGATGAACGGGACACCGAGCTTGGCCGTAATTTCCTTCAGGCGTCCCGCGACATCGAGCACCAGTCCCTCGCTTTCGATGACGCAGGGACCGGCAATCAGGAAAAACGGACGCTCGGACCCGACCTCGAAAGAGGCCAATTTCATGCGGTCGCGCGCCCGGGCTGCAGCGCGGCGCGATACTGGCGGGCCGCTCGGACGAATCCCGCAAAGAGAGGATGGCCGTCGCGGGGCGTCGAGGTGAATTCCGGGTGAAATTGACTTGCCACGAACCAGGGATGCGAGCGCAGCTCGATGAATTCCACCAGGCCGTCGTCCGAGAATCCCGAGAAGCTCAAGCCGGCCGCGGTCAATTCCTCGAGATAGTGATTGTTGAATTCGTAGCGATGGCGATGGCGCTCGAATATCGATCCCTTGCCGTATAACGAGTGCGCCAGGGAGCCGGGCACCAGCTTCGCCTCCTGTGCACCGAGGCGCATGCTGCCCCCTAGGTCGGATTTCTCATCGCGTACTTGTTGACCGCGCTCCAGGTCCTGCCACTCCGTGATCAGGGCGATCACCGGGTGATTGGTGGCGCGGTCGAACTCGGTGCTGTTCGCTCCCTTCAACCCCAGCACATTGCGCGCGTATTCGATGATTGCAAGCTGCATCCCGAGGCATATGCCGAGATAGGGAATACGGTTCTCGCGCGCAAAGCGTATGGCTTGAATCTTGCCCTCGATGCCGCGGTCGCCGAAGCCGCCCGGAACCAGGATGGCGTCCATGTTTTGCAGCGCCGCGGGACCCAGGCGCTCGATGTCCTGCGATTCGAAATAATGAATGTTGACGCGGGTGCGCGTCTTGATGCCGCCGTGCATCAGCGCCTCGTTCAGCGAAATGTACGAGTCGCGGATCTGCACGTACTTGCCCACCATGCCGATGTCGACCACCGCTTCGGGGTTCTGCTTGGCGGCGACGACCGCCCGCCATTCGGGCAGATCCGTGGGCGGCGCGTCCAGGCGCAGCTTGTCCACCACGATGTCGTCCAGGCCCTCGTCGTGCAGCAGCATCGGAATCTTGTAGATGTCGTCGGCATCGACCCCGGAAATCACGGCGCGCTCCTCGACATTGGTGAACAAGGCGATCTTGCGGCGCTGCTCGTCCGGCAGCGAATGCGCGCAGCGGCACAGCAGAATGTCCGGCTGAATGCCGATGCCGCGCAGCTCCTTGACCGAATGCTGGGTGGGTTTGGTCTTGATTTCGCCTGAACCTCCGACGATGGGCACCAGCGTCAGATGCATGTACAGCACTTGATTGCGTCCGAGCTCCACCCCCATCTGGCGAATCGCCTCGAGAAACGGCAATGATTCGATGTCGCCGACCGTGCCGCCGATTTCCACCATGCACACATCGGCGTCGGCGGCGCCCATGCGGATTCGGTACTTGATTTCGTCGGTAATGTGCGGGATCACCTGTACCGTCGCGCCCAGATAATCGCCGCGCCGCTCCTTGGCGATGACACGCTCGTAAATGCGTCCGGTCGTGAAATTGCTGTTGCGCCCGGCGGTCATGCGCACGAAGCGCTCGTAATGACCGAGATCCAGGTCGGCCTCGGTACCATCGGCGGTCACGAAAACCTCGCCATGCTGGAACGGGCTCATGGTGCCGGGATCCACATTGATGTAGGGATCCAGCTTCACCATGCTGATCTTGAGCCCGCGTGCCTCCAGAATGGCTGCCAGGGAGGCGGACGCAATACCCTTGCCCAGCGAGGAAACGACGCCGCCGGTGACGAATACGAATCGAGTCATGTAGTCACCGCCGATAAGAGCGAATCTTCACGCATTAAATATCGCGTGCAACGACGCTCGAGCCAAATGAACAATGGGAATTCGACGGGAGTTCAGGTTAGCAGAACATGAGGCCTGCGACAATCCACTTAGACAATAATCGGTGCACCCTCCCAGACGAGCGCGAAACCCGGCTCGAGCGGAGCCGCGCACCAGCGCGCGTCCACCCAAAGGTCGGCGACGGCAATCAGGGCGTCGCCCGCGAACACCAGCGGCAGCGCGTCGCGCATCCACGGCAGCACGCCTTGCGACTGACACAGGTGCTGCACGCTCCGGCTCCTGGCTTTCACGGCGGGCTTCAGGACCTCGCCTCCGTCGCGCCGGCGTACGATCACGGTCTCCGGCAAGCGTTGCGGGTCGATGCCGCCGATTTCCGGTTCCCAGCGCAGTGTTCCCAAATTCGGCCCCAGATCGATTCGCGAATCGAGTGCCGCGCGCCAGTGCCGCGTCCCTTCGAGGCGCGGCGGTTCTGCCTCCGTCAGGAACACTCTCTGGCGATAGCGCCGCAACGCATGATCGCCCCACACGATCGACGGCAAATGATCGGCTTTCGCTTCGAAGATTTGCCTCAGGGCCTCGTTCAAGCGTGCAGCGGCCGGCGGCTCGACATTGGCATCGCAGAGCCAGAACCGAAGCGCATTGATCCGTTCGGGCGCACTCATCACCCGCAGGCCCGGCACCGACAGGGCGTCGCCGTCGCGCAATCGGCCCACATCGGCCGCGGCCGCACGATCCAGCAAATCCTGCGCATCGGCCGCATGCCCGGCGGTGCGCGCAAGCGTCGCCGCCGCGCCGGGCCAACGCGACTCGATCAAGGGCCAGACTCGCCGGCGCAGGTAGCCGCGGTCAAAACGCAGATTCTCGTTCATGGGATCCACGACGGAAGCGCCGGCCGCGCGCGCGCCGAAGGCAAGCAGCTCGCTCTGCGGCACATCGAGGAGCGGCCGCAGATGCCAACCGCGTCCCAGCGGCCGGCAGAGGGGCATGGCCGACATGCCCTTGAGACCCGCGCCCCTCAAGGCCTGCAGCAGCAGCGTTTCCGCCTGGTCTTCGCGGTGGTGTGCCGTCAACAGACACTCGCCGGGCTTGAGCTCCTCCTCGAGCGCGGCGTAGCGCGCATCGCGCGCCGCGGCCTCGATCGATGCGCCGGGCGGCGTCTCGACGACGACGCGGATCACGGTCAGGGGAATGTGGAGGCGCCGGCACAATGCCGCGCAGGACTCGCCGAAAGCGGCGGCGGCAGTCTGCAAGCCATGATCGACATGCACTGCGCGCACCCGCAGGCCGCGAAAGCTCGAGTCCAGGGCAGAAGCGGCCGCCAATAAGCCCGCCGAATCCGCGCCGCCGCTCAAGGCCACCACCAGCCCCGTGGCGCCGGCGGGGGTATGGGCGTCAAGGACCGCGCGCAGGGAAGCCGCGGAAAAGATAGTGTCCTGTCTCACAAATACCTTGCTCGATCCGCCCGCGGATTGTCGTGCCGGGCAAGGCGCGCCGACGAGGCATAGCGGGCACTATGGCGAGGAGGCGCAACGCCGCCCGGCGCGACAAGACGCGGCGCAGCGAGTAAGGTATTTGTGAGACAGGACACTAAGCTTCGCGGAACACACCGAATCCGCGCAGGCGCGCTTGCCGCGCATCGAGCAATTGCGTCACCGGTTGATTGCGGAGTTCAGCCAGATTCTTGATCACGCTCTGCTTGACGGCCTCCGCCATGCCCTGCGGGTCGCGATGCGCGCCGCCGTGGGGCTCCTTCAGTACTTCGTCGACCAGGCCGAGCTTCTTGAGCCGCTCGGCCGTGCCGCCCATGGCGTCGGCCGCGATTTCCTTCTTTTCCGTGCTCTTCCACAAGATGGAGGCACAGCTTTCGGGGGAGATGACCGAATACACACTGAACTGCAGCATGATCAGCCGATCGCAAACGCCGATGGCGAGCGCCCCGCCCGATCCGCCCTCACCGATGACCACGCTGAGCACGGGCGCCGCCAAATTCGACATCTCGAACAAGTTGCGCGCAATGGCTTCGCTCTGACCGCGCTCTTCGGAACCTATGCCGGGATAGGCTCCCGGCGTGTCGATCAGCGTGACGACCGGAATGCGGAACCGCTCGGCCATCATCATCAGGCGCAGCGCCTTGCGATAGCCCTCGGGCTTGGGCATGCCATAGTTGCGCCGCACCCGCTCCTTGGTATCGCGGCCCTTCTGATGTCCGATCAACATCACCGGCGTCCCCTCGAGCCGCGCCAATCCGCCGACGATGGCAAGATCGTCGCTGTACATGCGATCGCCGTGCAATTCATGCCAGTCGGTGAAAATCATGGATACATAGTCGAGCGTATAGGGACGCTGAGGATGGCGCGCCAACTGCGTTATTTGCCACGGTGTCAGGTTTGCAAAAATGCTGCTGGTCAGCGCCCGGCTCTTCGATTGCAGCCGTTTGATCTCGTCCGAGATATTGACGCTCTGGTCCTTCCCTAAGAATTTCAGCTCCTCGATCTTCGCCTCGAGCTCCGCAATCGGCTGTTCAAATTCTAGAAAATTCATCGCCATGAAGACGTTTCCTCGCCACGAACATCATTACGTGGACCATACGTTAAGTACCAGCCGTCGCGGCCCACCAGGGCGGTAAGCTTATCGAGTAATTCGCGCGACGCACGCACCGACCAAGTGTCCGCCAAATTGAGCCTTCCTAAGTAATCGGATCGGTTGACCGCCACGCTCACGCCGCAGGGACCGCGGAGGTATGGCCGGAGCATCTGTTCAAACCGATTCAGGCCCTGCGGCCCGTCGAATTCTTCCGGCCACCGCAACCAGAGACGGCGCGCGAAACGCTCTCGCGCCCGGTCGATATCCATCAGAGACTTTGCCTGCAGTCGCCAGCCTTCTATGAAATCGTCGAAGCGCAGGGTGCCGTCCACGATCAGGATCGCGTCCTTGACGATGATGTCGCGATGCTGCTGAAAGATCTCCTCGTACAAGCTGACCTCGAGCCGGGCACTGCGGTCGTCCAAGATCAGTGTCACCCGATTCGGCCGGCGGCGAATCTCGAGCACCAGGCCGGCAACGGTGACGGCCTTGCCGGCCGACCAGCTTCGCGTGCCGTCGGCGGCCGCCGCGGGCTTGGGACCGCTGACGACGTCCGCCAGGCGCGCGCATCCCAAGAGCTTCAAATCCGGCTCATAGGGGGTGATCGGGTGTCCGCTCAGGAAGAGACCCAAAGTCTCGCGCTCGCCCGCCAGCCGCTGCGCCTCGCTCCAATCCGTCACCACGCTGTCCGGGGCGGCGCTCAAGCCGAACAGGTCCACTTGACCCACGCTCATGGCACGAGAATTCTGCTCGCCCAGATGCATCGCGCGATCGAGCTCAGCGGTCAGCGTGGCGCGATTCGGCCCGATCCGATCCAAGCTGCCCGAACGAATCAACGCGTCGAACACGCGCCGGTTCACCCGCTGCAGATCGATGCGCCGGCAGAGGTCCGGGAGGCTCGTATACGGTCCGTTCGCGGTGCGCTCCTCGATGATGGCTTCCACGGCAGAGGCGCCGACGCCTTTGATGGCTCCCAGCCCAAAACGGATACTCATGGCACCCGAGACGTGGAAGGCATACACCGATTCATTCACGTCGGGCGGCTGGACGGCGAGGCCCATGCTGGCGCATTCGTCGATCAGCGTGACCACCTTGTCGGTCTTGTCCATGTCCGAGGACAGAACCGCCGCCATGAAGGCGGCCGGATAGTGTGCCTTGAGCCAGGCCGTCTGGTAGGACAGGAGAGCGTAGGCCGCCGAGTGCGACTTGTTGAAGCCGTAGCCGGCGAATTTCTCCATCAAATCGAAAATATGCGTGGCCTGCGCGTCGCGCACACCGCGCGCCACCGCACCGCTGACGAATACCGAGCGCTGCTTGGCCATTTCCTCGGCCTTCTTCTTGCCCATGGCGCGCCGCAGAAGATCCGCTCCGCCCAAGGTGTAGCCCGCCAAGATCTGCGCGATCTGCATGACCTGTTCCTGATACAGGATCACGCCGTAGGTTGCCTCGAGCACCGGCTTCAGATCCGGATGCAGGTAATCGATGGTGGCGCCGGTGGTGTCATGCTTGCGCGCAATGAAATCGTCGACCATGCCGGATTGCAGCGGCCCGGGGCGGAACAAGGCCACCAACGCCACGATGTCGCCGAACCGGTCGGGCTGCAGGCGGCGGATCAAATCCTTCATGCCGCGCGATTCGAGCTGGAACACCGCCGTGGTCCGGCAGCTCTTGAGCAGCTGGTAGGTGGCGGAATCGTCCATGGGCAGAGCGCTCATCACCAGCGGCGCCTCGCCCATACTCGAGCGCTTGGCATTGATGTCGCGCACCGCCCAGTCGATGATGGTCAGCGTGCGCAGTCCCAGGAAATCGAATTTCACCAGCCCGGCGGCCTCGACATCGTCCTTGTCGAACTGCGTCACCGGCGTCGTGCTGCCCTCTTCGCAGTACAGCGGCGTGAAATCGGTCAATACCGACGGCGCGATGACCACACCGCCCGCATGGGTGCCCGCGTTGCGCGCCAGGCCCTCGAGGATTCGCGCCAGGTCGATGAGTTCCCGGACCTCGGAGTCGCCCTCGTACAGGCGTCTGAGCTCCTCTTCTTGCTCGAGCGCCTTGTCGAGCGTGATGCCGATCTCGAACGGAATCAGCTTGGCGATCTTGTCCACATAGCCGTAGTTGTGTCCGAGCACCCGGCCCACGTCGCGCACGACGGCTTTCGCCGCCAAGGTGCCGTAGGTGATGATCTGCGACACCCGCTCGCGGCCGTACTTGTTGGCGACGTATTCGATGACTCGGTCGCGGCCTTCCATGCAGAAGTCGACGTCGAAATCCGGCATGGACACGCGTTCGGGATTCAAGAATCGCTCGAACAGCAGATCGTGCTCGATCGGATCGAGATCGGTGATGCCGAGCACATAAGCGACCAGCGAACCCGCGCCGGAGCCCCGGCCGGGTCCCACCGGCACGCCGTTGTCGCGCGCCCACCGGATGAAATCGGCCACGATCAAAAAGTATCCGGCGAATCCCATGGAGCAGATGACGCCGAGCTCCAGATCCAGGCGGGCCTCGTAGCCGGAGCGCGCGGCTTCAGCCGCCGCAGGCGCCTCAGGCTCGGCGCCCCGAGATGCCACCAGGGTGGCGCTCCGCGACGCCATGAACCGCGCCCGCAGGCCGCGCGCCGCCTCCTCGCGCAGGAAGTCTTCGGTACTGCTGCCGGCAGGCACCGGATAGGCCGGCAGCATGGAAGCGCCCAAGCGGATTTCCAGGGAGCATCGCTTGGCAACTTCCACCGTGTTATCAAGCAGTTCTGGCGCATCCTTAAAAAGCTCGGCCATCTCCGCCGGCGATTTCAAGTACTGCTCTTCGGAATAGCGCCGTACGCGGCTCGGATCGGCAAGCAAGGCACCGTCGTGGATGCATACCCGCGCTTCGTGCGCCTCGAATTCCGCGCGCGTCAGAAAGCGCACATCGTTGGTCGCGAGCGCCGCGACACCTCGCTCCAAGCTCAAATCGATGACGGCGTCGGCATAGGCATCCTCACCTGCGCGGCCCGTGCGCTGGACCTCCAGGTAAAACCGATCGCCGCACAGCTCCTGCCAACGAGTCAGGCACCGTGCAGCCTCATCGTCGCGGCCGCGGGCTATCGCCTGTCCGATGTCGCCCTCTGCGCCGCCCGACAAGACAATCAGCCCCTGCAGGACGTCGCTCTGCAGCCAGCTGCGTTCCAGCATGGGCGCACCGCGATGCTGACCTTCCAGAAAGGAACGGGTCACGAGCTGCGTCAGATGCCGATAGCCCGCAAGATTCTGGCAGAGAAAGACCGCGCGCGACGGAGGGGCGCGCTCACCCACTTCGCGAATCCACGCGTCCACTCCGATCAAAGGCTTGACGCCGGCGGCCAACGCCTCCTTGTAGAACTTCACCATCGCAAACAGGTTGCTTTGATCGGTCAGTGCAACCGCCGGCATCCCCGCCGAGGACACGGCGGCCATCAGCTCCGGCACCCGCACGATCCCGTCGACCAGGGAATATTCGGTGTGCAATCGCAGATGGACGAATTGCCTCAAAGCTCCACCCTCAGTGCCAGCCGCACCGGAGCGAATGAGCGCCGGTGCAGGGGGCAGGGCCCGTGCAGCTCGAGACGCCGCTGGTGATCGGGCGTGCAGTAACCCTTGTGAGTTGCGAAAGAATATGCGGGATATAGTGTATCCATGTGATTCATATAGCTATCTCTGGCCGTCTTCGCCAGGATAGAAGCGGCGCTGATGGCGGGTACCGTCGCATCGCCATCCACGATGGCGCGCGCAGTGAGGGTCTTGCCCAAGCCGCCCAGGTACGGCAATTTATCACCGTCCACCAACACATGATCAGGCGTCAAGACCATCGCCAGCAGCGCGCGGCGCATGGCCAGAAAAGTGGCCTGCAGTATGTTCAGGGCATCGATCTCGGCCCGGTCCGCCCAGCCGATACCGAAACACAGAGCCTCGCGCCGGATCACCAAATCCAGGGCGGAGCGCTCATCCGGGCTCAGCACCTTGGAATCCGCGATGCCATCGATGCGACGCCCGGGACGCAATATCACGGCTGCGGCGACCACGGGCCCCGCCAGAGGTCCGCGACCCGCCTCATCGATCCCGGCCACTCGCCGCGTCATATGAGCAAAGCCACGATAGCCTGCGCCGCGCGAGTCCCCGCGTCGCGGCGCAACTCGGCGTGAATTCGCGAAAACTCGCGTTCGAGGCCGCTGCGGCGTTCGCCATCCTCCAGCCACATCAAGAGCTCCGCTCCGATCGACTCCGGGACAATCTCCTCCTGAAAATACTCGCCGACGACGCGCCGATCCGCAAGTAGATTTGGTTGCGCAAAAAATTTGACTTTGACCAGATTCAGCCGGCGCAGGATCCAGGCGGTCATCGCCCCGAAACGGTACACGACCACCATGGGCCGCTTGCACAGGGCCGCTTCCAGACTCGCCGTCCCGGAGGCCACCAGGACCACATCGGCCGCGATCAGCGCCGTCTGGGATTGACGGTCGATGAGCTGCACATCGAGGCCGGGCGCATGGCGCGCGAGCGCCTCGGCAAAAATCTCCCGTGTCGCCGCGCTCGCCATCGGCGCGATGAATTTGAGCCGCGGGCGCTGTGCGGCGAGCCAACGCGCCGTTGCGGCAAAATCCCCTGCCAGCCGCGCGACTTCGCCGCGCCGGCTCCCCGGCAGCAAGGCCACGACCCGGGCGTTTGGGTCCATATTGAGGACACGGCGCGCGCTCGAGCGGTCGACCGTCATCGGGATGGCGTCGGCGAGCGGATGTCCGACGAACTCGGCGCGCATGCCGTGTTCATCGTAGAAGCGCTTTTCGAACGGCAGCACGCAGAGCACCAGGTCCACGGACTCGTGGATGCTGCGTGCCCGGCTCTGCCGCCAAGCCCAGACCTGGGGACTCACGTACTGGACCGTCTTGATTCCGGCGGAGCGCAGGTCGCGCGCCAGGCGCAGATTGAATTCCGGTGCATCGATTCCCACGAATACATCGGGTTTGGCCGCCAGAAACGAGGCACGGATGCGGGCGCGCAGGCGCAGCAGGCGCGGCAGATCGCGCACGATCTCGAACAAGCCCATCACGGCCAGCGACTCGGCCGGCTCCCAGACTGCGCACCCTGCCGCCTGCATTTTTGGACCGGCGATTCCGAAGAACTCGGCGTCCGGCGAAAGACGGCGCAGCGCGTGGATCAGATCGGCGCCCAGCGTATCGCCTGACGCTTCTCCAGCCACCAAGCCCACCCGCAGTGGAGCAGACATTGCTAGCCGGAATGAACAACGGAAAGCTCGTTGTTCATGCTACCGGACGATGCTGCGTTCGCTGCGCTTGACGAATTCGACGAAGGGCCGGATCTCCATCTGGGTCTCGGCCGCTTTCTCGAGTTCCTCGAGAGCCATCTTCAGTTTCAGCCCCGAGCGGTACAGCAATCGGTACGCGCGGCGTATGTTCAGGATCTGCTCGGGGGTGAAACCCCGCCGCTGCAAGCCTATCGCGTTGACGCTGTGCGGCACCGCCGGCCGTCCCACCGCCAGCACATAGGGCGGAACGTCGCGAGTCACCATGGCGTTGTGCGCAATGAAACAGTGCGCGCCGACCTTGGTGTATTGATGCACGGCCGACAGGCCGCCCAAGGTCGCCCAATCGCCGATTTCCACGTGCCCGCCGAGCGTGGCGCAATTCGCCATCACGATCTGGTCGCCGAGACGGCAGTCATGAGCCACGTGCGAATACGCCATCAACAGATTGTCGTTGCCGATGAGCGTCACCCCTCTGTCGTGGGTGGTGCCGCGATTCACCGTGACGGATTCGCGAAATACGTTGCGGTCGCCGATTTCGAGCAGCGTGGGCTCGCCCTTGTATTTCTTGTCCTGCGGCGCGTCGCCCAAGGACGCGAACTGAAAAATCTTGTTGCCGGTGCCGATGCGCGTCGGTCCGTTGATCACCGCGTGCGGGCCGATCCAGGTGCCGGAGCCGATGACCACATCCGGACCGATGACCGTGAACGGACCGACCTCAACGTCCGCCGCCAGCTGCGCTTGCGGCGATACCACCGCGCGCGAATCGATCATCCCGCGTCTCCCTTCGCGTTCGAGCCCGTGGTCTCCGGAGCCACCATGATTTCCGCCGACGCCACCTCAACGCCGTCGACTTCGGCCAACCCGTGAAACTTCCAGATTCCCTTGAAGGCACGTTTGAACGTGACCTTGAGCACGAGCTGATCGCCCGGCTCCACGGGCTTGCGGAATCGCGCGCTGTCGATGGCCACGAAATAGAACCGCGTATTGGCGTCCGGGACCACCTTCGCAGTCTTGAATGCCAGGACGCCCGCGGCCTGGGCCAGCGCCTCGATGATCATCACTCCCGGCATCACCGGTCGATGCGGGAAATGTCCCGGGAAGAACGGCTCGTTGAACGTCACGTTCTTCAGTGCGAGAACCCGCTCTCCGGGCACACATTCCAGAACGCGATCCACCATCAAGAAGGGATACCGATGCGGCAGTTGCCGCATGATCGCTTCGATATCCATCTTCTCGGCTTCAGCCATCATCGCTCCTTTGCGTCCAACCGCCGTAAACGCGCCACCATGCGCCGCCACATCCGGGTCTCCACGGCCGGCATCCCGCTCGAGTAGCTGCCGGCGTGCTTGATCGAGGCGCTCACCAGGCTGACGCCCGTGACCACCACGTCGTCGGCAATCGTCAAATGACCGGCGATCCCGACACCGCCGCCGATCATGCATCGTTGACCGATCGTCGTGCTGCCCGAAATGCCTACGCAACCCGCGATGGCGGTATGAGCCCCTATGGTCACGTTGTGGCCCACTTGTATCTGATTGTCCAGCTTGACCCCATGCTCCACCACCGTGTCGTCGATGGCGCCCCGATCGATGGTGGTGTTCGCACCGATCTCCACGTCGTCGCCGATGGTGACGCTGCCCACCTGGGGCACCTTCACCCACGTCCCCGCATCGGGCGCGAAACCGAAGCCGTCGGCGCCGACCACCGCTCCGGAGTGAAGAATACAGCGCCGGCCGATGCGCACTCCGGCATATAGATTGACTCGCGACACCAAGCGCGAGTCGGCGCCGATCTGCGCTCCTTTCTGCACGATGCATCCAGGACCCACGACCACGCGCTCGCCGATGACCACGTCATCCTCGATGACGGCCAGCGGCCCCACGTTCGCCGAAGCCGCTATGCGCGCGCTCACCGACACCACCGCCGTCGGGTGAGTTCCCGGCGCCGGGTGCGCCTGAGGATGCAGCAATTCCGCGATCCGCGCATAGGCAAGATAGGGGTTGGGATCGATCAGCGCGGCGACGGGGCACCCTGCCGCATGTTCCGGTCCCACCAAGACCGCGGTCGCGCGCGTGGATTCCATCTGTTTGCGGTACCGCGGATTCGCCAGGAAGCTCAACGCGCCGGCCTCCGCGTGCGACAAGGTCGCGACGCGCGAGACTCGCAGCCCAGGCTCGCCGCGCAGCCCGAGGCCGAATCGCACGCTTAAGTCCCCTAGGCTGTATTCTCCCTGCACCCGCGCACCACCTTGAGCGCCCCTATTTACCGCCAGGGGGCTTGGCCGGGGTAGTCGAAGTCGCGGGAGTCTTGGGTGCGGGTGCCGCGGCCGGCAAGGTCGCCGGCTTGGTCGCAAGCACCGCCAATACCTGGGCCGTGATATCGAGCGGACCCTTGGCAAAGAACACACCGTCGCCCAGCACCAGATCGAAGCCCTGGGCATTGGCGTACCCTTGAATCTCCGTGACGAGGTAGCGCTGCACCTTGCCGATTTCCTCGTTACGGCGCGTTGATGCATCGTCCTGGAATTCGCCGGCCTTGCGCGAGAATTCACGCTGTTGGTCGCGCAACGTCTTCTCCGCCTTGGCGCGGTCGGCCTCGGACATCACTGCGCCTTCTTTCTGCAATTTCTCGTCGCGCGCCTTCAGGTCGTTCTGCAACGTCAAGAGTTCGCGGCGGCGGGGCGCAAATTCATTTTCAAGGGCTTGCATCGCTGTCTTGGTCTGGGGCGCATCCTCCAGAAGCTTCTGGAAATTGACCACGCCCATTTTGATCTCGGCGCTCGCCGGGCCGGACATCACGAGCCCGCACACGCAAAAGGCCAATAAGGGAATGCTGCGATTGAAAGTCGACATATTTATATTTAAGACCTCAAATAGTGAGCGGTCAAAATGCTTGACCGATAGAAAATTGAAAGCGCTCTGTTTCGTCGTTGAATCTTACCGTGTTGCCGGAGAACGCATTCAAAGGGACGCCGTATGAGAAACGGAACAGACCCAAGGGTGCAAGCCACTGCACCGCGATCCCGGTCGATCTTTTCAGGTTAGCATAATCGAAGTGATAGTTGACCGGCGTCGTGTCGTCGAACCCCAAGAATTTGACCTTATTGCCCGTCTGAAATACGTTGCCCATATCATAAAACCAGCTCACCCGGGCGGCGCTTTTCCACTTTTCGGGCACCGGGAAGATCAATTCCAAGCGGTTGACCACGCGAAAGTTTCCGCCGTACGGGTTGCCAAGGCCGATATTGTCCCGGGGCCCCAAGCGGCTCTCGCGATAGCCGCGGATGCTGTCCGGCCCGCCGGCGAAGTAGTTCAGATAGGGAGGCAGCGCGGTGGTACGACCCAGCGCCGAGGCATAGTCCACCTGGGCGTTGAAGGACAACAGCCATTTTCGCCAAATGGGGACGTACTGAAGATATTGGAAATTGGTGGCGTAGTAGCGCACGTCGCTCGGGGGTATGGCGTAGCGCCCCGAAACGCTCAAGTGCAGGCCGCGGTCGGCGAACAGAGCCCGGTTGCGCGCATCGTAATTCCATCCGGCCGTGAGCTCATAGGTATAGAAGTTGGTGCCGTAGACCGTGTACGGATTGTCCAGGGAATTGACCACGCCGTCGCCGTTGGTGTCCGTGAGATCGCGGGTGAAGGTATTGCCGTTCTGCTTGACCCAATCCACGGCCTGCTGGGCGCTGTACCCTTGCGAGACCACCAGGGTGTTCTTGTTGGCGGATACGCCGGCCTGCAGGTATTGGTACTCGCTGATGGGGTAGGACCACTGCAGCGCGCCCGTGATCTGCTTGGTCGAGAACGCCGACGACGCGGCGACGAATTGCGTGATATCCCGGTAGGTGATCGAACTGGTGCGGGCCACACCGTCGATGGTGGTGTAGGGATCCGTATGCGAGAACGCGTAGCTCTTGCTGTATTTGCCGGCGTTGATTTCCAACGCGATGCGATCGCCCGTTCCCATGAAGTTGCTGTGAACGAAGTTGCCGTTCAGACTGATGCCCTGCGATTGGGAATAGCCGATGCCGCCGCCGAATTGCCCGGGTAATCCTTCCTTGATGTTGTAATCCACGTCCACGAGGTCCGCGCTGCCCGCCACCGGCTTGGTCTCGAACTCCACTTTCTCCACGTACGGCAGGCGCTGCAGCCGTTCCTTGGACCGTTCGACCGCCGAGTTCGACAGCCATCCACCCTCGAGCTGGCGCATCTCGCGGCGCAGCGTTTCGTCGTTGATCGCCGTGACATTGTTGAAATTGATGTGCCGCACGTATACGCGATTGCCCGGCTCGATGAAGAACGTGAGCGAGACGGTTTTCTTCTCGTTGTCCGGGGTGGGCACCGGATCGATCTTGGCGAATGCATAGCCGTCGGCGCCCAGCCGGTAGCTCATCAGTGTCTGCGAGCTGGTGACGGCCTTGCGGGAAAAAATATCGCCGGGGTGAATCTGCAGCAGTTTTTGCAGCTGCTCCTCGGGCACCACCATCGTGCCGGCGAGCTTGATGTCCGATACCTTGAAAACATCGCCCTCGCTGACGTTCACGGTGATGTACATGTCGTCTTTTTCCGGCGCGATGGCGACTTGCGTCGACTCGATCTGGAAATTGGCATAGCCGCGGTCCATGTAGTAGGAGCGCAGTTTCTCCAAATCGCCCTGCAGCGATTCGCGCGAGTACCGGTCGTCCTGCTTGTACCAAGACAGCCAGTTCGGGGTTTTCAACTCCAGGGTGCCGAGCACGTCCTTCTCTTTGAACCGGGTGTTGCCGACCAGGTTGATCTGTTCGATCTTGGCGCGCTTGCCCTCCTTGATGTCGACGATGATGTCGACCTTGTTGCCCGGCAGCTCCGTGATCTTGGTATCGACGCGCACGGCGTATTTGCCGCGGCTGAAGTATTGGTCGGTGAGGTATTGCTTCACTTCATCGAGCACCGAGCGGTCGAAGGTCTTGCCGGTCGCAAGGCCCACGTTGCGCAAGCTCTTTTGCAAGTCCTCGGTCTTGATGTCCTTGTTGCCCTTGAGCTCGAACTTGGCGATGGACGGCCGCTCGACGACCACGACCAGCAGGGTGTTGCCGTCGCGGCGCAGTTCCACGTCGCGAAAGAACCCCGTCGCGTACAGCGCCCGCATGGCCTCGCCGATGCGCTGGCCGTCGAGGTGATCGCCGATGTTCACGGGCAGATAGTTGAATACCGTGCCTTCGGAGATTCGCTGCAGACCTTCGATGCGAATGTCGCCGACGGTGAACGGCTCCTGCGCGATTTGCGCGCGCACAGCCGATCCCAAAGGCTGGATGGCAAGGGCCACCAGGCACGCCAAACGCAATTCAAGCCGCACGCGACAACGACCGATTGCTGTTTCGATTGATCATGATTTCCCGTTAATTCAAATGTCTTGATATATCGTTATAGAAGGCGAGGCTCATCAACACGACAAGGAGCGCAATTCCGAGCTGCTGACCGAACAGCTGGGCACGCTCGGACAGCGGTGTCCCCTTCACCGCTTCCACCACCTGGTAGACCACCTGGCCGCCGTCCAACAACGGTACCGGCATCAGATTCAGCACGCCCAAGCTCACGCTGATGATCGCCAAAAAAGCCAAGAACGCGGTCAATCCCAGGTACGCGCTTATACCGGCGAATTCCGCGATGCTGATCGGACCGCTGATGTTCTTTGCGGACACTTGGCCCGTCACTATCCGCCACAGCATCTGCACGGTGAGCGAGGACATCTCCCAGGTCTTCGCCACGCCGCTCAAAGCCGCGTCGATGGGACCTGAGCGATGGATTTCCACCAGCCCCGGCGGCCAGGCTCGCGGCCCTTCTTGCAATGTAATGCCCAGCCGGCCGATCGTCCTGCCCGCCTCCATCACGCGCGGCACCGGCGCCACGATACGCAATCGTTCGCCGCCGCGCTCGACTTCGATCGAAATGTCCCGCCCCGGCGCGGCGTTCACCATGGACACGAACTCCGCGCTGTTGGCGACGGGCTGGCCGTCGAGGGCCAGCAAGCGATCGCCCGCGCGCAAGCCCGCCCGCGCGCCTGCGCTGCCCGGGGGCGCCTCGTGAACCAGCGTGTCGGCGTTCCATGTCGAGAGATCGAAGCCAAGTCCGGGCAACAACTTGCCGGGCTCGGTCATGGCGCGCCGATCATCGCCGACCCGCAGCATCAGCGAGCGCTCGCTGCCGTCGCGCCGCACCCGCAGGGGTATCACGCCGTCATCGCTGAATTGCCGGATCAGCGCGATCTGCAGCTCTTCGGTGTCGCCGACGCTGCGTTCGCCAACGCGCACGATCTGGTCGCCGCGCCGTAGTCCGGCCACCGCCGCGGGACTGTCGAGCCGCACCTGTCCGACCACGGGTTTGACGATTTCCGTTCCGACCATCGCCAGAATGGCATAGAGGACCGAGGCGAACAGCAGGTTCATCGCGGGTCCCGCCAACAGCACCGCGATCCGGTGCAGCACCGGCCGCCGCGTGAACGATCGGTGCAGCTCGGCCGGGCTCACCTCGCCCTCGCGCTCGTCCAGCAATTTGACGTAGCCGCCCAAGGGTATGGCGGCAATGCAGTACTCGGTGCGATCGGCGTCCTTACCGACCCGCATCACCAAAGGTTTGCCGAAGCCGATGCTGAAGCGCAGAACTTTGAAGCCGAGTTTCTTCGCGACCCAGTAATGCCCGAATTCGTGGACTGCCACCAAGATCCCGATCGCAACCAAGAAGGCGGCGAGAAAAAACAACATTTTCATGCGAAGGCTCCAGAGCCAGGCTCGATCAAGGCATTAGCCAAGCGTCGCGCCGCCGCGTCGGCGTCCAAAACATCTCCCAGAGCCTTGACGGGGGACGAATCGAGCTGATGCAACACTTTGTCAATGACCGCGGCAATCCCGGTAAAGTTCAAGCGCCGGTCAAGAAACGCCTGTACTGCGACCTCGTTGGCCGCATTCAGCACCGCGGGCGCGGTGCCGCCGGCCCGCGCCGCCGCCCGCGCCAATCCGAGGCTGGGAAAGCGCGCATGATCGGGAGGCTCGAAGGCAAGCTGTCCGATCTCGGCTAGATTGAGCGATTGTACACCGGAAGCAAACCTCTCCGGCCACGCGAGCGCCTGAGCGATGGGCGTGCGCATATCGGGAGCGCCGAGCTGTGCAAGCATCGAACCGTCCGCATATTCGACCAGCGAGTGAACGACGCTCTGCGGATGAACGATGACATCCACGTCCCGTTCCGGCAATCCGAACAGCAAGGTCGCCTCGATGACTTCGAGCCCCTTGTTCATCAGCGTCGCGGAGTCGACGGAAATCTTGCGGCCCATCTTCCACTTCGGGTGGGCACAGGCTTCGTCCGGCGTGACATGGGGCAAGGTTGCGATGTCGGCGGTGCGAAACGGCCCGCCCGAGGCGGTCAGAATCACGCGGACCACGCCGCGCGCAATCTCGCCGGGAAGATAGCCCGCCGGCATGCATTGAAAAATCGCATTGTGTTCACTGTCGATCGGGATGAGTTCGGCGCCGGCGCGGCGCACTTCATCCATCAGGATCTGGCCGGCCATGACCAGGGCCTCTTTGTTGGCCAGCAGCACGCGCTTGGCCGCCCGCACGGCGGCCAAGGTCGACGGCAACCCGGCAGCACCCACGATCGCCGCCATCACGACGTCGACATCGTCGGCGGCGACGGCGGCGGCAAGCGCCTCGGGCCCGCTTTCCACGCGCGACGTCGAACCACAGTCGCGTAAGCTGGCGCGCGCCAGGGCCGCGGCCTTGGGGTCGACGAGCACCACGGTCTCCGGCCGAAACTGCCGTGCTTGCTCGACGATGGCTTGCCAGCTGCTGTGGGCGCCCAGCACCGCGACCCGATATTGCTCCGGATGCAAGGCCACTACGGCAAGCGTGCTGCGTCCGATGCTGCCGGTGGATCCCAGGATGGCGAGGCCCCGGGGCGCGCTCATGCGATCACACCGTGGCTGAACAAACCGAGCGCATACAGGGGCGCCGCCGCCGTCACGCTGTCGATGCGATCCAACAGGCCGCCGTGTCCGGGCAGCAGCGCGCCGCTGTCCTTGAGGCCTGCGGCACGCTTGAACATGCTCTCGGTAAGATCGCCGATGATCGAAAAAACCCCGACCGCACAGCCGAAAACCACCACAGCCAGCGGCGGTAAGCCGAAATGCGCGGCGCCCGCCCAGGCGACCAGCGCCACCATCAAGAGACCGCCCATGGCACCCTCCCACGTCTTGCCCGGACTCACGCGCGGCGCCAATTTCCGCCGGCCCAAGCTGCGTCCCGCAAAGTACGCGCCCACATCGGCGGCGATCACCAGCAACACCAGCCAGAGCACCATCTGCGGACCGCCCGCGAAGCCTTGGGTTGCGACCTGCAGCCTCGCGAGGGCAATGAATGCCGGCACCAATACCGGCAGCCCGCAGGCGAGCGCCAGCGTCGGATGATGCCGGGGAGGCCCCCACGACAGCCACAGCAGGGCGATCGCCCACCAGGCGCACGCGACGCTCAGCAGCAGCAGCAAATGCTTGGGGTAGGCGGTCCACCGCCAGGCGAGGACCAGCAGCACTGCGACGCCGGCCGCGTAAGCGGTGCGCGCCCCCGTCCCGCGCAGCGCGCCGAAGCCGGCCCACTCCCAGGCACCGATGGTGAAGGCCGCGCCGATCGCGACGACGGCCCATGGCGGGGGCAGCAGAAACAGGCCCGCCAGCAGGATGCAGGCAAGAACGGCCGCGGTGAGTATTCTTGTCCTAAGCATCTGCCGTCTCAAGCATCGGCTTTCGCCACGAGTTGCCCCGACGTCTTGCCGAAGCGGCGCTCGCGTTGCGCAAAGCATTCGAACGCCGCGTCGAGATGCGCCGCTGAAAACGCCGGCCATAGCTCATCGCAAAAATACAGCTCCGTGTAGGCAAGATTCCACAGCAAGAAATTGCTGATCCGCTGCTCGCCGCCCGTGCGGATCAAGAGGTCGGGGTCGGGGATGCCGGCCAGCGCGAGACGTTCCGCGACTTGCGCTTCGTGGATGTCGGACGCGGCCAGAGTGCCGGCCGCCGCATCCGCAGCGAGCGAGCGGCAAGCCTGGGTGATATCCCAGCGCCCCCCATAGGCCATGGCCACGATCAGCCGGAGCCCCGTGTTGGCCGCGGTGAGTTGCTCGGCGCTCTGCATTCGCCGCGCGAGTTCGGCGCCCAGCAGGCCGCGGTCGCCGATGAACGCCAGGCGCACGTGGTTCCGGTGCAAATCGGCGACTTCGCGCTCCAGGGCGTCGAGAAACAGGTTCATGAGCATGCCGACCTCGTCGGGCGGTCGGCGCCAATTTTCGCTGCTGAAGGCGAACAGCGTCAGATGGCGGACCTTGCGCCTGGCGCATTCCTCCACGACTTTGCGCACCACCTTGACGCTGGCGCGATGCCCGGCAGGGCGCGGCATGCCTCGCGATCGGGCCCACCGGCCGTTGCCGTCCATGATGATTGCGACATGCTGGGGCGAATCGGCCATCTTCACACCTGCATCAGCTCCTTTTCCTTGTCGGCCATGGCCTGATCGATTTCCGCCACGTGCCTGTCGGTCAGCTTCTGAACGTCGTCCTGGGCCCGACGGTCATCGTCTTGCGCAATCAACTTTTCCTTGAGCATTTCCTTCAGCTCATTCATGACTTCGCGGCGCACGCCGCGCACGGCCACGCGGGCGTTTTCCGCCTCGGCCTTCACGACTTTGATGATGTCGCGGCGGCGCTCTTCGGTGAGCGCCGGCATGTTGATGCGAATGAGCTGTCCGGCGGTGTTGGGGGTGAGGCCAAGATCGGATTTATAGATCGCCTTTTCGATCACCGGCACCATGGCCTTTTCCCAGGGACTCACCGTCAACGTGCGCGCGTCCTCGGTTGCTATGTTGGCCACCTGGTTCAAGGGCATTTCCGAGCCATAGTAGTCGACCTTGATGTGCTCGATCAGGCTGGTGTGCGCACGGCCGGTGCGCATCTTCTTCAGCTGATCCTTGAACGCCGACACGCATTTCTGCATGCGTTGGGTTGCGTCTTTCTTCAAGTCCTCGAGCATGGGGTCCCCCTTAGCCTGCCGCGGTTACGACGGTGCCGACGTCTTCGCCCTGCACGATACGCATCAAATCGCCGGCGTTGAACAGATTGAAGACCTGCAGCGGTAAATTGTTTTCGCGGCACATGACGATGGCGGTCGCATCCATCACGTTGAGGCGATCGTTCAGCACCTGATCGAAGGTCAGGCGGGCATAACGCTTGGCATTCGGATTCGTGACCGGATCGGAGTCGTAGATGCCGTTGACCTTGGTCGCCTTCAACAGAATATCGGCGTTGATCTCGATGGCCCGCAGGCTCGCCGCCGTGTCCGTGGTGAAAAATGGATTGCCGGTTCCGGCGCCGAATATCACCACGCGGCCTTTCTCGAGATGCCGCACGGCGCGCCGCCGGATGTAGTCCTCGCACACTTCGTTGATGCGCAGCGCCGACATGACCCGCGCATACGCGCCCAGACTCTCGAGGGCGTCCTGCAACGCCAGCGCATTGATCACGGTGGCGAGCATTCCCATGTGGTCGGCGGTCACGCGGTCCATGCCGGCGCGGGCCAACCCTGCGCCGCGGAAGATGTTGCCGCCGCCCAGGACGACGGCGACCTGCACCCCCATCTGGGTCAGGTCGTGGATTTCCCCGGCGATACGCTTGAGTATGACCGGATCGATGCCGTAATCCTCTCCCCCGAGCAGCGCCTCGCCGGATAATTTGACCAAAATTCTACGATAGCGAGCCGTGGCGTTTGTGTTGGTCATGATCTCGTATCCCGTACCCTACTATAAAAGACCCCGCAAGCGCGGGGTCATTCAGTCCAGCCGGTTGAGGCTTAGTGCTGTTTAGGACCGTCTTTCGGGCCGCCGCCGTTGCCCTTGTTTCCCTCGTCGGTTTTGGGCTTCTCCTGCGCCTTCACCTGCGCCATCACCTCGCCGACGAAATCATCCTGCTTCTTTTCGATGCCGGCGCCGACTTCGTAGCGCTCGAATTGCACGACCGCGGCGCCGGCCTTCTTGAGGAGCTTCTCGACCGTGACGTCCGGGTCCTTGACGAAAGGCTGCCCTACCAGCGTGATTTCCGCCAGATACTTGCGCAGCCGGCCCTCCACCATTTTGGCGACGATCTCCGGCGGTTTCTTCTCGGCCTTGGTCTGCTCCGCCAGAATCTCCCGCTCCTTGCCGAGCACCGCGGCCGGGACGCCGTCCGAATCGATATAGGCGGGATTCGCGGCGGCAACGTGCATCGCGAGGTCCTTCGCCAAGGCCTCATCGCCGCCCTTCAATGCCACGAGGCTGCCGATGCGGCCGCCATGGATATAGGCGCCGAGCACGCCCGGCGCCGTCACGCGCACGAAGCGCCGGACCGAGATGTTCTCACCGATTTTCGCGATCAGGGAGCGGCGCTTTTCGTCGAGCGTGGATGAACCGCTCGACAGCTGGAGCAGTGCGCTCACATCCGCAGGCGCCTTCTCCAGCGCCAGCCGGGAGACTTCGCGGGCGAATCCTTGGAATTCATCGCCGCGCGCCACGAAGTCGGTTTCGCAATTGACTTCCACGAGCACGGCGCTCGAGCCGGAGCGCTCCACCGCCACCGTGCCTTCGGCTCCGCCGCGCGCCGCCTTCTTGTCCGCCTTGGCAAGCCCGGTCTTGCGCATGAGCTCGGCGGCCGCGTCCAAGTCGCCCTTGGTTTCGACCAGCGCTTTCTTGCACTCCATCATTCCCGCGCCCGTACGCTCGCGGAGCTGCTTTACAGTATCTGCCGTGATGTTCATTTGAAGCTACCGATTACGCGCCGCGCCTCGGCGCACTGCCGCTGCGGCCGGTCGGACGGCGCCGCGGGGCGCTGGCCGGACGCGTCTCCGCCGGCGGAGTATCCGCCGCGTCGACGTCATCGACTTCGACCTCGTCGAGAGAGGCCGCCACGGCGGCCACGCTCGGCACCACGGTCACCGGAACCTTACGGCGCGGCGGCGGCTTCTTGTGGCCTCCGCGCGGCGCCTGGGCCGGACGGCGGCCGCCGGCGGCGCGCTTCTTGGGATTGCCTTCCTCGTCGAGCTCCACGAATTCGTCCTCGCCCACCGGGACCTCGGGCAGCGAGGCCTTGCCTTCCAGCACCGAATCGGCCACTCCGCCGGCGTACAGCAGGATGGCGCGCATGGCGTCGTCGTTGCCGGGAATCACATAGTCGATGCCGTCGGGCGAGCAGTTGGTGTCCACCACGGCGACCACCGGAATCCCGAGCTTCCTGGCTTCGTGAATGGCGATTTGCTCATGGCCGACGTCGATCACGAACAGGGCATCGGGCAGAGCCGTCATTTCGCGGATGCCGCCGAGGCTCCGCAGCAGCTTGTCCATCTCACGGCGCAGCATCTGAGCTTCCTTCTTGCCGCGCCGATCCAGGGCACCGCTCTGCGCCATTTCGTCCAATTCGTTGAGCCGCTTGATGGACTGGCGAATGGTCTTGAAATTGGTCAGCATGCCGCCCAGCCAACGTTGGTTCACGTAGGGCATGCTGCAGCGGGTGGCTTCCTTCTGAACCGCGTCGCGGGCGGATCGCTTGGTGCCGACGAACAGCACCTTGCCGCCCTCCGCGGCCACGCCCTTGATGAACGCCGCCGCCTGGGCATACAGGGGTTGCGTCTTTTCAAGATTGATGATGTGGATCTTGTTACGTTCGCCGAAGATGAACGGGGCCATCTTGGGGTTCCAGAAGCGGGTTTGATGTCCAAAATGGACGCCCGCTTCCAGCATTTGTCGCATAGACACGCTGGTCATAAAACACTCCTGGTCGGGTTGAGCCTCCGCGTATCCCAATCGGCAACCCGTCGAAGACTTGAAATTGAAGCCTTGGCCTTCATTTTTCAATGTCCCGCCGGGCACCCGGCCGATTGTGACGACACGCGTGCGGGGTTGTTAAAAATAGCCGCGCTTTATACCATGAACATCTGTTAGACACAAAGCCTGCCGTCCTATGAACGTAACCGTCAAAACGCCTGCCGAGCAGGACAAAATGCGCGCCGCCGGCCGCCTGGCCGCCAGTGTGCTGGATATGATCGAGCCGTTCGTTCAACCCGGGGCGACCACGGACGAACTCGACAAGCGGTGTCACGATTTCATCGTGGACGAGTTGAAGTCGATCCCGGCCAACCTCAATTACCGGGGCTTTCCCAAGACCATCTGCACCTCGGTGAACCATGTCGTATGCCATGGAATTCCGGGCGACAAGCGCCTGAAGGGCGGCGACATCATCAATATCGACGTCACCGTGATTCGCGACGGCTTTCATGGCGATACCAGCCGCATGTACTTCGTCGGCAACGCCGGGGTCCTTGCCCGCCGGCTGACGGCCGCATGTCACGAGGCCATGTGGCGCGGCATCCGCGTGGTCAAGCCCGGGGCCCGGTTGGGCGACATCGGGCATGCCATTCAGACCTTCGCCGAAAGCAATAATTTCTCAGTAGTGCGCGAATATTGCGGACACGGCATCGGCCGCGTTTATCACGAAGACCCTCAAGTGCTGCACTACGGCAAACCCGGCACCGGACTCGAACTGACGGCGGGCATGACCTTTACCATCGAGCCCATGATCAACGCCGGGCGCCGCGACGTGCGGCTGCTCCCCGACGGCTGGACGGTGGTCACCAAGGATCAGTCCCTGTCGGCGCAGTGGGAACACACGATCCTGGTCACAGACGCAGGCTTCGAAGTGCTCACTTTGAGCGCGAGCGTCGACCTACCCGCCGCCGCGGCGGCCTCTTGAGCGCCCACGGCACACTTCTCGAGCCCACCGCTGACTGGCCTTATCTCACGGCCGCGCCCGAGGCCCTTCGGGAGGGGCAGTTCTCGCCGATCGTCTTCAGGCAGGTCCTGGATCGCGGCACGGAGCTTCTGCAGGATCGTTTCGCCGCCGACGAGGCCGTCGAAGATCTGGTTCGTGATCGAGGGCGCCTGGTCGACATTACCCTGCGCGCCGCGTGGGTGCGCCACGCCGGCAAGTTTGCGGACGATCTGGCACTGGTGGCCGTCGGCGGTTACGGACGCGGCGAACTGCACCCGAGTTCGGATATCGACGTCATGGTGCTGCTGCCGAAGAGCGACTCCGCCGACTGGCAGCCGGATATCGAAAAATTCCTGACCTTCCTCTGGGATATCGGTCTCGAGGTCGGGCACAGCGTGCGCTCCATCGACGACTGCCAGCGGGAGAGCCTCGCCGACATCAGCGTCGCGACCACCCTGTTCGAAGCGCGGCTGCTGGCCGGCCCCGAATCGCTGTTCGCCGGCATGCGCCGAGCGCTGGCGCCCGACCGCCTGTGGTCCTCGCAGGACTTCTTCGAAGCGAAGGTCAAGGAACAGACCGAGCGGCACCATCGCTACTTCGATACCGCCTACAACCTCGAACCGAACGTCAAATCGAGCCCCGGGGGCCTGCGCGACATTCAAACCATCGGCTGGGTGGCAAAACGCCATTTCGGCACCGACACGCTCGACGAGCTGGTGGCTCACGGCTTCCTCACCCGTGAGGAACTGCGCAAGCTGAAGGCGGGCCAGTCGTTTCTATGGAAGGTGCGCTTCGGACTGCATGTGCTCACCGGGCGGCGCGAGGATCGGCTGCTGTTCGATTATCAAATCAAGCTCGCGAAGCTGTTCGGCTACGAAGACGCCAGCTTCACGCTGGCCGTCGAGCAGCTGATGCAGAAGTACTACCGCACCGTCATGGACATCAGCCTGCTGAACGAAATGCTGCTGCAGCTGTTTCGCGAAGCCATCCTGACCCAAAGCGGATCGCCGCTGCCGATCAACGCGCGCTTCCAGCTCCGCAACGATTACCTGGAAGTGACGCACCCGGAAGTCTTCGCGCGCTACCCGTCGGCCCTGCTCGAGCTGTTCGTGCTCTTGCAGCAGCACCCTGAGCTCCGCGGCGTGCGCGCCGAGACCATCCGCTTGATCGGCACCCACGTGTCGCTCATCGATGAAGAGTTCAGACAGAATCCGCGCCATCACCGGCTGTTCATGGAGATTCTGTGCGCACCCGTCGGGGTCACGCACGAGCTGCGCCGCATGAATCTATACGGTGTGCTCGGCCGCTACATCCCCTCGTTCGGGCGCGTGGTCGGCCGCATGCAATACGATCTGTTCCATGCGTACACCGTGGACGCTCACACCTTGTTCGTGGTGAGCAATCTGCGCCGGCTGGCGATGCCGAAGTACAACGACGAATTTCCCGCGCTGAGCCAGATCATGCAATCGCTGCCGCGCCAGGAGATCGCCTACCTGGCGGCGTTGTTTCACGACATCGCCAAGGGCCGCGGCGGCGACCACTCGGAATTGGGCGCGGTCGACGCGGAGGCGTTCTGCCTGGAGCAGGGACTCGGCCGCTACGAGGCGCGCCTGGTCGCATGGCTGGTCAGAAACCATTTGATTCTGTCCATCACGTCGCAGAAGAAGGACATCAGCGATCCCGACATCATTCATGATTTCGCGCGCCGCGTGGGCGATCAGGTGCACCTGGACTATCTCTACGTCATGACCGTGGCGGACGTGCGCGGCACCAATCCGAAGCTGTGGAATGCCTGGAAGGCGCGGCTGTTCGAGCAGTTCTACGAGCGTACCAAGCGCGCCTTGCGCCGCGGGCTCGAGACTCCGGTCGATCAGGAGGAACTGATTCGCGAAACGCAGGAACAGGCGCGGGCGAAGATGCCGGAGGTTCCGGCGGAACAGGTCTCGCGGGTCTGGTCGCAGTGGACCGAAGCTTACTTTCTGCGCTACACGCCCGAGGAAATCGCCTGGCAGACCGCACTGCTCGCCGACCGGCATCCTCACGACGATGCGCCGCTGGTCGCCATTCGACAACTGACGGATCGCGGCGGCACTGCGGTGCTCACTTACGCGCCTCGGCGCCTGCAGAGTTTTGCACGAACGACCGCCGTGCTCGATCAAATGGGTCTCAACGTCGTGGACGCCCGGCTGATCACGAGCGCCAATGGCTTCAGCCTGGAAACCTACGTGGTGCTCGAGGACAACGGCGCGGTCATCGCCGACGCGTCGCGCATTCGGGAAATCGAACAGGGTCTGTGGCGCAACTTGCAGCAGCCCGAAGATGCACCGGCGACGGTGACGCGCCGCGCGCCGCGCCAGGTGCGCATGTTCTCGACGCCGACCCAGGTCAATTTCAGCGTCGACAGCCGCAACGGGCGCACCATTCTCGAACTCATCGCCGCGGACCGCCCGGGATTGCTCTCCGAAGTCGGCAAGGTCTTCAGGACCGAACGCGTGGCGATCAACGGCGCCAAGATCATGACCGTCGGCGAACGCGCCGAGGACGTGTTCTACATCACCGACGCCGAAGGCCGTCTCCTGCAGGAAGAGGCGTGCCAGCGGCTGCAGGAATCCCTGGTGCGGGCGCTGGATCGGCGCGACGGGGCGCGGTAACCGGCTTGCGACCGGCTGATAGCGCTCGTGCGGCGGGGTCAGGGGAGCCTGCCGGCAACGGGGGATGCAGTTGCCGGCAGGCTCCCCTGACCCCACCGCGCGAACACTGGCGTCGGTCGGCAGACGGTGCCGCTGCTACGGGCGGGTGTTGGATACCTGGCCTCCGCCGACGGGCGCGAATGAAACCACACGGGGGAAGACAGCCGCCCGCCACTCGCCCCTCTGCACGGTGACGTTCAGCGGCCCGCGTGAAGGGCCTGGGGGGATGGGGAGCCTGCCGGCAACTGTCTTCTTCGTTGCCGGCAGGCTCCCCATCCCCCCAGGCCATGCGGCCGATCACATCACTGTGCCGAATCACTGTGCCGAGTTGTGAATAATTCGGCTAGTATCCGGCGATACAACGTCAAAAGAGAGCTATGGCTAACGATCTGCAAGCGACCATCGAGTCGGCGTATGAATTGCGGGCGCAAATCACGCCGCAGAATGTCTCCCATGAGGTCCGTGCCGCTGTCGAAGCGGTACTTGGGCTGCTCGATAAGGGGAGCTTGCGTGTGGCGGAAAAACGAGCGGGCCAGTGGCATGTGAATGAGTGGCTCAAGAAGGCGGTGCTGTTGTCGTTTCGCATCGCGCAAAACACGCCGATCCGCGCCGAAGGCTTGAATTTTTACGACAAGGTACCGTTGAAATACAGCGGCTGGGATGCGGAGCAATTCGCCGCCGCCGGGGTGCGGGTGGTGCCGCCGGCGACGGTGCGGCGCGGCGCGTTCGTCGCT
>DASWEO010000299.1:0-2574 GCA_036394715.1 Steroidobacteraceae bacterium
CGGCCAATCGCTGATCGGGGATTTGTATCCGCCGCAGCAGCGCGCGCGCGCCATGGGCGTATTCATGCTCGGTCTGCCCGCCGGTCTTTTTCTCGCCTACTTCAGCGCCGGCGCCATCGGCGCCGCGTTCGGGTGGCGCGCGGCGTTTCTGTTCGCCTGCATCCCCGGACTCCTGTTCGCCTGGCTCGCGCTGCGGATTCCCGAACCCGTGCGCGGCGCCTCGGATGCCGCCCGATCGGCCGCCGCCACCGATGCCGCGGTGAAGTCGCCCTACGCGGCCGTGCTCAAGCTGCCGACCATGTGGTGGATCATCCTGTCGGGCATCTTCCACAACTTCAACATGTATGCCATCAACGCCTTCCAGACCCCGTTCCTGCAGCGGTTTCACGAAATGGGCTTGAGACAAGCCAGCAATGTCTCCGCGATCTCGGTCGGCGCCGTGGGTGCCATCGGCCTGCTGGCGGGCGGCTGGGTGGCAGACAAGATGAGCGCAAAGCGCCGCGACGGGCGCCTGCTTTGCGCGGCATGCTCGATGGCGGTCGCGGCGCCCGCCATCTTCTTCGCACTGAATCAGCCCAAGGGGTCGATCGCGGCTTTCATGGTGCTCATGGCCATCGGCACCATGACCATGTTCGTGTACTACGCCACCGTGTATGCAGCCATTCAAGATGTGATCGAGCCGCGGCTGCGCGGCACGGCGGTGGCCATCTACTTCTGCGCCATGTATGTACTCGGCGCGAGTCTCGGCCCGCTCGGAATGGGCATGCTCAGCGATCACTTTGCTCATCAGGCGATGCGCGACGCAGGCGCCACGGCAATGACCGAAAGCGCCAAGGCCATCGGCCTGCATAGCGCCATGTACGCCATTCCGGTGCTGGCCGTGCTGGCATCGCTGGTTCTTTTCGCGGGGTCGCGCACGGTCGAAGCCGATATCCGTAAGCAGGAACGGAGCCACGGCTGAGAGCAAGGCGCCGGCCGGGCGGCTTGCCGGCAGATTACCGTCGCTTGTTTGTTGTCCGCTTGCTCATTGTCCGCTTTCTTATCGTCCGCTCTCGAGCGACAGTTTGCTTCTTTGTTTTCCGCTTCTTGGTCTTCTGCTTCTTTGTCTTCTTCTTTGCTTTGCGCAGCTTGACCGCTTTCTTCTTGGCCTTGCGCCGCATTTTCATCAGTGCATCGATGAGGTCATCCACCGCCTCGTGTTTTTTTGCCTTGCGCCGCATCCAAACGAGGGTTTCGAGAAGGTTGTCAACGGCTTCAGGTTTTTTCGCCATGCAGCATACTAGGCGAAGTACGAACCGGCGCCAATAGATACGGATATCCGTTTCGAGTCCAGCGACGCGGCGGGATTTTCCGCCATATCCCCAATCCCGGGGGATAAGCCTGTGCACAACCTGAAACATGTCATCAAAACGTCACCGCGATTCAGTTGCTTGCGCTCGTCTGATGGATTTTTGACCATGCCGTCACTGCGGACGGTTCGATCTCGGTCGCGAGGGCCGTGCGTTGCTCGGCGTCCGCTAAAATCCAGCATTCACCGCCATGCCGTTGGTACCCCGATACAGCTTGATCGCAACGGTCGAATTCGCGGCGCACGCCGCCACGGCGGCTTCCAGCTCGTCGAGCGACTTCACCGGATGGCCATCGAATTCGTAGAGAATGTCCCCGGTGATGATGCCGGACTTTTGTGCAACGGAGCCGCCGTTCACGCCGAAGACCAGGATGCCGGCGCGATTCGGTTGATCCGAGGTGGCGGCAACCGGCATGCCACTGATGCCGAGATCGCGTTTGAGCGACGCGCTGGTGGCGTTTGCTTTGACGACGGGGAGCGCATTGGTGTATTCATCGATCTTGGCCAGCAATCCGGCGATCTCGGCGCTCGAAAGTCCACCCGCGTAGTCGGGACCGGATTTCGCGGTGAGCCTGTAGCCCCAGATCGTCGGTTTGCCCGACACATTCCCGGCCGCGAGCTGACGCAGCAAGTCCTCATCGACCGGAAAAGCGACGCGCTCGGTGTACAGGCAGTCCCCGACTGCGCAATTGGCCGTTTCCTTGCCGATCTGAATCGCAGGCACCGACTTTGGGCCGGTTGGCGTCTGATAGTTAACGGACTCGTAAGATCGCAGGCGCCCGCTGTAGATGGTCCACGCATAGACCTGGAACGACTTCTGACCCGTCTTCTTGTCGATCGCACTCGTGAGATATTCGTCGTTCCACACCATTCGCATCGGGCCCGTGTGCTCCGCGTAGCCGTTCTCGGTGGAAATCGTGGTGATGGCGTCGACCGGATCGTCCTTGACGGTCGCGGTATCCCTGAAGTGCTCCATGGTGAGCGAAAGAAGCGCGGGATCCTTCGCGTTGGCACTGTTGGCTGCAAAACCGAGGGCAATCAACGGAACAAGCGCCGCTATGCTATTTTTCATGCGCTCGGATGTTAGCCGATCCGCGCTCGCTCCGACAATCGGCCGGCGCCGACTGACCGGCAAGGCCGGCTTTCCGAGTTCTAGGCCTCAGTCGTCCGACGCGCCGGGTCTCCGAGGATCAGCCGTACGCTGTGGATGCTTCCGTCATCGACCA
>DASWEO010000300.1:0-9204 GCA_036394715.1 Steroidobacteraceae bacterium
CGACGCCTGTCAGCGGTAGTACTCGCTGGGCGGTACAGGTGAATGGCCTGGGGATGGGATGCGTGCGGGCAACTGTATCCGCCGTTGCCCGCACGCATCCCATCCCCCGGGCCGTTCAAGCCAGTCACAGCACCGAGGTACTAGGCTGATCTCCTGCCGACGTCTATCTGTGCGCGCATAGCTTTGATGGTGCCTGCGTAGTCGGCGCTGCCGAAGATGGCGGAGCCCGCGACGAAGGTGTCCGCGCCCGCTCTGGCGATCTCGGCGGCGTTGTCGACTTTGACCCCGCCGTCGATTTCCAGACGTATGTCGCGCTTGGCAGCGTCGATGCGCGCCCGCGCCTCGGCGAGCTTTTGCAGGGCCTGCGGGATGAACTTCTGGCCGCCGAAGCCGGGATTGACCGACATCAGCAGGACCAGATCGATCTTCTCGATGACGTAATCCAGCCAGTTCAACGGTGTCGCCGGATTGAAGACCAAGCCGGGCTTGCATCCTGAATCCCGGATGAGTTGAATCGTGCGATCCACATGCTGGGTCGCCTCCGGGTGAAAGCTGATGTAGCTCGCACCCGCTTTCGCGAATTCCGGCACCAGTTGATCCACCGGCGAGATCATCAAATGCACGTCGATGGGGGCGTCGATTCCCGACTTGCGCAAGGCCTCGCAAACCAGCGGTCCGATGGTCAGATTGGGGACGTAGTGATTATCCATCACGTCGAAATGGATCCAGTCGGCCCCGGCGGCGAGCACCGCATTCACTTCTTCCCCCAAGCGGGCGAAATCAGCGGACAGAATCGAGGGCGAAATAATAATCGTCATCGTCGCTCCTTCACCGCATGCCGCGAGCCGCGCGTATCCCTTCATAGGCTTCCTGTATGCGCTGAGTTTTCTCTTTCGCCATTTGCGCCATCGACTCGGGCAGACCGTTGGCGACCAGTTTATCAGGATGATGACGGCTCATTTGGCGCCGATATGCCTTGGTCACCTCTTGATCGGTGATATTGGCGTCGACTTCCAGTTCCGCGTAGCACTCCGCCAGCGACCCTGCGTCGGCGGCGTGGCGTCCGGCGCCGGGAGAGGCGCCGTGCGTGCGCTGCCGCGCCCGCAACGCCGCCTCCATGTACGCGAATTCGAGACCGGACATGCCCAGCCGCTCGGCCACCCGCGCCAAAATCACTCGCGCGGGCGGAGACATTCCGTTACCCGCCAGCGCCGCTCGCAATTGCAATTCCATGAAGGCACGCAAAAGGTCATAGCGCTGCCCACACGCCTCGCGCAGCCGCTCGACGCCAAGCTCGGCGTCATAAGTGGCCGATTTACCGGCCCTGAAGCAGGCGATCGCAATGCTGATCTCGCGGGGGCCCAGCTTGAGCTCGTGCATGAGGCCCCGGGCCGCGTCGATCTCCGCCTCGGTCACTCGGCCGTCGGATTTGGCGACGTGGCCCAGAAGTTCGAAAGTCGTGCGGAAGAATTCGTCGGATATCGACATTGAATGGGTCGCGCGCGCATCCGCAGCACCCCCGTGCGGCGAACGCCACGCCTCGGACGCAGTGCCAAAGCCCAGGCTGTGCTCGATCAGATAGCCGATAAGGGCCCCCATCACGGCTCCCCACGCGGTGCGGGTGGCCAGCAGGCCGATCACACCCCCAAAAAAAGCGCCTCTCCAGCTCATTCGCGTTGACCTATCCACCGTGTCCCGCCACAATCGCCGACCTTCCAACCCTCAATGGTAGCAGTCGGCAGGCCGCGCACGCATGCAACAGGTTTCGCAATCGGCACCGCTTTTCGAGTCGCATCTGCGCGGCCTGAAGAAAATTCATCAAGGCAAGGTACGCGATATCTACGATGTGGATGCGGAGCATCTGCTGATCGTCACCACCGATCGCCTGTCGGCTTTCGACGTGGTGCTGCCGGACCCGATCCCGTTCAAAGGCGAGGTGCTGACGCAAATCTCCTTGTTCTGGTTTGCAAAAACCCGGCACATGATAGCCAACCATCTCTCCGCGCTGAAGGTGGAGGATGTGGTCGCCGACAGCCAGGAGCGCGCGCAACTGGCCGGCCGAGCCATGGTGGTGAAAAAGCTCAGGGCCCTGCCCATCGAAGCGGTGGTGCGAGGCTATCTGATCGGCTCAGGCTACAAGGACTACAAGCTTCATGGCTCGGTATGCGGCATCGCCCTGCCCGGCGGATTGCGGATGGCGGACCCGTTGCCTGAACCCCTGTTTACTCCGGCCTCCAAAGCACCCGCGGGGCGGCACGACGAAAATATCGATTTCGACGCGATGGTGGGCGTGGTCGGACGTGAATACGCCGACGATGTGCGGCGCATCGCGCTCGACATCTATCGATTCGCTGCGGAGCACGCCCGCGCGCGCCAGATCATCATCGCCGATACCAAATTCGAATTCGGCGTCGACAAGACGGGTCGCCTCATGCTCATCGACGAGGCGCTGACCCCGGATTCTTCGCGTTTCTGGCCGATGGCGTCATACAAGCCGGGCATCAGTCCGCCGAGTTTCGACAAGCAATTCGTGCGCGATTACCTCGAGTCTCTGCACTGGAACAAGAAACCGCCGGCACCGCATCTACCGGCGGACGTTCTGACACGCACCAGCGATAACTATCGTGAGGCGCTCCGGCTGCTGACCGCGTAGAGTTCCCGCATGCTCCACTGGTTGGAACGTCTAGAAGACGGATTGTTTCAAAAGTCACGCAGCATGGGCCCGCCTTGGGGAGCTACGCTGCGCTGGCTGCGCTATCCGGCGGCGCTGATCCGAGACTGGTTGAGCGGCGACATCGGCATTCGCGCGATGAGCCTCGCCTATACGACTCTGCTGTCTCTCGTACCGCTCATGGTGTTCACCTTTGCGATACTCAAGGGTCTCGGCGCGCACGCGGACCTTCGGCTCCTCGTGCATGAATTCTTCCGCCCCGTCGGCAGCGCCGCGACACAGCTGACCGAGAGCGTCATGCAATTCGTCGCGAACATGCGCGGCGAATTGCTCGGCTCCATCGGTCTGGCATTTCTCGTATACACCGTGATCACCACGATTCAAAAAGTCGAAACGAGTTTCAATTTCGTGTGGCGGGTCGAGCGCCCGCGGAGTTTTGGGCGCCGGTTCACGGAATACCTGACCGTCATGATCTTGGGGCCCATTCTTCTGGCCGTTGCCCTAGGACTCCTGGGGTCCGCGGAGAACAGTCCCATCGCGCGCTGGCTGCAGGCCGTTGCGCCGCTGGCGGCGATCTTGAGGGTAGCCGGCCGCATCCTGCCGTATGCCATCGTCACCGTGGTGTTCACGTGCATGTATGCGTTCATCCCCAATATTCGGGTCCAGCTTCGCGCCGCACTCATCGGCGGCGTGACCGCGGGCGTCATTTGGGCCCTGGTCGGCAAGGTATTCACCGCCGTCATCGTCTATTCCTCTCAGCTGGTGGCGATCTACTCCGGTTTCGCCATCGTGCTGACGACGCTGATCTGGGTATACCTGAGCTGGCTCATCCTGCTCATCGGCGCGCAGCTCGCGTTCTACGTGCAATTCCCGCAATACCTTCGCCACGGACAGGAGAGCATAGAACTCACCGGCAGCGATCGCGAGCAGGCGGGTCTCGCGATCATGTATCTGATCGGGCGCGACTACGCAGCGGGCAAGAGATATTGGACGGGGGGCCGGCTCGCGGCCGAACTCGACATCCCGGGCATCGCGCTCGCGCCCGTGCTCGCGCGCCTGGAGCGCGCAGGTTTGATCGTGGCAACCGAAAATGAGCTGTTCGTTCCCGGCCGAGATCCCGAAAGCATCCTGCTGGCCGACATCGTGAATGCCGTGCGTACTCTGCAAATCGGCCGATCGACGATCGAGATACATGGGGTCACGCCCGCGGCCCAGGCGATGCGCGAAGTGGACGCGGCGATGCGCGAGCGATTGGGTACTCGATCGCTGAAGGACTTGATGTCGGCGAAGTAAGGAACTGCTCGAAAGGGTGCGACGCATGCGTCGCGCGGCTCGGGTACCTTATTCGCCCGCGATGGTCATCTCCTGCAGCAAGATCGATCCCACGCGCGTGCCGCCGCGCACGTCCACATCATTGCCTACCGCCGCTATGCCTTTGAGCATGTCGCGCAAGTTTCCGGCAATGGTGATCTCAGCCACCGGATACTGGATCGAGCCGTTCTCGACCCAGAATCCAGCCGCGCCGCGCGAGTAATCGCCGGTCACCATGTTGACGCCCTGTCCCATGAGCTCGGTCACCAAGAGCCCCGTGCCGAGCCGGGACAGGAGGGCATCCGCGCCGCCCGTGAGGGTTGGCGCGACCAGAAGATTGTGGGCGCCTCCGGCGTTCCCGGTGGTCTTGAGCCCCAGCTTGCGCGCCGAGTAGCTGGAAAGGATGTAGCCGGTGAGGATCCCGTCGGCCACGAGCTCACGATCGTGGGTCGCAACACCTTCGTCATCGAAGGGCGCGCTGCCCACGGCCTTCGGTATGTGCGGGCGCTCGGCGATCGAGAATCCGGCGGGAAACACTTGTTGACCCACGGAATTCAGGAGGAACGAAGATTGCCGGTACTGGCTGCTGCCGCGAATCGCGGCCACGAAATGCCCGATGAGGCCACGCGCAATTTCCGGCACGAATAGGACTGGTGCGCGGCGCGTGGCCAAGCGGCGGGGGCCGAGACGGGCAATCGTGCGCCGCGCACTCTCCCGGCCGATGGCCTCGGCCGAGTCCAACTCACGCCAGTCGCGCGAGCTGCTGTACCAGTAGTCGCGCTGCATGTCTTCTCCGGTGCCCGCAAGCACCACGCAACTCAGGGTATGCGATGTGGTCGGATAGCCGCCCACGAACCCATGGGTATTCCCGTAAACATGCAGACCCTGATGCGTGCCGAGCGATGCGCCCTCGGAATTGTTGATCCGCGCGTCGAATTGGAGTGCCGCGGCCTCGCAGGCTTTGGCAATTTCGATCGCACGGTCGGCGCTGACATTCCATGGGTGGGAAAGATCCAGGTCCAACGGCGTACGCGTCATCAGCTCGGCGTCGGCGAGCCCCGAAGCCGCATCTTCCGCCGTGAATCGGGCGATACTGCAGGCCTTGGCCACCGTCGCCCGGGCCGCATCCGGCGAGAAATCCGCCGTGCTGGCCGAACCCTTGCGCTGCCCAAAATAGACCGTGATTCCCATGCTGCGGTCGCGCTGGTGTTCCAGGGTCTCGACCTCTCCGAGTCGCACGCCGACCGAAAGACCCGTATCCTGGCTGACGGCCGCCTCAGCTTGCGAGGCGCCCCGGGCGCGCGCTTCTTCCAGGGCACGCTCGATAATCGATTCCAGGTCTTCCTCAGTAAGGCGAACAGTGTTGCTAGATACGGTCATCGACATCTCCAAAACGCGCTCCGTGGATTCCGAGCGGCGATTCTACCGGGCTCCAGTGATAGCATGGGCAATATGACGAGCGAGAACGAACCCGACGCTTCCGGCGAGTCCGAGGAGCAGCGCCAGAGCAAGAGCGCGCGCAAACGCGACGCCGCCTCCCTGCAGGAGCTGGGCGTAAAACTCTCGGCCCTTCCCGACCAGGAAATCAAGGCGCTCGACTTGCCGGACAGCCTGTTCGTTGCACTGCGTGACCTGCGCCGGCTGCCCTCTCACGGGGCGCAGATCCGGCAACGGCAGTATATCGGGAAGTTGATGCGCGATATCGATCCGGAACCCGTGCTCGCCAAGCTCGCCGAGCGCAAACAGCGCCACGACCTCGAGATTCGGCACTTCCAACAAATCGAGCGCTGGCGCGATCGGCTGCTGTCGGAGCCCGGCTCAGGGTTGGATGAGCTTCTCCAGGAATATCCGCAAGCGGACCGGGCCGCGCTGACCAAACTGCTGGAAAAGGCGGAGAAAGAGCGCCGGGAGCAGCGCTCGCCCGTCGGCGCACGGGAGCTTTTCGCGTTTCTGCGCCAGTTGCTCGGGTAGGCTTTGGTAAACTACCGCAAATGAAAGCCCTGGTCGGAATCATCATGGGATCGTCTTCCGACTGGGAAACGATGCAGGCGGCCGCCGGCGTGCTCGACTCCCTCGGCATCGCGCACGAGGTGCGCGTGGTATCGGCCCATCGCACACCCGACCTGCTGTTTGAATACGCGGCGACGGCGCGTGAGCGCGGCCTGAAGGCCATCATAGCGGGTGCAGGCGGTGCCGCACACTTGGCGGGCATGACCGCCGCTAAGACGTCGGTTCCCGTGCTGGGCGTGCCGGTCCAATCCAAGGCCCTGAACGGCATCGACTCACTGCTGTCGATCGCCCAGATGCCGAGCGGCATCCCGGTTGCTGCCTTTGCCATCGGCGTCGCCGGAGCCAAGAATGCGGCACTGTTCGCGGCGGCGATTCTCGCCAATGAATCCGTCGACATCCGTGCGGCCTTGGACGCCTTTCGCCAGGCACAGACCGCTGCCGTGCTCGCCAAGCCGGATCCGCGCGGCCCTTGAAGTTATCGCGCGTCGGCATCGTCGGTGCCGGTCAATTGGGGCGCATGCTTGCGCTGGCCGGATATCCCTTAGGCATCCGCTGCGTGTTTCTCGACCGCAGCGCCGCATCGCCGGGCGCACAAGTAGCGCCGACTCTGACCGGCGACCTCGAGGACGCGGCACAGCTCGCCGCATTGGCCTCATGCAGCGATGTCCTCACTTTTGACTGGGAAAATATCTCCGGGCGCGCGCTCGCGCCGCTCGAGAAACTGACGCGGGTGCGCCCGCCTCGCGCGGCGCTCGAAGTGTCCCAGGACCGCATGGCGGAAAAAGCGCTGTTTTCCAAGTTGCGTATCCCTGTTGCGGCACATGCCGCGATCGACGACAGAGATCAGCTGCTTCGCGCGATTCGCAAACTCGGACTTCCAGGGCTGCTCAAGACACGGCGCTTGGGTTATGACGGCAAGGGACAATTCGTTCTGCGCGGCCGGGGCCAGATCGACGAGGCTTGGGCTGCGATCGGCGGCCCCGGATTGATCTACGAAAAATTTCAGAAGTTTTCGCGCGAAGTGTCCATCGTAGGCGCACGTTCCGCGTCGGGTCACACCGTGTTCTATCCGCTCTCGGTCAATAGTCACGGCGGCGGTATCCTGCAGTACAGCATTGCGCCGTTCGCGAATCCTGGCCTCGAGCGCCGCGCCCGCATCTATTCGAAACGAGTGATGAATGCGCTGGCCTATGTGGGTGTCCTCGCCATCGAGTTCTTCGTGGTCAAGGGCCGATTGATTGCCAATGAAATGGCTCCTCGAGTCCATAATTCCGGGCATTGGACCATCGAGGGCTGCGTGACCAGCCAGTTCGAAAACCATCTGCGCGCCATTTGCGACCTGCCGCTCGGCAGCACGCGCGCCCTGGGACACACCGCCATGATCAATTTCCTGGGAACGCTGCCGGACCGCGAACGCCTTTTGGCCATCGATGGTCTGGCTTTTCACGATTATGGAAAGGAGCCGCGCCCGGGGCGCAAATTGGGCCATTGCACCATCCTCAAGAGCCGCGTAGCGGAGCGCGATTCGGCTCTCTCGGAGGCCTTGAAATCGATTGAGTGGGCCTAGGAGCCTGCCCGACTGGCGGTCATTTCACGGACAGCGACCAATCCCGTAGACTCCTTCAAGTCATGTATTTAGAACTCTTCAAACTCCATGAATTGCCGTTCCGCCTGAGTCCGGACCCGCAGTTCCTCTACCTGAGCAAGCAGCATGCGCGCGCCAAGGCGTACATGGAGTCGACGATCTGGTTTACCGACGGTTTCGTCGTGATCACCGGCGAAATCGGCGCCGGCAAGACCACCTTGATCGAGACGTTCTTGCGCGAATTGCAAACCGACGCCGTCGTCGCACAGATCAACCAGACTCAACTGTCGCCGACGGCATTCCTGCAGACCGTCCTGGTGCAATTCGGTTTTTCGCCCTTCAACATGAAGAAGCCGGAAGTCCTGGCCACGTTGAACCAATTCCTGGTGGAACAGCATGTCAATGGGCGCAAGGTTTTGCTGATTGTCGACGAAGCCCAGAACTTGACTCACCGCGTGCTCGAAGAGATACGCTTGCTGTCAGGTATCGAGACCACCAAGGAGAAGGCCCTGCGCATCATTCTCGCAGGGCAACCGGAGCTCAATGACAAGCTCAATTCGCCTGAGCTGGTTCAGCTCACGCAACGCGTACGCCTGCGATTTCACCTTACCGCCCTCACCAAGGCTGAGACAACGGCGTACATCGATCATCGCCTCGAGGTAGCCGGGTCCCAGGGGCGGCGAATATTCGCGGAAGATACCTACCCCACGATTTACAAATACACCGGCGGCGTGCCGCGCCTGATCAACACTTTATGCGATACCTGCCTGATGGCTGCCTTCGGACGCGATGGGGATACGGTGACTGCGGAAGATCTCCATGCCGCGGTTCACGAGCTGCAGTGGGTCGAATTCGCCGCCGGCACGAACCGCATGCGCATTCCCGATTTGGACCGGACTCTGCCGGCCCACGCCGGCACCGGCCACACGGTCGGGCGAATACTGCTCGCGAGCGAAGGCAAAACCGTGATGGAGCGCGAACTCAAGCCGGGCCGTCTGGTGATCGGTCGAACACCGGACAACGATTTGCAGATCGACAGCAAGTTCATCAGCCGCCATCACTGCCAGATCGTGACGCAGGCGGACTCCTGCTTGATCGAGGATCTGAACAGCACCAACGGGATCTACGTCCAGTCCAAACGCGTTCGCCGCTACAACTTGAACGACGGCGATGTGGTGCAGGTCGGTCAACATGAAATCATGTACATCGACGAACGGATGCCGCGAATGCGCGTCATCGGCGATACGGCCGAAAACGAGATTCCTGAAAAGCACCGCGCCGACTAACTCGGCCGTCTGCCTAAGTTGAACGCCCGAAGGGGGTGCGACGCATGCGTCGCACGGGTGGCCAGGGAAGGCCACCCAGGGCTTGCGCGGAGCAGGGACTGCGCAGCGCAATGCCGCGAAGCGGCGAGGCGCGTAGCGCCGAGTACTAATTCGACCATTGGCAGCGGCTGCCTTTACCGCTTTCTCTACCACCTCCCCCTGCTTAAAGCTTGGCATAGGCCTCGTTGTCCGCCTCGTTGTGAAGTGGTGGTGAAATCCGGGGCGACGAATCGTCCGCCGACTGCAAGGCTACCTTGGACTGTTCGCGAGGCCGAGAAATACCGTCATTGCACGATTGAGAC
>DASWEO010000301.1:0-5434 GCA_036394715.1 Steroidobacteraceae bacterium
AGATTGCGGTTCACGACGGCATCGGCCTCGGCATTGGCCTTGTCGAGATCTTGGGCGTACACCTCGGTGTCGCCAACCGGCCTGTCGGCCGGATGCGTCGCCAGCACCGGACCGCCGCGGTTGGTCGTATCGACCGTCACGGTGGCGGATAGACCCACGCGCAGCGGCGAGTTGACGAGATCACCGTCGTCGATTTGAATTCGCACCGGCACGCGCTGCACCACCTTGATCCAATTGCCCGATGCGTTCTGCGCGGGCAGCAACGAGAATGCGGCGCCGGTGCCCGCCGACATGCCCTCGACGCGGCCGTGGAATATATAGGTTCCGCCGTATAGATCGCTGCGCACTTGGGCCGGCTGGCCGATACGCAGGTACCGCAATTGCACCTCCTTGAAATTCGCGTCCACCCACAATGAGTTCAGCGGGATCACCGTCATGAGCGCCTGCCCCGCCTGGATGCGCTGGCCCAGCTGCACGCTGCGCTCCGCCACATACCCGGTGACCGGGGCCACCACGGCATTGCGTTGTGCGGCGATCCACGCATCGCGATACGCCGACTTGGCTTGCAGCACCGCCGGGTTGTCCGCCACTTGCGTGCCATCGACCAAGGCGTGCGAGGAAGTCGCCTGGCGCACCGCCTGGGTCAACGCGGCCCGCGCCAATTGGACGCTTTCGCGCGCGTGCCGCACTTCTTCCGGCGCAATGGCACGCTCGGCCAGCAGCGGCTCGCGTTTGAGAAGATCGGCCTCCGAACGCGCAAGTTCCAGCTTTCTGGTTTCGATGACCGAGTCGTATTGCTCGGCCGTCGCTTTTTCCTGGCGCACCTGGCGGACGGTTTGCGCCAATGCGCTGGCCGTGCGGCTCAAATTGGTTTCGGCATCGACGGGATCGAGACGCACCAGAACCTGTCCCGCCTTGACCAGTTGGGTGTCGTCCGCGAGCACCGCAATCACCGTGCCGGAAATCTGCGCCGAGATCACCACTTTGTTGCCATTCACATAGGCATCGTCGGTCTGCTCGCGCTTCGCCAGCACCAACACCCAGTACGCTGTCCACAGCACGCCCAGCACGATGAAGATCGCCGCGATGAGAATGAGAATGCTGCGCCGTTTGGCCGTAGCGGGCGTGGCTCCCGGGGCCGCGGGATCGACAGTTGCATTCATGGTGTGGTCGTGGTGGCGGTCGCTTGGGAATTCACGAGTTTTTGCGGGCTTTCGTAGCCGCCGCCAAGGGCGCGCTGCAGACCGATGTCCGCCGAGAGCGCGGCCGAGTCGAGTTGCAGCAGCGCATCGCGCTGTTCTATCCAGGACTCCGCCGCGGTGAGTTCGGTCCTCGCGTCGGTGATTCCTTGCGTCACGCGCGCCGCGGCGCTGCGCCGGAGCTGGCGCGCCGCTTCGGCCTCGATCGCACGCTGCGTTCGCTGTGCCGCAATTTGCGCCCGGGTCGATGCCTGCGTCGCCACATCGCGAGCGGCGCTGATCACCGTGTCGTGATAGGTCGCCACCGCGGAATCGATCGCGGCCTGCGTGGCTCCAAAGCGGGCCTTGAGCCGGCCGGCATCGAATATGGGCAAATGAACGGCAGCGGTGGCCTGCGGCACCCGGCTGCCGTACTCGAGCAACTTGCCGGCATTGATGCTGGAGAGACCCAACAGCCCGTTGATGGTCACGTCCGGAAAGAATTCGGCGCGTGCGGAATCCCGGTTCTTCTCCGCGGCTTCCACGCGCCAACGGCTGGCCGTGATATCCGCCCGGCGCGAAATCAGATCGATTTTGACGTCGTCGGGCAGGTTGCCGGAAAGCTCGGGCAGCGGTTTCGCCTGCAAGGGCGGCAATTCCGCGATGGACCGGCCGGCCAACGCGGCGAGCGCGACCACGCGCAGCTTCGCCGATCCCTCCAATGCCGCGATTTGTTCGCGCGCTAAGCCTAACGCAAGGTCGGAGCGGTCCGTGTTCTCCGCGGCGTCCAAATCCGCCTTGACGCGGGCCACGGCGATCGCGCCCTCCTGTTCCACGACGCCCGCACGCTCACGCGCCAGGGCTAGACGGCCCTGATCGGCCTGCCAGCCGTAGTAGGTATCCGCGATCGAACTCGCCAGCATCAATGCGGCGGCGCTGTGATCCGCTTGCGCCGCGTGCGCCTGGTCCATGGCGGCTTCGATGGCGTCGCGCTGCTTGCCCCACCAGTCGAAGGTGTAGCTAGCCTGCAGCCCCAGATCGAACTGGTTGTACCAAGTGAATCCCAGCAGGCGCGGCGGGAACATGCCGTTGTCGCTCAATCGCTGCCGGTCGGCATCGGCATTCGCGTCGATGCGCACGCCGGATTCTGCGCCTGCGATGCGCACGGATTGGCGCGCCGAATCGTAGCGTGCATGCGCCGTGGCCAGAGTCGGAGAGGACGCGAGCCCAGTCTCGATCAATTCATCGAGAGTGGGATCCTGATAGCGCTTCCACCATTCCTTGACCGGCCAGTCGCCGCCGCCGGCAATATCGAGGCCGTCCAAAGGCGCCGCGCCGGGTAATTGCACGGCCTTCTGTTTCGACGGCAACCCGGCGCAGGCGACGCAGAACAGTGCGCTCAGGGTCGCGGCGGATTGCCAACCCCTCATTCGGCTTGCTCCGGAAGCGTTTGCTTGCGCGTCTCTTCCAAGTTCGCATGCAGGCGCTTGAGCTGCGAGATCAACAGCCGTTGTTCGGCTTCGGAAAATTCCGCCAGCATGCCGCGCAACGACACGAACAGCTTGGGCAGCAGTCGGCGCACCAGGTCCTCGCCTTGCTCCGTGATTCGCAGAACGATGCGCCGCCGATCCTGAACGCTGAGCACACGCGTGATGAGGTCACGGCTCACCAGGGCATCACTGATGCGCGACATGTTGGCAGGGCTCTGGTCGGCTCGCGCGCACAAATCGCTTGGATGCGCGACGCCGTCGGGCAGGGAGAACAGCGTGGTCAGTACGCGAAACTCCGCTTCGACCAGGCCGAACGGCCGCAGCCTCTGTTCGAATCCCGCGGCCATCTCGCGGCCCAGGTGCAAGACCAGGCGACAAAGCAAGATCCCGCTGAAAGGCAAGTCCGGCACCCGCTCACCCAAGGCCCGCAAATTCGCTTCCAATTTGTCGAACGGGGTATCGGGATCGGGATTCATTTGCACTCTAACAATTTAATACGATATAGTTTATCAAATGAATATCCATTGTGTAAATATTTCTCTTGCATTGGAAAATGGCGCATGTCATTTTTTGGCCATGGATGTATGCCAGCTTTCGGCCATGGACGACCTTAGCCGGCCCCCTGAACCTCTGATTACCCGGGCACGGCGAGCGCTCTCAGCGCACCGATTCGACCTGCCCACGCGAGTTCAGGGGCGTTTGAAGGGTTTTTCGCTGGGAAGTGTCGATTCCTCGTCCCCTCGTTCGTCATAGAGCTTAAGACCATGAAGACCCTGAACCACCCCGTGCCCAAGACCGCCGGCGTGGCCGCGTGTGCAGCGGTCGCCGCCACCGGCCTGCTCGCCGCCTGCGCGGTGGGACCGAACTTCAAAGCTCCCGCCGCGCCGCGCAACGCCGGCTTCGCACCCGCCGGCCAGATTGCGCCGACGACCACGGCGACGCCGTCGCCGGGCGGCGAAGCGCAGCGCTTCGTCGACGGCATGGACATTCCCGGCCAGTGGTGGACCTTGTTCCAGTCCGCGCAGCTCAATGCGCTGATCGAGCGAGGGCTCAAGAACAGCCCGACGCTGCAGGCGGCGCAGGCGGCGCTGCGACAGGCGAATGAGACGGCGGCTGCGCAGCGTGGGAGCTACTATCCCAGCGTCTCGGGGACGGCCCAGAGCGAACGGCACAAGGCGTCCGGCGCGTCCTTTGGGATTCCCGGATTCCCGAGTTCCTACTACTACAACCTGCAGACTGCCTCGGTTAATGTGTCGTATACCCTCGATGCATTCGGAGGCACGCGGCGGCAGGTGGAAGCGCTGCAGGCCCAAGCCGAGTACCAGCAGTTTGCACTCGAGGCAAGCTATCTCACCCTCACCGCAAACATAGTGGCGGCGGCCGTCAACGAGGCCTCGCTGCGGGCGCAGATCTCGGCCACGGAAGACATTGCACGATCGCAGCAGATGCAGCTCGATATCACGCAGCGTCGTTTCGCCGCCGGCGCCACGTCCCGCGCCGATGTGCTGCAACAGCAATCGATCCTGCAAGCCACGCTCGCAACCCTGCCGCCGCTGCGCAGTCAGCTGGCGCAGCAGCGCAATCAGCTCGCTGCCTACATCGGCGATTTCCCGTCTGATTACACGGGGGGCGAATTCAATCTCGACTCGATGAACTTGCCTCTGGAACTGCCGGTGAGCCTGCCGTCGAAACTCGTCGAGCAGCGCCCGGACGTACGCGAATACTCGGCGCTGCTGCATCAGGCGACCGCCCAGATCGGAGTCGCGACCGCCAATATGCTGCCGCAGATCACGCTCAGCGGAAGCTACGGCCAAACTGCTTCGAAGTGGGCGAATATATTCTCACCCTCCTCCAACATATACAGTCTCATCGGCTCCCTCACCCAGCCGATCTTCAAGGGCGGACAGCTGATGCACCAGCGCCGCGCCGCGGTTGCCGCCGCGCAGGAAGCGGCCGCCAACTATCAGGCCACCGTCATCAATGCGTTCGAGAACGTCTCGAATACCCTGTACGCGCTCCAGTCCGACGCGGACACGTTGGCGGCGCAGGCGACTGCCGAGCGCAGCGCGGCCGACAGCCTCGCCCTGGTTCAAGCTCAGTACAAGAGCGGCGCCGCCAGCTACGTGCAGGTGCTGACCTCGGAACAAAGTTATCAAAACGCGGCTGTCGCCCTGGTCAAGGCGCGCGCGCAGCGCTACGCCGATACGGCCGCCCTGTTTCAGGCACTCGGCGGCGGGTGGTGGAATCGAAGCGAGGCGCTTGCAGACACTTCAACCACGCCACGTTCCCAGCAAGCGCAGTGATGATTGCTCAGCGAACGCGCGACGAATACTTCAAGAAACCGAGAGAAGCTCCGTGAAGAAACGCATGGTCATCATGATTTTGGGGGTGGTTCTCCTCGTAGCCGGGATCGGCTTCGTGGTTTTCCGGAACATCATGCAGCAGATTGCGCAAGGGTCGGCTCCGCAACCTCCGATGGTGGTGACCGCCATGAAGGCGGCCACGCAGGAGTGGCAGCCCCAACTGAACGCGGTGGGCAGCTTGCGCGCCCTGAGGGGTGTGGATGTAACGACCGAAATCGCGGGCTTGGTGCGCGAGATCCGGTTCAAATCGGGCGACGAAGTCAAGACGGGCGCGGTCCTGATCCAGCTGAACGCGGATTCCGATCTCGCGACGCTTGCCTCACTCAAGGCGGCCGCCGACTTGGCGCAGGTTACGCTGACTCGTGACCGGGTGCAGCTCGGCGCCGAAGCGATCTCTCAAGCG
>DASWEO010000302.1:0-1550 GCA_036394715.1 Steroidobacteraceae bacterium
GCCGCTCGCGAAGCGGGTCTCGAGTTCTAACCCAAAGGTCTAAAGACATATGGCGAGAGTAGAAAAACCGATGTCCGGCGATGACCTGCTCGAAAAGCTGGTCGCGGTGAACCGTGTCGCCAAGGTGGTCAAAGGCGGCAAGCAGTTCGGCTTCACCGCGCTCACCGTCGTGGGCGACGGCGCCGGCCGCGTGGGCTTCGGCTACGGGAAGGCGCGTGAAGTGCCGGTAGCGATCTCAAAGGCCATGATGCAGGCCCGCAAGAGCCTGGTCACGGTCTCATTGAAGAACGACACCCTGTTCTATGCCGTCAAGGGACGGCATGGAACCACCCGGGTGTACATGCAGCCGGCCGCCGATGGTACGGGCGTCATCGCCGGAGGCGGAATGCGCGCGGTGTTCGAATGCGCCGGCGTGCGCAACGTGCTCGCCAAGAGCTACGGCTCGCGAAACCCGATCAACGTGGTGCGCGCCACCATGGATGCGCTGGCCAAGCTGCGGACTCCGGACGATATCGCGGCCAAACGCGGCAAGAGCGTCGCGGAACTCGTGGGCTGACGTCATGTCCGATAAGTCAATCAAAGTCACCTTGATCAAGAGCCTCTACGGCCAGCTGGCCAGCATCCGCAACTCGGCGAGAGGCTTGGGATTGCGGCGGATCGGCCACACCGTCGTGGTCGCGGACACCCCGTCGAACCGCGGCATGATCAATGCGGCCAGCCACATGCTCAAAGTAGAGACAGCGTAATGCGATTGAATACCATCAAGCCGGGCGCCGGCTCCAAACGGCCGCATCTTCGGGTAGGCCGCGGCGCATCCGCGGGCCAGGGCAAGACCTGCGGCCGCGGCGTCAAGGGACAGCGCGCGCGCAAGGGCGGCTATCACAAGGTCGGATTCGAAGGCGGTCAAATGCCTTTGCAGCGGCGTCTGCCCAAAACCGGGTTCCGTTCGGCCATGAAAGCCTCGCGTGCCGAGTTGACGCTCACCGATCTGATGCGCGTTACGGGCACCGATGTGACCCTGGCCGGCCTGATCGAGGCCAACCTGGTCCCGGAAAGCACCAAGCTCGTGAAGATCATCTTGTCCGGTACGGTCGCCAAGGCCTACGTCGTCAAGGATAAGGTGATCACCGCGACCAAGGGCGCCAAGAGCGCGGTCGAATCGGCCGGCGGGCGTTTCGAGGTCTAAGAACGTGGCCACTTCCAGCACCAACCCGACCGCCGCTCTAGGAGACATGACGCGCTTTGCCGAGATGCGCAAGCGTCTATGGTTCCTGCTGGGCGCTCTGGTGGTGTATCGAATGGGCACGTTCATCCCGGTGCCCGGTATCGACGCAGCTCGATTTGCCGCGTTCTTTTCGACCCAGAACGGCACGCTGCTCGGCATGTTCAACATGTTTTCGGGCGGCGCCTTGCAGCGTTTCAGCATATTCGCGCTGAACGTGATGCCTTACATCACTGCATCCATCATCATCCAGATGGCGTCGATGGTATATCCGCCCTGGGCTCAAATCCGCAAGGACGGCGAGTCCGGCCGGCGCAAGCTGATGCAG
>DASWEO010000303.1:0-3270 GCA_036394715.1 Steroidobacteraceae bacterium
TCCAGGATCTTTATGGTGGATGCAGTGACACCACCGAGTGTAGGCCTTGGCGAAATCGGCCGATCGGGCGGAAATGCGGTTGCCCGATCTCGCTAGTAGCTCTGCACAGGGATTATGACTCTTTGGTGGTGTCGGGGTAAGCACGGGCGAGTTTGGCGCGGGCGCGTTCGGTGGTGAACATCCATTTGACGCGCGCGCCGGCGGCATTGCGTTGTTCCTCCCAGGCGGCGATTTCGGCGACGAGCCGCGGGCGCTCGCCGATGCGCCGGTCGAGGCACTGACCGCGCAGCACGCCGATCTCGATCTCGACCATGTTGAGCCAGCTGGCGTGTTTGGGGACATAGTGGAACTCCAGCCGGCGCAGCAGCCGCCGGGCTTCCGGCGCCGGAAAGGCCTCGTAGAGCGCGCCGGCGGAATGGGTCGAGAGGTTATCGAGGACGACCCGGAGCAAGTCCGCCTGAGGATAATGGCCATCGACGAGCTCGCGCATGCAGTGGGCGAAGTCGCGGGCCGTGCGATGGTCGGTGACCTTGACCTTGCGCCAGGGGCGGTGTGCGTCGAGGAAGACGAAGAGATTGACCGTGCCGTTGCGCCGATACTCGCAGTCGTAGCGTTCCAGCTGGCCCGGCGCGGCCGGGATCGGCTGGCGCGCCTCGCCGATCAGCTGGGTCGGGCTTTCGTCGAAGCACACCACCGGCCGCCGCGGATCGGGGGTTTCGGCATAGAGGTCGAGGACATCCTCCATGCGGGCGACGTAGCTGCCGTCAATCTGCGGAATGCACCACATCTCCTTGCGCCACGGCTTGAGGTGGTTCTCGGCCAAGCGCCGGCGCACCGTCTCGCGTGACAGGTTCTCATGCTCGGTGAGCGTGACCATCGCCCCGGCCAGCAGCTCCAGCGTCCAGCGCGCGCGGCCCTCGGGCGGGTTGGAGCAGGCGGTCGCCACCAGCAGCGCCTCCTCCTTGCCCGAGAGCTTGCGTTCCGCGCCGGGGCGCGGCTCCTCGATGAGCGCGGCTTGCAGGTTGCCTTCGACGAAGCGGCGCTTGGTCCGGTACACCGTCGATCCGCCGACGGCGACGCTGATGGCGATGTCTTCATCGCCGGCGCCGGCATCGGCCGCCAGCAGGATCTGCGCCCGCTTGAGCTTGCGCGCGGCATGCTTGCCGCCGCTCAGTAGAGCGGTGAGTTCGTCGCGCTCCTCCTGGCTCAGCTCCACTCGGTAACGTACATTCATCGATGCCCCCCGCGGTTGAGGGCACAACAGATGAATCAGATGCCTGGGCTATGTCTCCCTGCTTCCCAACCCGGCTTCACGCCCAAGCAGGGGCAATACTTGGCCTTCATCCACGCTTACACGCTGGTGCTCGGCCGGCCGCCGGCCGAAGCCGATTTGCAACGATTCTTCCGGGTGACGCCGCCTTCAGTCCACCAGATGGGGCTCACGCTCGAACGCAGCGGCCTGATCCGCCGTCAGCCCGGCATCGCTCGGAGCATCAAGGTGTTGGTCGATCCCGAAGCACTGCCGCCCTTACGCGCCAGCTCCGATCAACCCGTCAAATCCTCTGTGCAGAGCTACTAGCCGGGATAATTCACCGGGGTTGGCGGGCATAGCGCAAACCATTGGAATCAGGTAGGATTCGATTGCTTAAGCTGAACCTGCGGTTTCCGGAGCGCCATGCACGCCGAAGTTGATCTTAGCCTTCCACTGCCGGGCCTGTCACCGGTCTGCGGCAAGCCTGTCGTCGCCCGATTTGACGGCGGTCAGCTGTCTTCGGATGGCGGCATTTTGCTGCTGGCCCAGGTCGAGCGTCGGTTGGGGATCGCCGAGCGGCTGGCGCGCTGCATCGAAGACCCCCGCGCCCCTGACCAGATCCGACACGAGGTGGCGGAGATGATCCGGTTTCGTGCCCTGGCGATCGCGGCGGGTTATCCGGATGCCAATGACTGCGACGTGCTGCGCAAGGATGCGGCCTTCAAGATGGCGGTCGGCCGGCTGCCTGAGACGGGGGCCGATCTATGTTCCCAACCGACCATGACGCGGCTTGAGAACCTGCCCGGCCCGGTCGCGCTCAAGCGCATGATGGCGGCGATGGTCGAGTTGTTCTGCGACAGCTTCGAACAGGTGCCCCGACGCATCGTGCTCGACATCGACGACACCGAGGACCGCGCCTACGGGCAGCAGCAGCTCTCGTTCTTCAATGCACATCACGACAGCCGCTGCTTCATGCCGATCCACATCTACGAGGCGATTTCGGCCAAACCGGTCGCGGTTTTCCTGCGGCCGGGCAAGACGCCCGACGGCATGGAGGTCTGCCTGGTGCTGCGCCATGTCGTGCGCGCCATCCGCGCCCGCTGGCCGCGCGTCGATATCCTGATCCGGGGCGACAGCCACTACGGCCGACCCGAGGCCATGGCGTGGTGCGAGCGCAATCGGGTCGGCTACATCTTCGGCTTGGCCGGCAACAAGGTACTGCTGCGCTGCGTAACGGCGTCGACCGAGCAGGTTGCCTTGGATCGCCTCGACGCGCCCGCCGAGAGCAAGGTGCGGCGTTATGCCGAGTTCTGGTACGGCGCCAAGACCTGGAAGACCGAGCGCCGAGTGATCGCCCGTCTCGAAGCCTCCAGCCAAGGCGTCGACAGCCGCTTCATCGTGACCAACCTGGCCGGCCTGCCCAAATCGCTCTACGAGAAAATCTACTGCGCGCGGGGGCAGGCGGAGAACCCCGGCCTTCGCCGGGGCAGGCTCTGATCAAGGCTCACAAGCTGCACCTCGCCTCGGACCGTACCTCCTGCACCAAAGCGAGCGCCAACCAGTTCCGGCTACTGATTCACACCGCCGCGTATTGGCTGATGCACACCCTGCGCGCACGGGCGCCGAAAACATCGTTCTGGCGTGACGCCCAGTTCGACACCATGCGGCTCAGCCTGATCAAGGTCGCCGTTCGGGTCACCGAACTGGTCACCAAGATCAAGATCTCGCTGCCGACCGGTTTTGCTTATCAGCACGGCTTCTCAACCCTCGCCGCGCGCCTGGCCCAATTGCCGCCGTGACCGCCGGGGCAATGCGCCCCGCAAAAAAACCCGTCCCCGCAACCCACAAACCCCGAAAAGTGCGCCCTATGGCGCCACCCCTCAACACACCCTATGCGCGAGTGGCCACCCGCCGACCCACCTCACACAGATTCAGGCGGTGAATTGTTCAGGCTAGCATGGCGACCAGGAAACGCCGCATGGCCTCCTCCCCACTTCTAAAATTATCCGCTTTTTGCG
>DASWEO010000304.1:0-4557 GCA_036394715.1 Steroidobacteraceae bacterium
TGTTCGGCTTTGGCGGGGTTCGACCCGATCGCGCCGGCGATGAAGCCGAGATAGATGCCGGAGTTCTCCGGCTCCTTGAAACTTTGCGCGTGGAACAGGACGCGCACGGCAGCGGGGACGCGAGCGTAATCGGGCTTGCCCCGGTAATTGTAGATCCACTGCTGGACCACACTGAGCGACGCGCGCGGATCAATTTCCGGCGTGGTGGCCGCATCTGCGGGGTGGATCAGCAAAAACATACTGATGACAAGTGCTGCGTAACGCATGTGATGCTCCCGGGGTTCTCGCAGGCGACGGTCGCTGCGCGAACATTTTTCCGCCCTCACCCGTAGCCGGCATTTGAAGCGGCTATGCGACAATTCTGGGAACGCCCGGTTCGGCGCGGCGACGAAATTATGGCGGTCGAACGGATAGTTAGCCCGCAACTAACCTCAGGTCAGACATTCTTTCGCCCCGCGCAGGCAATTCCATCGCGACCCGTCAATGGGAGACAGGCAGTACGGGATGAGCCAATGCATGGTGCGGGGCCGGCGATGCCGCCGGTCGATCACAGCGGGTGCGTTGTTGGTCGCAGCGCTCGGGTTTGTTTCTGCGCCGGGCGCCGCGACCGAAGCAGAAGCGCCACCGCGCGAGACCAACGCGCAAGCGCGCGGCGCCATTGCCGTGCAGGGCAATCGCCGCATCGACGCCGACACGGTGCGCTCGTATTTCCGTACGGCGCCAGACGGGCGGTTCGACGACGCCGCGCGCGATGCGGCGCTGAAAGCACTGCTGGCAACCGGTCTGTTCGACAAGGTCACGATCGACCGCGCCGGCGAGCGGCTCGTCGTGCATTTGACCGAGGCTCCGGTGCTCGACCGTGTCGCATTCGAAGGCAACAAGAAAATTCAAGACAAAGAGCTGACAGCCGTCGTCGAATCCAAGCCGCGCGGCACGCTGCAGCGCGCCGTGGTGCAGGCTGACGTTGGCCGCATCATGGACGCCTACCGCCATGCCGGACGCGACGATGTCGGTGTGGTGCCTCAGATCATCGATCGCGGCAACGACCGCGTCGACCTCGTCTACGTGGTGACGGAGGGCGCGAAAACGACGGTGCAGCAAATCAACTTCGTCGGCAACAGCGTGTTCGGCAAGCGGCAACTCGCCGCCGTGATCAAGACCTCCGCGACCAACGTGCTGAGCTTTCTGACCGGCGGTGACGTCTACGACCCGGACCGCGTCGCCGCGGATCGCGAACAACTGCGGCTGTACTATCGCAGCAAGGGCTATGCCGACGCCAGCGTGACTTCGGCCAGGGCCGAATACGATCCCGCGCTCCACGGATTTACGCTGACGTTTTCGATCGATGAAGGCCCGCTCTATCATTTCGGCGACGTCACCGTCATCTGCAACGTGCCGGGGCTTGACGGCGAAAAACTCCGCCGCCTGCTTGTGGCCCGGCCCGGCACGGTGTTCGACGGCAACGCGCTGGACAAAACGGACGAAGTTCTCGCGATCGAACTCGCAAGACTCGGTTTTCCATTCGCGCAAGCCATCCCCCGCACCACCCGCGATGCCACAGCAAAACGCATCGACGTCGCGTTCACCATCGATCAGGGGTCGCGGACCTATGTCGAGCGCATCGAAATCCACGGCAATACGCGCACCCGTGGTTATGTAATCCGGCGTGAATTCGATATTGCCGAGGGCGATGCGTACAACAAGAGCCTGATCGACCGCGCCGAACGGCGGCTCAAGAACCTGAATTTTTTCAAGACCGTCAAAATCACGACCAAGCCGGGTTCGGTGGCGGATCGTGTCGTGCTCGATGTCGAGGTTGCCGAACAGTCAACCGGCGAGTTCAATATCGCCGGCGGTTACTCGACAACCGACGGCCTGCTCGTCGAGGTCAAGCTCGGCGACAGCAATTTCCTCGGCAGCGGCGCTGCGCTAAAGTCCTCCGTGAGCTACGGCCAGTACGCGCGCGGGGTCGATCTTTCGGCTTCCGAGCCGTATTTTCTCGGCAGCCGCGTTTCGGCAGGCATCGAGCTATACGGCAGGCAAGCGGATTCGAGCCCCTACCAGTCCTACGGCAGCGACGTCTATGGCGCGACCATGCAGTTCGGCACGCCGCTGACCGAGCAGATCGGCGTGCAGTACCGTTACTCGCTCTATAACCAGAACGTCACGCTGGACCCGGCCTCGCTGGTCGCGGCACCGTCGCTGCCGATCCAGCAGGCCGCGCTCGCAGGTTCGCAATGGGTTTCCTCCGTCGGTGACACCGTCACGTATAGTACGCTGGACAACAACAAAAACCCGACCAGCGGAATCAAATCGCAGCTCACGCAAGATCTCGCCGGCCTCGGGGGCGATGTGAAATTCCTGCGCACCACCGAAGACCTGCGCTACTATCACCCGATCAATGATGACGTGGTCAGCCTGGTACGCGCGCAAGGCGGTTACATCACCGGCTGGGGCGGCCAGCAGGTGCCGCTGCTCAACAGCTTCTTCGGCGGCCCGACGATGGTGCGGGGATTTGCGCCCAATGGCTTAGGCCCGCGCGACCTCACCCCCGGCACGACAATGGATAATGTCGGCGGCAGCATGTACTGGGCGACAACATTGGAATTGCAGAGCAACATCCCCGGCGTGCCCCAGGAGTACGGCCTCAAGGCCTCGGCGTTCGTCGATGCCGGGAGCGTGTTTGGTTATAGCGGGCCGACGGCATTTCCAGGCTTCGCGCAATCGTTGCAGGTCGCCAACAACAACATCATGCGATCGTCGATCGGCGCGGGCCTTACCTGGGCCTCCCCCTTCGGCGCGCTGACCGTCAACTACGCCGTGCCGCTGACGAAAGCGGCCTACGACGTGGTGCAGCCGCTTAACTTCACCGCCGGAGGGTTCTGAGCTGCGAGTCTCCCACTTGGCTACTTGGCATTCGCAACGCACGTCCACCCCGAACGCGTGCCAAGCGAAGCTACAAGCCCATCCTGGCAAATCGGCTTCGTCAAAACGATCCAGAAACAGAAGAGAACCGCGATCAGCGCAATGCCAAACCACAGCCGTCGATTCATCCTGGTCACCCCGCTCTCGGCCAGCATAGCATGACTCCCGGCAGGAGCGTCGGGGGGCAATCTCTGTTATTTCACAGCCCGCTCCGTCGCGAACCCATAGATCAATGCGAGCCGGTCGAGGCATTCGCGGAATCGCCGCGAGAAATAATCCATGCAGCGCTGCCCGCGCAGTCCGCGCCGCTGCCCAACCTGCTCCATGGTCATCCCCAGCACCAAAACCTCATGCACCAGCGCCGCGCCGTCGGCGCCGAGTTCACGCTCGGCGCGGTTCAGCCGCAGCACGGCCTTGCGCTGGCGTTCCGTGATCGGCTCCCGCGCCCGCACCCCGTCGACATATTCCCGCGTCGGATCGACGGCCTGCGGTCCGCGCTCGGCCTTCTCCCAATCATCCTGAAATGCCCGCCCGCCCTGATACTGAGCTTCGTCGATCTGTCGATGCGTGTGTAGCCGCGCCAGCGGATCGTTCCGGATCGAGCGCAGCGTGACGATTTTTTCTCCCGGCTCCAGCGCCATCGGATCGTCGACTTCGACGGCAGCCACTTCCGCGTTGCGCGGCAAATCATGGGATCGGCGGTCATGTACTTTTGTTGATCTGTGCGGCTTGTTACGCTTTGCCCGTGCCACGTTGAATTGCCTCCGTTGAGTAGTGCAAGTTGAATCTCATCTCGCAAATGCGCGATACGATGGCGACGCGGCAACGGCTTCATGGTGGCCAGCATGGTCGCAGGTGGCCCGCGCGCTTGATGCCGCCTCCACAAGGCGGAGCAAGATGGTGCCGGCGGACCGTTCCGATGCGGTGCCGGGGCCGCGCGTCAGGTGAAAATGTGGAGCGCAATAGCTTGAGCCTGGACGCCGCGGGTGGCCGCAAAAGGTGATGGCTTCGCCCTCTTCGTCGCCGCCGTAAGGGTAACGGCAATCGTCAGTCCGGAGATCCGTGAGCAAAACATGGCGCGGATCGATCTCGACACAGCGGAGCTTGACGGTCTTCGTGCGCTCGAAAATCGGTATCGGTCGAATGGATTCGGGTACGTGGCCTTCGCGCGATTTGCGAGGCTGTGGTTGTGGGGCTTTCGGCGGTGCGGGCCAATGCTTGAGCCAATCCTTGGGCAAATCCTTGCCGCGGTCAGGGACGGCAAGCCCCATTCGGTGGGCTCGGCCGATTGCGGCGCTGCGGGAAAAGGCTGTTTTGAACCTCGCGTTAATCGCCTCCGCAATTTTCGAATAGGACATCCCCTTCGCCAGATATTCCCGCAATGCGTCCGAATGCTCGCTCGCCCAGTCTGTCGATTGCATTGGCCTTCCTTCCCGATGCTTCTCGTCGTCCCGAGCGAGCGGTCACCGATTCCATGGCCAGTCAATTTCTGATATTCCGAAATAAAAGTCAAGCTTGATTCTGATAATCGGAATTGCTATCCGTTCTGAAATTCGGAAAAGATGCTGTCATGCTGGATGTCGGGATGATCGAGCGGGGACTGGAGAAGCCGGGCAAGACCAAGGGCGGTCT
>DASWEO010000305.1:0-5522 GCA_036394715.1 Steroidobacteraceae bacterium
CTCATTTCTCCGCGACCCCCAGGATGACCGAGACCGAACAATGGTAGTTCGAGTCGGCGTTCGCCATGCACCAGTTCAAATCGTTGTTGCGAGAGGGCCGATACATGGGCTTTTCGCGCTCGTTGCGGTTGCACTCGCAATTACTGCAGCTCACCTTTCCGCAACAGTCGTTGTACGAGATGATGTAGTCGCGCTGATCGGCGGGATTGTGGCAGGTGCCGATCCAGGTAATCGGCGACGGTGCCGCGCCGGGGGGGCAGGAGTTCGAGGTGCCGCCGCAGCAGGAGCAAAGAAATCCGTCGATGGCGCAGTACTTCCAATAGTCGCAGCTATTCGGATCATCCGTTGCCGGTTTTGCCTCAGCCTTCTTGCCGGCGGCCGGCTCGGCCGCTTGCGCGCGAAAGGAACGGTCGATGGGCAGCAGCGGAATGAGCGCCGCACCCGTGAGTACTTTTCCGAGCGCGGCGAGCAGACTGCGGCGTGAAGTGTGTTGCGCCAGAGAGCGCGCGGATTTTTCGAACAACTGGTCGATCGAGCGCATACCAATGCCTTCTAAGGATTCAGCATAAGCCAGGGGGTCTGTCCCAACCGCTTCTCGACGTGGCGCAGATGCCCGGTGAGAGCGTCGAAAACGGCGACGTCGGAACGATCGGTCGCCGCGAACAGAATGGGCGCGTCATCCTGGGAAACTTGGACCGCTACGACGGGCGCAAGCTTCTGCGTGGATACGGGCCAACGCGCCACACGTTGATGGGTTTTCATGTCGAATACCCAAATCTCCGTTCCCCCCTCTTTGTGCGAGCCTTCGCCGCCGCGGTGCATGGGCACGAACAATTTGCCCAAATGCCGGTGGATGGCGCCGACCTGCTGTCCCCCCGGCCGCCACTGCCCCTTTTCGGCGGCGCTCACGAGCGGCCAGGGTTGGTGGAACACGGGCACTGCGCCGGAGAAATCTACCTCGCGCACTTCGCCCAGGAAGGAGAGAAAGGCGTATCCGCCGGTGATGGGCACTCCCTGCACGAAGATCGGATCTTTGTCGGGATCGAAGAATACGTCGGACATCGCGCGCGAGGCTTCATGCCCCTCGGCGTCGAGAGTCACGGTGAGCAGCCGGCCGCTCTCGCAGAGCGAGGACACTCGATTCGGGCCCGAAGGAATCACGAGCACGCAGCCCGCGGTATCGATCTCACCGATGACGGAGTATTTCGCAGGATCGAGAACGCCGAAAGAGGCGGCGGGTGTGACATACGACACGTAGACGAACCGACTGTCCGCGCTGTAGGCGATACTGAAATAAGTCGGCAGCGTCATCGCGCGTTTCGGCGGCAGAATGATTTCGTGCGTCACCGACAATGTCGTATTGTCGTTGAACTCGACGAGGTCCGTGCGCGTTCCGCGGCTGCCGCGGGAGAAATAAGTGGTTGCGACGGCGGTCGTCTTGCCGTCGGGGGACAGATTGAATCCTGGGCTGAAGCCCGCGTCGATCTGGCCCAGGCGGCGATGCGTGTCGCCGTCGAAGAGATGTACGCGTGCGTCGATTTCGTTGAAGAACGCCTCATCCAGCACGTAGATCCGGTGAGCGTTATTGGGTGGAACTTTCTCCATCGTGAGGTGCTCGGCGGGCAAGGGCGGCGCGGCCAGCGAGCGGGCGCCTATTGCGAGCGACAGTAGAGTAGCGCCTATGAGCGAAGTTTTCATCGATCTCCCCATGCATCGCCGTCCCGCCGCACTCGCGATTCTTTATGATTGAGCGGCGTCAACCTACAAATTCGCGGCGGCGTCGTGGCGAGTCTGGCACATTGCCGGCCGATTCGAAAGTGGGGGTGCGGCATGAACGATCGCTCATCCCTCATGGCACGCGGAACATTCGCGCACCGGCCCGTGCTTGCTTCCCTGCAATGCGAGGTCGCGGTGACAATCGCGGCAGAACACGTGGAAGGTGGCTTCACCCGACTGGCGCAGATTCGGGCGAGGGCTTCGGTGACAGTCGAGACAGCCGGCGAAACCCGTATGGTCGACGAAGTTGTGATGGCAGGTGACGCAACCGACGGTTCTATGATTTTCGTGCGGGAAATTCACATGCAGCGCGAGCGGTGCCGTCGCAGGCTGCAGCAGACGAGAACCACCCGTCGGTGTCGGCAACGCCAGCAGAACGACGGCCGCGATACCGCAGGGAACCGCGGTGGATAGCAGGCGAGTTCGGATACGGGCCCATCCTGGCCGAAAGGCGTACCCGAGCACCGCCAATGCGAGAAGTGCGCAGCCGGCAATGATCTTCGCGGGTCGATCGACGAGTTGACCGCTGCCGATGACGTGTGCACCGAGCAGCGCCGGCAGCAGCGCCGCGAGCACGGCATGGGCGGTGACGCTGGCCGGCGATCCTTCAGGCGATGCGGCACGCCGCAAGGCGGATCTCGCGGAGATGCCGGTTGCCACGAGCACCGCCAACGCGATGAATGCGGCAAGGCCGCACAACATGTAGAGCGGCGCGGAGGGCAGCAGATAGTGTCCGATCAACGGCTGCGCCGCGAGCAGTATCGCCGCATGCAGCCCGGCGATATACAATGCGATCCAGCCGATTCGCCGATGCTGCGACAGTGCGAAGAGGCGACGGTGCGGAACGCCATGGGCGCGCAGCGGATAGAGGTAGAGAACGACTGCGGCTACCAACGCCGGGTATCCTATTCCCGCGCCGATATTCCAGTAAAGGCCCGCCGATGCGGGGAGCGGCAACATGAGCAGCGCGGCGAGCAGAACGCACGCGACGACGATTCGGCGAAGGTGTGGCGGGAGTAATTTGCGGTTCACGATGCGCAAGTTCTGAAATCAATACGCTATCATGCCATTCATGGTCATAGATTCCGCAATAGGTATGTTGATCGCCGCGTCCGTCGCGCTTCTATTCGCGAGCGCCGGCGTGCACAAGCTGCGCGGCTTGCGCCGGTTCGACGAGACCTTCGCGGCTTATGGACTGATGCCCGCGCTCGCGCACCTGCGCATTTCCCGCATGGTGCCGATTCTGGAAATAGCGGTCGCCGTCGGATTGCTGGCCGATGGCTCGCGCCGTTACGCCGGCGTACTGGGCATCATGTTGCTGCTGGGGTACGCCGCCGCCATCGCCGTCAATCTTCGGCGCGGGCGCCGCGATCTCGCCTGCGGCTGCGGCGGCCCCGATGAGCGGCGGCCCATTTCGGCGTGGATGGTATGGCGAAATATCCTGATCTCGCTGGCTCTCGCGGTTGCGCTGGAACCGTGGGCGAGCCGGCCTCTCTCTTTCACCGATGGAGTCACGATAGTGTTCGGCTTATTGACCGTTGCGCTCGTCTATTTGAGTGCCGACCGCTTGCTGGGGCTTGCCCAGCGCAGCGCGCAGTTGCGAGGTTCGCGATGACACCCGTAGGCGTTTCCGTCGTCGTGCTCTGGATCGTCGTTCTGTGCTTGCTGGCCGTGGTGTTGGCGCTGACCAGGCAATTGGGCGTGCTGCATGAGCGTATCGCTCCGGTGGGTGCGCTGATGTTGAATCGCGGGCTGGCCGTGGGCGAACCGGCGCCGGCGATCGACGTCGTCGACTTGCACGGCGCCAATCTGCGGCTCGGGGCACCGCGCACCGACGGCAAGAGCACTCTGCTGCTGTTCGTCTCGCCCACCTGTCCGGTGTGCAAATCGCTTCTGCCGATAGTCAAATCCAGCGGCAGGGATGAGCGCGACTGGCTCGACATCATTCTGGCCAGCGACGGCAACACCGACGAACACCGCGACTACATCCGCGCCAATGGGCTGGGCGGCATTCCCTACGTCTTGTCCGCGCCGCTGGGCATGACCTTTCAGGTGAGTCGCCTGCCGTTCGCGGCTCTTCTCGATGAGGCAGGCATCCTGCGCGCCCGCGGATTGATCAATTCACGCGAACATCTCGAGAGCCTGTTCGAAGCGAAGCGCCTGGGCGTCGCCTCGCTGCAGGACTACTTTGCGAATGCGAAGTAGTTAGTTGGTCGTTCAAGGATGTTGCACGGGCGCTCGATTGCGGGAATCGTGCCCATAGTAGTCGGGATAGTCCGTGGTGAGTCCCTTGAATCGACGGTGGACCCAAAGGTATTGCTCGGGCACTCGGCGAATGTGCGCCTCCAGTAGGGCATGGAAGCGCTCGACGTCGCCAATCGGGTCCGGGCCGGGAAAGTCCTCGAGCGCGGGCCCGATCACGACTCGATATCCGGCGTTGCCGGGCAGCCGCTCCGGGAAGTAGGTCAACACGGCGGCGCCGGAAATGCGCGCCAGCCGCGACGTGGCAGTGGTGGTGGCGGCCGGAATCCCGAAAAAATTCACCATCGCCGCGCCCTTGTTGCGATAGCTCTGATCCGGCGCATACCACACCGCTTCATTCTTTTTGAGGGCGCGAATCATGGTGCGTATGTCGTCGTGCGGAATCGGTTTGCCGTGGCGCGAGAAGCTGGTGAACATGGTGTGCGATAGCACGGCGTTTTTCATGGGACGGTACACGACGTTGAGCGGCACCACGGTGCCCAAGATGCGGGTGGCGATTTCGATGGTGGTGAAATGGCCGCCGATCATGATGGCGCCGCGGCCCTTGGCGAGCGCCGCATGCAGATTCTCGAGGCCATGGATCTCGGCGAGCTTGTGCACGCGGCGGTCGCTGCTCCACCAGGTATTGGCCGTCTCGCAGAGTCCCACACCCAAGCTTTGGCAGTGGCGGTCGACCATATCCGCCCGGTCGCGCGCCGAAAGCGTGGGCATGCAGAGTTCTACGTTGCGGCGTGCGATCCGCACATAGGCCAGCGGCAGGCGCTGGATGAGCTTGCCCAGAGCCGAACCGATATGCCGCTGCACGGGAAACGGCAACAGCTCGATGGTGCGCAACACGCAGAGTCCCACCCAGGTCGCCCAATACTTGGGCAGAAACAGCGCTAACCGCATCGCCAATGCGCACGCACGCTCGACGCCGTACCAAGGTCCGCATAGCATTTAACGAATGTATTCATTGCTTCAGCGTCTAAAATCCTTGCGGCACGATTTGGTACGGAGTTTCCGAACGCATACGATGGTCGCGCGGCGTTTGAGGAAGCGCGTGCCCGCGAACTTTGTACCGTAGACCTCGAGCAGGCCGAAAGAATAGCTGCGTTGCGCGACCGTTACCACTGACGCGGAGCCTTATTGGCCTGGAGTCTGCCGCTGACGCTGCGCGCGCGAGCGGCAGATTCGACATAATCTGCGGCCGGGGCGGGTGTATTTCATGGTGAATCACGGATTCGAGGAATGCGCCTTGCCAGCGAATATTGCATCGCAGCAGGACTGCAATCCCTTGTCCGCTGGTCGGAACCGGGGCGCCTCAGCAGGCATCGGCGGCAGCCCCGGTACTCTCCTGGTGGAAGGGTTCGTAGAGAAAATATTCGTATTTATCAGCAAATTGCTGTACCATCCGCGCCGGCTCGTGAATTTCTACTTGGTCCGTTTCTGGTCACCGCGCCGCTCCGGCGTCACCTTGGCCACAACCCACAAAGCAGGTTTCT
>DASWEO010000306.1:0-1933 GCA_036394715.1 Steroidobacteraceae bacterium
CCAAACGTCAAGTGGAGAGTTTTCGCTGAATATCTTGCACTACTCAGCGATCGATTGATGCATTATAGTGCGCATCTGGGCCGGGGCCGGTGATCGCGGGGCAGCAATGACGACGACGGAGTTTCATGGATCTCTGTGAGATAGACACCACGTCGAGCCCGCCGGCGCTGCGAATTCCGGAGCGCTTCAACGCCGCTCACGACCTGTTGGATCGCAACCTTCGAGCGGGCCGCGAAGCCAAGATTGCGTACATCGACGACGCCGGCACATACACCTACGGAGATCTCGCGGCGCGCGTCAATCGCTTCGCCAATTCCTGTCAGGGCCTTGGCTTGGCACTGGAGCAGCGAATACTCCTCTGCATTCAAGACGGCATCGATTTTCCAACGGCTTTTCTCGGCGCGATCAAAGCCGGAATCGTGCCGATCCCGGTGAACACGATGCTGTCGGCCGCCGACTATGCGTACATGCTCCACGACAGCCGCGCGCAGATGGCGGTGATTTCGGAGCCGCTGCTGCCGAAGTTCCAGCCAATCCTAGGGCAGTCTCCTTTTCTGAAGCACGTTCTGGTAGCTGGGTCTGCGGTACCGCCGCCGGGCATGCGCGCGTTCGGCGACGTTCTGGCAGCTTCGGCGGAGTCGTTCGAACCGGCCCCCACCTCGCGCGACGAGCCTTGTTTTTGGCTGTACTCGTCCGGCTCGACCGGGGCTCCCAAGGGCACCGTGCACGTGCACTCGAGCCTCATCGAGACGGCCGCGCTGTATGCCCAGGCCACGCTCGGATTGAAGGAGAGCGATGTGATGCTGTCGGCGGCGAAGCTGTTCTTCGCCTACGGCCTCGGCAATTCGCTGACCTTCCCGTTGGCGGTGGGCGGGACGGCCGTACTGATGGCGGAGCGCGCCACGCCGGCATCGATCATCGCGCGGCTACGACTGCATCGTCCCACGGTCTTCTCGGGTGTGCCGACTCTGTACGCCTCGTTGCTGGCCAGCGATCAACTGCCAAGAGCACAGGAATTATCGCTGCGCTTGTGCAATTCGGCGGGAGAGGCCTTGCCGGAAGACATTGCGCGGCGCTGGCGCGAGCGCACCGGTGTGGACATCGTCGATGGGATCGGCTCCACCGAGATGCTGCACATCTTCATATCCAATCGGCCCGATCGAATTCGTTACGGCACCCTGGGGCTTCCGGTGCCGGGCTTCGAGGCAAGGATCGTTGACGAGGCCGGAAATCCCGTCGCCGCGGGCGAAACCGGTGACCTCCTGGTGCGCGGGTCGACCAGCGCCAAGTTCTACTGGAACCAGCACGCGCGCAGCCGCGCAACCTTCGTCGGCTCTTGGACCCGGACCGGCGACCGATTCCGTGTCGATGAGAACGGCGACTATGTGTACGCCGGCCGCGCCGATGACATGCTTAAAGTAGGCGGCATCTATGTCTCCCCCATCGAAGTTGAATCCGCGCTCATCGCGCATCCGGCCGTGCATGAGGCCGCGGTGGTCGGCAAGGAGGACTCGGACCAGCTGGTCAAGCCCATCGCCTACGTCGTGCTTGGCAGAGGATTCCTGGCCTCGGAAGCCCTGGCGGTGGAACTGAAGGCGTTCGTCAAGTCTCGGCTCGCCCCGTACAAGTATCCGCGCTGGATCGAATTCGTCGCCGACCTGCCGAAGACGGCCACGGGCAAGATTCAACGGTTCAAGTTGCGCGACGCATGCAAACCGACCAGCTGAACTTCGAGGGCCGTCGAATCGAATATCGCTTCGCGGGACCCGCCTCCGCCGAGGGCGTCGATCTCGTGATGCTGCATGAGGGGCTGGGTTCAGTGTCGATGTGGCGAGATTTCCCGGACCAGCTGGCGCAGGCGACCGGCTGCCGCACGCTCGTGTATTCACGGCACGGCTACGGCGGCTCTTCGCCGCTCCATGCGCCGCGCAGC
>DASWEO010000307.1:0-1559 GCA_036394715.1 Steroidobacteraceae bacterium
CAGGCCGAGTTTCTCGTAGTAGCGCAGCGTAGAGGACGCTACGCCGCTGCGCTGGGCCATGTCGCGAATGCTGATCAGGGGATCGGAATCGTTGCTCATGTCTGGATTGTGAGTAGAGCGCACGATTCGCGCAAGCTGGACCCATCCCGCTCTGGCCTTGGCGCTCTAAACGGGCCAGTCCACGAAGTCGGGTGAACGGACTGCACATCGGCCTCTTGACTTTTAGTTAAAGCTAGCTTCAATATGACGAAAGTACATGTTGAAGTTAACTTTAACATAAAGATTATCGACCTCCAAGGAGTCGTCCATGTCTTACCCCCTTTGCATGTCTGCCCGGTCGCGATTCATTCTTCCTATCATCGCTGCCGCTGCGCTAGCCATCAGCGCGTGCAGTCGCGGCGGCGCTCAGGCGGCTGCGCCGCCACCGCCCGAGGTCGATGCAGCCCAGGTCATAGTCAGGCCTGTACGTCAATGGGACGAGTTCAGCGGACGTACCGCCGCGACCGATGCGGTCGATGTGCGCGCGCGCGTCAGTGGCTACATCGACCGCATCGCGTTCAAGGAAGGCGGCGAGGTCAAGGCCGGCGACCTATTGTTCGTGATCGATCCGCGCCCGTACCGCGCTGCCTGCGATAGCGCGGTGGCTCAACTCGCACGCGCACGCGCCGCAGAACAGCTCGCCCAGGAGGAGGAGCAACGCGCGCAACGCTTGATCGCAGGCAAGGCAATCTCGCGCGAAGAATTCGACATGCGCCGCGCCGGCTCGACGCAGAGCAGCGCCGATGTGCGGGCAGCCGAGGCGGCGGTGGCGACGGCGAAACTCAATCTCGGCTTCACTGAGGTGCGCTCGCCGATCGCTGGCCGCGTCAGTCGCGCGATGCTGACCCTCGGCAATCTAGCACAGGCCGACCAAAGCGTGCTGACCAGCGTGGTCTCTCAGGATCCGGTCTATGTCTACTTCCAGCCGGACGAGCAGACGTTTCTGCGCTATGCGGAACTCGCGCGCAAGGGCGAGCGCGCGAAATCGGCTAATCCGGTACGGGTGGGCCTCGCAACTGATAGGAATTATCCGTACACCGGCACGGTGAACTTCATCAACAACCAGGTCGATCCGGCGACCGGCACGATCAATTTGCGGGCCGTGGTGCCGAATCCAGATCGCATATTCACACCCGGCTTGTACGCGCGGGTGCAGCTCGAAGGTAGTGCCGACCTCACGGCCATGCTGATTGACGACAAGGCCGTGATGACCGACCAGGACCGCAAGTACGTCTACGTGGTTGGGCCGGAAAACAAGACTGTACGTAAGGACGTCACGCTGGGCGGATTCGCTGATGAGCTGCGCATCGTGCGCTCCGGCCTCGGTGCGAACGACAAAGTCATCGTCGCCGGCCTGCAGAAGATCTTCGCCCCGAGTACGTCGGTGAAGCCGAGGATCGTTGCCATGGGCGCGCTGCCGCCCGCCGCAGTGGTGGCATCGGCGGCGAAATAGGGGAGCACGCACATGGATTTCTCCAAATTCTTCATCGACCGCCCGATCTTCGCGGCGGTGTTGTCGA
>DASWEO010000308.1:0-3892 GCA_036394715.1 Steroidobacteraceae bacterium
CTAGTGTCCTGAATCATTAATACGTTACTCGCTGCGCCGCGTCTTTTCGCGCCGGGCGGCGTTGCGCCTCCTCGCCATAGTGCCCACTATGCCTCGTCGGCGCGCCTTGCCCGGCACGAAAATCCGCAGGCGAATCGAGCAACGTATTAATGATTCAGGACACTAGGGTGGGATGCCTGACTGGCTGTCGACCACAGTCACGCGATCGACGTAGTAGCGAGTATCGCCAAAACAGGAGGAGGGCACGCCGGCATGCTCGGTGTAGTGGAGTTGCAGCTTGCGGCCTACCACCTTATTGAGCTGGGCACCGACGACGGGATCGCGCACGCTGAATGCCCAAATCTGCGGCGAGACCCCTGCGACCACGTATTGCGCCAATTCACCCTCCTGGGTCTTGCAGACCCAGCCGCGTCGCGAAAACTTCTGCAGTACCCCGGCCCGCTCGCCGTCCGAATAGGCCCAGGACAAGGCCAGCCATGTCCACAATCCGACGCCGACCATGATCAACAGCAGCAATATCACGAGCCAACGGCCGAGACGGCCGGACGACCGGCGCCTTCCCGTGGAATTCGGAACTTCAATCCGGGTCATGAGTTTAGAACGCCTCAAGGCCACGATCGGCCGAAATGTTGGTGGGCCGGGGCGTTAGTCCATGCGCTTAACCGCGTAACCGGCGTGTGAATTCCAGATTACTCCAAGAGGACGGGGTTGTGCCAGCGAGTATCGCGCGTCGCTCGAGACAACGCGCAAGCGATTCGTGGGGCTTGTCGTTTGCGTCAGCAGATCCGCAACATCGCGCAGGGGTTTCGATCGGCGGGGGCAAGCGGCGCATGCGGCGCCGCTTGCCAAGATTCCGATGGGAGTCAGAGCGACTCGAGAAAGGTCAGCAGTTCGTCCTTCTGGGTCTCGGTCAGATCCCGGAACCGCCTTGTCACGTGTTCCGCCTCGCCGTCATGGCGTTCGATGGCGTTGCGCAGGGTCAGGGATCTCAGGTCGTGCATGTATCGAGGCCGCATCCGCAGGTCCCAAAGAGCGGCGGTTCGCAACTTGTTCGCCGTGTCCTGCGGACCTGCCTGCACGATGCCATCGCCGGTTCCGATGTCATGCAGCAGGAAATCGCTGTAGGGGTGGATGATTTTGTTTCCCAATGCCTCGGGCACGAGGAATGCGCCGCCGTTGATGACGGTGCCGGGCCGGGCCGTCGTGATCGATGAGACATGGCAGGCGCCGCAGCCGATCTGCGCGAATAGATGCTCGCCCGCAAGCGCTGTCGGGGTTGCCGCCAGGGTCGTATCGCGCGGCGGAACTTTCGTGCCGCGGACGAACTGCGCAAAGTGATCGATGTCGGCCAACCCCAGCTCATCAGGAACATCTTCCGGATCCGGCGTAACCTTCCCTACGGTCGTCACGTCCTTGGGCCGAAGGCGGTTCGTGACTCCCATCTCGTTCAGGTAGGCGTCCCCGATGAACGAGAGCAGACTGCTGTGCTGGTCTTTCCAGCCGAAGCGGCCGATGCGGGTCTGGCCCGGCGCCTCCAGGACGGCAACATCGATGGCTTCGCCATGAATCCGGCCTCCGCTCTGCTCGGGCTGCCTGGCCGCAATGGCGAGCAACGTACTGTCGTCTATCGCTTCGACGAATCCGTCTCCGAGCGTGTTCAGCGCAGCGCGCAGGGCCCGGATGCTTTCGCTCACCGGGATGTGCTCCTGCGCTTCGGGCAGAACCGCCCGATCGTTGATGATAGAACGGCCGGAAATGCGGGCCGCGCCGTGGTCGATGAGCACCGTGGGATTCACGAAGTTGCCGTCGGCGTCGAGATGCCCGACCCGCAGCTCGGTAAATTGGCTGGCGCCGCCGGTGACGGGGTTCTGATGGCATTCGGCGCATGCGCGGCCGTTGAACACCGGACCCAGTCCGCTGTTCACGTCGTGCTGCGTTTCATAGATCTGCTGGTCCAGCGCAAAACTGTCGCCGGGTGGCTCGGCAATTCCGTTGCTTTGGCTCTTGGAGCCGGGATTCTTGACGAGCGTGGGAGTATCAAAGCCCGCCGGCGCCTCGGTCGCAGGCTGCTGCGCAGCTTCCGCCTGTAGCGGCCCTTGCGTGCCGAACATCCAAACCATCAGCGCAGCCAGTCTATACTTCATGATATTCGCCCCCTCGAGAACGTTCGGTCCGCACAGTGCCCGTCGAGCGCGGCGAGAAACGGTTCTTGCCGGCGACGTCGTAAAAGACTGAGGGCGGCCGCGGTTTATTCCCGGAATGAGTTGAGAATTTCGCATGACGAAGACCAGCAAGGGTTTCACCGCCGCCGCCGCTGCGTTCGCGATTTGGGGCGTATTTCCTCTCTACTTGCGCCCGCTGCAGCAGGTCTCGCCGTTCCAGGTCATCGCACATCGCGTGGTCTGGTCGTGCATCTTCGTGCTCGTCTGGATGGCAATACGAGGTGAGCTGTCCAGCCTACGCGCCACCCTGGCAAATCGCAGCGTCGTCTGGCGACTCGCCGTCAGCGCGACGTTGATAACCACCAACTGGATAGTCTATGTCTGGGCCGTCGCGAACGGCCATGTGGTCGAGAGCAGTCTGGGATATTTCATCAACCCGCTGGTCAATGTGTTGCTCGGAGTGGCCCTGCTGTCCGAGAGACTGACCCGCGCGCAATGGATCGCGGTTGCGCTGGCAGCAACCGGTGTCGTCTATCTCACCATCATGGCCGGCAGTCCGCCGTGGATCGCGCTGACTCTGGCATTGTCGTTTGGAACCTACGGTCTCATCCGCAAGGTCGTGAAAGTCGAATCGCTGCCCGGGCTCGCCACCGAAACGCTCGTGCTGCTCCCGTTCGCCGTGGCGTATCTTTTCTGGTGTGAGTCGGCGGGCACCGGCGCGCTGGGTCATGCGGGACCAGCGATCCATGCACTGCTGATCGGAAGCGGGCCGCTGACAGCGATCGCGCTCTTCCTGTTCGCGTACGGAGCGCGCCGGCTTCCGTACTCCACCGTCGGAGTACTTCAATACATCGCGCCGACATTGCAGTTCGCGTGCGGCGTGTTCGCGTTTCACGAACCGTTCGCGCGCACGCGCGCCATCGGCTTCGCGCTCATCTGGGCGGCGCTGCTGATCTACGCGGGCGAGGGTTTGTGGTTATCGCGCCGGCGGCAGCGAGCGTTCGCCTGAGGTCACCGCGGGCGTTTCCGCGGAAACGTCAGAACCGGGAACCCGCTGCAACGCAGCAAGAATGAATGCCGGGGGCTAACCAAGAATCCCCGGAACCCCTTGATAGCACTATGGTATCCGAAATCCAAGCATGGCAGTTGCCCCCGGAGTTGCCCCCCTGGCTTCAGGAGTAGGAATCGCCGGCAGGCGGGAGCAGCGCTATAGATTCGCGAGAGCGAGATGAGTCCCACGGGATCGCGCAAACCCATTTGCACGAGCGTGTTCGTCCGCGGCTGGGACAGATTCAGGAGACGAAGGTCTGCTCGCGCTACGATTTTGATAGAGATCGCCTACGACGTTAGAGCAGGCCCCGGCCAGCCGGTCGGCTGTGCGCACGAGCTCGGGCAGGGAGCGGGCCCGCATCTTCCGCATGACTTGGCCGCGATGAACCTTCACCGTCATCTCGCTCAGAGCGAGCTCGGCGGCGATCTGCTTGTTCGCGCGCCCGATGACGACAAATCTCATGATGTGCCGCTCGCGCTCGGTCAGGGTGGCGTAGCGCTGCCGCAGATCGGAGACGAGCGCGGCGTCCCGGCGCCTGTCCCTATCGCGCTCGATCGCCGCCTGAATCGCATCGAGCACGTCCTGATCCCGGAAGGGCTTGGTCAGGAAGTCGAAGGCGCCGGCCTTCATTGCCCGAACGCTCATCCGGATATCCCCATGGCGCGTGATGAAGATCACA
>DASWEO010000309.1:0-25252 GCA_036394715.1 Steroidobacteraceae bacterium
TAAGAGATCGAGTGCTGGCCACAGTCACCGTTCGCTACGCCGCGACCGCAGTGCCGCTGCGCACCGCGGTCGAGCAATTCCTGCCGAAGATGCGCGAGGTCGCGCACAAGATTCAAACCGAATTCGTTTAGGAGGAGGGCCTGGGGGTACCGGTCTGCGCTCGCGCGCAGAAAGACGGGTTCCGACTGACGAGCGGTGCGAGCGTTCGGCTCGTAGGGTGGAAGGCGCTGCACGGCAACTGTCCTCCCCGTTGCCGTGCAGCGCCTTCCACCCTGCCAGCCGATCCTTACCCCGCTCACCACCCGTAACTACTTTCTGAGAACCTTGCCGACGCCGCCGGAAATGAGCGCAGTGACGTCGAGCAGCGCGCCGGCCATCCCCAAGCCGTGCGGCGCCGCGAGATATCGGGGGCGCCAAACCGGCAGGAATTTCTCCTTGTATTTTCTCAAGCCCTCGAAGGGATAGAACATCTCGCCGTAGCGCTGCACCATGCGGCCGATCTTGTGCCAGGCCGGTGCGAGAGCGTGCTCTTCCAATCCCGAGAGCGGGGCCATTCCCAGATTGAACCAGTGATAGCCTGAGGATTTGCCCCACAGCATGCACTCGATCAACAGATAATCGATGACGCCTTTCGGCGCGGCGTCGTTGTAGCGCATGAGATCCACCGACAGTTCATTCGAGGCCCCGCGCCAGATATTGGCGAAGGCGACGATTGCGCCGCCGCGGCGAACCACCCCGCAATCGAAGTGCATGATGTAGCGGTCATCGAAGAATCCCAGGGAAAAGCGTTTCTCGGCCGTGTTCTTTTCCGCAAGCCAGGCGTCGGACACCGCGCGCAGTTCCGGTAGAATCGCGCCGACATTCGCGCGCGGCACGATCTCGAACGCCGCGCCGTCGCGGTTCGCACGCCGGTGAGCTTGGCGCAGGTCGGCGCGGGCGGAACCCTCCAGCGAAAACGAGTCGAGCGGCACGCGTGCCTCCTCGCCGAGTTTGCTGAGGTTCAACCCGAGATCGATGTACAAGGGCAGATTTTGCGGCTTGACCTGATAGAACACCGGCGAGACCGCCATCACATCGCAATTCTCCAGAAACTCCCAAGCCAAAGGTTCGCAGGCCTCGATCGGACCGACCGGGTCCCCCATCGCCACGCAGCTGTGGCCGGCCTCCTGGTACATGATGAAGGCCGTGCGCTCCGCGTTGAACAGCAGGGTCTTGTCGCCGAGCAGCGCAAGATTGGCGGTGCTGTCGTCGACGTCGGTGATCAATGTCTCGACGCGTTCCAGATCCGCGTCGCGCGGCACCGCCGCCGGCGGCTTCGCCGGCCGCAACAGGCGCCACAGTCCATACGCCGCCGCAATCACGGCCGCGAACAGCGAGGCGCGGAGGCTCCGCGGCGCCGAGGCCTCGAACGCGAATTCCCACCATAGTTGGTTGCCGTACGGCACATGCCGATTGGCAAAGACCACCAGCCAAGCGGCGGTGATGAGCACCAAGACGAGAGCGACGATCCAGGGGCCTGAGTAGTGCTGTTCGATCAAGGACGTGCGCCGCAGAAAGCGGCCGCGGGCCAATACCAGGACGATGACGACCAGACCTAGAACCGTGGCCTCTTCATAGTCGAATCCCTTGAGCAGGGACAGCAGTATTCCGGCGCACAGCAGCCAGATCGTCAGCCACCATGCAGCGTCGAGCCGCCGATACAGGCCGTGGGCAATCACCAACAGGCCCACCCCCACGGCGCTGCCGAGCAGATGCGACAACTCGAGAATGGGCAGCGGCACGAAATCCCGCAGCAGGTCCAGGCGTGGCCCAAGTCCGGGTGTAGCGCCCGAGAACAGCAGCACGGCGCCCGCCAGGAACACGGCAATCGCGATGGCCTGAGGCGTGACGGCAATCAGAAAGGTTCGCCCGAGCCGCACCAAGCGCACAGCGGGCGCGCGATGCACCCAGACTTCGTGCGCCCCCAGCAATGCCAGAGCCACGGCAAAGGGAGCGAAATAGTAAATGGCGCGATAGGCGACCAGGGCGCCCAGCAGGCTGCCCTTCGGCATGGACGGCAGCAGCAGCAGCAAGATGGCTTCGAATACGCCGATGCCGCCGGGAACATTGCTGATCACGCCGGCGGCAATCGCGATCAGATAGAGGCCGGCGAACGCCCCGAACCCGATCTCGGCCTGCGGCGGCAACAGCACGTACAAGACGCTTGCCGCGCACAAGAGGTCGGCGCACGCCACGGCGACCTGCGCGAACGCGACGCGCGGTTTGGGCATCGGAATCACGAGGCGCCGATACCGCAGCGGCCCATCCCGTGTGCACACCAACCAGAGATACGCGGTGACCGCCGCGAGCAGCATGCCGCCCGCGACCTTGGCGAGCGAGGCATGCACATGCAGCACCGAACCCGACATGCCTGCCTGCGTCAGCAGCGAAAGCCCGAGCAGCAATCCGGCGCCCAATAAAAATGTGACCGTGCCGAACGCGATGATGGTGGCGATCTGTTTCGCGCCGAGGCCGAGAGCCGAATAGGCTCGATAGCGAACCGCCCCGCCGCTCAGCGTGTTGAGGCCCACGTTGTGGCCGATCGCATAGCCCATGAACGAGATCAAGGCAATGCGAGGATATGGAACGTGCGCGCCCGCAAAGCGCACGGCAAGCGCGTCGTACAAGGTCAGGCAGCCGTAGCCGGCGAGCGTAAACAGCCCTGCCCGCAACAGTTTCACGGAGGAGATCGCGTGAACGTGAGCGAGGATGTCCCGCCAGCGGTATTGACCCAGCAAGTGATGCAGCCAGAACAGGGCCAGCCCGAACAGGGCGATGCCTAGCAAGGTGGTCCATGCGGGGACCTTGTGAGTTGTGCTCGGGTGTGCCAAGCGAGGTATCGTAGCAGGGCCTCCCAGGCAGCGCTGCAAACTGCTAGGGTTGAGCTTTGGCTTTCTGCAACGATCACAAGGGGTAGCCCACGCATGAGTTCCACCACCGATAACCGCCAGGCAACCATGGACTCGACACAGATTTATCGCGAAGAGATTTTCACCGATCGCAAGGTCGGCACGATCCGCCGCTTGACGCCGGTGGCTGCGGATGGCAGAGAGGATTCCGCGCGGCAGGTACTGTTTATCGGACAGGCACAGGTCATGACGCCGATGGGCGCCGTCCCGATCAGCTTCGAGCTCGACGCCGCGACGCTGAACGCGGCGATCGAAAAATTCGGCGCGGCCGCGGAAACGGCCGTCCAGCAAACCATGCGGGAATTGCAGGAGCTGCGCCGCGAACAGGCATCATCCCTGGTGATTCCCGACGCCGCCGGCGGGGCGCTGCCGAATCCCAGCGATCTCATCGGCCGTCGCCCGCGCCGGTGAGTGCGCTGCGCGCCCGGCGGTACTAGCCTCGAGCGAGCCTCAAGATTCCAGTTCATGCCAGCGCGAGTACGCGGTCTCGATTTCCGCCGCCAGCGACTGCAGACGCTGCAAGGCGGCCGTGCCGCGCGCGACGGGACCCCGGAACAGTGCCGGATCGGCAATCGCCGCCTGCAGCTCTAGTTGTTCGGCCTCGAGCAGCTGAATTTTTTCCGGGAGCGCCTCGAGCTCGCGCTGTTCCTTGTAGGACAGGCGCCGCGCCCTGGATCGAGCGGGCGCGGCGTCGGACGGCGCGGCCTCGGTCGCCGCGGACGCCGCGCGGGCGGACGCGGGCGCAGCGGCGTCGACGGCCCTGCGCTGGCGCAGCCAATCGCTGTAGCCGCCCACATACTCGTTGACCTGGGCGCCGCCTTCGAACACCAGCGTGCTGGTCACCACATTGTCGAGAAATGCCCGGTCGTGGCTGACGAGGAGCAGAGTGCCCGCATAGTTTGCAACCATCTCTTCCAATAGCTCCAGAGTATCGGCATCCAGATCGTTGGTCGGTTCATCCATCACCAAGAGATTGCTCGGCCGCGCGAACAGGCGCGCCAGCAACAAGCGGTTGCGCTCGCCGCCCGAGAGCATGCTGACCGGCGCACGCAGCCGCTCCGGCGGAAACAAGAAATCGCGCAGGTAGCCCGACACGTGCCGCGGTTGGCCATCGATGGTGACCGTATCGCCGCTGCCGCCGGTGACGTTGTCCATGATGGAGGCGGCCGGATTCAGCTGTTCGCGTTGCTGGTCGAAGTAGGCGGGCAGCAAATTGGTGCCGCGGCGGATCTCGCCCGAGGTGGGTTCCAAATCCCCGACCAAGAGCTTGATCAGCGTCGTCTTGCCGCAGCCGTTGGGGCCGATGATGCCGATGCGGTCGAGGCGCTGTATGCGCGCGGAAAAATCCGCGATGACCGGCGGCCCGCCGAACGTATGAGTGACGTGGACCGCCTCGAACACCAGCTTGCCGGACGGCGCCGCATCCTGCGCCCGAATCTCCACCTGCCCGATGCGCTCGCGCCGTTCGGCGCGCTGGATGCGCAGCTGTTTGAGCGCGCGTACCCTGCCTTCGTTGCGCGTGCGCCGCGCCTCCACACCCTGGCGAATCCAAACCTCTTCCTGAGCCAGCTTCTTGTCGAATAGCGCCGCGTGCTTGGCCTCGACCTCGAGCGCCGCGCGCTTCTGCAGAACGTACTCGTCATAGCTGCCCGGCCAGACACGCAGCTGTCCCCGATCGAGCTCCACGATCCGCGTCGCCAGCCGGCGCACGAAGGCGCGATCGTGGCTGATGAACAGCAACGCGCCGTCGAAGTCCAGCATCATGTCTTCGAGCCACGTGATGGCATCGATATCCAGATGATTGGTCGGCTCGTCCAGCAACAAGAGGTCGGGCTTCGCGACCAATGCGCGTCCGAGCATCACCCGCCGCCTCCAGCCGCCCGACAGGGCACTCATCGCCGCATCGCGATCGAGTTGCAGGCGCGAGATGATCTGCTCCACCTGCAGTTCGGCTTGCCAATCCTCGTGCGGCGCCGCCCGCTGCACCATCGCGCCGGAGTCGGCCGCGCCGGCCAGGATGCCGCTCATGACCACGTCGCGCACCGAGGCATCGCTCGACGGCGACACTTCCTGGTCCAGACTCGCGACTCGCGTGCCGGGGCGCACCCACACCTCGCCGCTGTCCGGGACGATTTGACGAGTAATGAGCTGCAGCAACGAAGACTTGCCCTCGCCGTTGCGCCCGAGCAGGCAGACGCGTTCGCCCCTGCGAATTTGCAGATCGGCATCATCCAACAGCGGTTTGAGGCCGAAACTCAAGGTAACTTTGTCGAGGCGAACGGTGGGCATGAGAGCCATGTTAAGCGGCTTCGCATCAATAGCCCAGCTACAGAGACGTGGGTCACAGATGCCGACGCGCCGTGCCGGCTGCGGAATATTTGTGTCCGAGCGCACAGCCTTGAACCCCAAGCGCGTTTAACCTAAGACTTTATCGAGTACTTATGCGCGGTGTCACTTCCCGGGTGTTGGTTTCAACGGTCGCGGCGCGGCTCTAGCAACCGTCCGTGGCGCTGGGTACCCGAATTGCGGTCACATTTCTTCTGCTGCTGGCCGCAGTGCTGGCCGCGGCACTGGGCGCGGTATCGGCCACGAATCGCGGTAATGCCGAACGCGAGGTGCAGCGGCAGCTCGACGTCGGCGCCTCCGTGTTCTCACGCCTGTTGGAAAGCAATCGTCGCCAGCTGACCCAGGCGGCGCAAGCGGTCGCCTCCGACTACGGATTCCGCGAAGCAGTCGCGAGCCGCGACACCGACACGCTGGTCTCGGTTCTGGAGAACAGCGGGCAGCGCATCGGCGCCGCCATGGTGGTGCTGACCTCGCTCGACGGCGACGTCATTGCCGCCTCCGGCCTGCATGTATCGGCAGGCTCGCCCTTTCCCCTGTCGCCCGTGCAAAGGGGCAGCATGGCCGACAGCGCGACGAGCTTGATGGTCGACAACGGCCGCATTTTCCAGCTCGTCACCGTGTCGGTGCGCAGCCCCCTGCCGGTGGCGTGGATCGCCATGGGTTTCGAACTCGACGACAAGGCCGCTCGGGAACTCGCGGACATCACGGGCCTCGCGGTGACGCTGTCGGTGAATTCCGGCGGTCATTGGACGGATGTGGCGAGCACGGTGCCGGCCGGCGGCGCGCGCCCATCCGACGTCGTTACCCGGCGCATCGAAATGTCCAAGTGGGGCAACGCCGAAGTGGTCGCGGTCCTGTCGCGCTCGCTGGCGGACGCACGGGCGCCCTTTGAGCGTCTGACCAAGGTGCTGTTCTTGATCGCCGCAGTCAGCTTGGTCGCCTCCGCCCTCGCCGCCTTTTGGCTCGCGCGCAATATCACGAGGCCGCTGCAGGACTTGACGCAAGCCGTCGATCAGATGCGCACCGGCACCTACGACGCGACCTTGAACGTGCAGCGGCGCGATGAGCTCGGCGTGCTCGCCGAAGGGCTGCAGCTCATGCAGACCGCGGTGCAATCGCGCGACCAATCGATCAGGCGGCTGGCCTATGAAGATTCGCTGACGGGTCTCATGAATCGCACCGCATTCGGCGCGGCCTTGAGCCGTGCATTGGCGGATGCCGGCGGGGCGCCGATCGCGGTCGCCGTCATCAATTTGGACCGCTTTCGTCGCATCAACGAACATCTGGGATATTCGGTGGGCGATGCCGTGCTCATCAAGATGGCAGCGCGTCTGGCGGCGGTGCCGTCAGTGGAATCGGCGGTGGCTCGATTCGCGGCGGACCAATTCGCCGCCTTCACTCAATTGCGGAACGCGGCGAGCCTGCAGGCCTGGGGAACCTCGCTGGTCATGGCGCTCGCCGACCCGGTATTCGTCGAAGCGCAGCCCATCGACATCACCGCGACCTTGGGATTGACGCTCGCCGCCGAAGGATCCAACTCGGCCGATGAGCTGATGCGCTGCGCCGATCTGGCGTTGGAGCACGCTCGCCGCGAGAAGCGCGCGCTCGCGATCTACGAGGAGGCGCTGAAACCGGCGGCTCGGGACCAGCTCTCGCTGTTGGGCGAGCTGCGCCACGCCGTCGAACACGATGAGCTGCGCCTGTTCTTCCAGCCCAAGATCGAGCTGAAGACCGGACGCGTGACCGGCGCCGAGGTCCTGCTGCGCTGGCAGCACCCGACGCGCGGACTGCTCTGTCCCGCGGACTTCATCCCCTTCGCCGAGCAAACCGGATTCATACGGCGGTTGACCCGCTGGACGCTGGATCATGCCATCGCACAAGGCGCACTGTGGCGGCGGGCGGGCAAGGCCCTGGTGCTGGCCGTGAACATCAGCGTCGACGACATCGGCGATGTGCGGCTGGATTCTCGCGTCGCCAGCCTGCTGACCCGCCATCAGCTGCCGCCGGCGCTGTTGACTTTGGAGCTCACCGAGAGCGGCTTCATCGAAGATCCCACGCGGGCGCTGCGCGTTCTCGACGCCATCGCCGCACTCGGCGTCAGTCTCTCCATCGACGACTTCGGAACCGGATATTCCTCGCTCAGCCATCTGGTTCGCTTGCCGGTCCACGAAGTCAAAATCGATCGCAGCTTCGTGCAGGGATTGGAGTCCGATCCGGAATTCGCACCCGTGGTTCGAGCGGCCATCGACATGGGTCACGGCCTCGGACTCCAAGTGGTCGCCGAAGGCATCGAGACCGACGAGGCGGCGGTTCGCCTGCGCGATTTCGGCTGCGATATCGCACAGGGCTACTTGTACGCGAAACCCATGCCGCTCGCGGCGTTCGAGACCTGGCTCGAGGGCCGGGTGCGGGTTCCGGTGATAGCGGTGCCGGTCGATTTCAAGACCGAAGATCTGGCCGACACGGTGAGCCTGGGCGTCTACTGACGCGCCGCCACGACATTCGCGTTTCCCGCGAATTCTAGTACAGTGGATTGCGTGAATATTCTAGGCGAAGCCCTCGACGGACTCGGCCGGTGGTACGTCGCGGTGCCCCCGTTTCTGATCATCGGTTTCCTGGCGGCGTTGTTCTTCCTGACCGGCGCGGGTCAGGAACGCTTGCAGGAAGCGAGCGAGCGCCTGCAAAAGTCCGCGCAGCGCGAACACCTCATCGATCAATTGCAGATCGGGGTCTCCCGATCGGTGGCCGCGCAGCGCAGCTTCCTGCTGACCGGCGATCAGAAATTCCTCGAGCGCTACGACGCCTACGTCGCCGACGTGGAACCCCGGCTGGAGCGGCTGCAGTCGGCGTACAGGGGTTCCGACCCCGATCTCGCCGACATGCGCACGCTGCATGTGCTGATCGGCAAACGGCTCGCGGATCTTGCGATGCTGGTCGCGATACAGAAATCTCAGGGCACCTCGGCTGCGATCGCGCTGGTCAAGACCAGCGTCGGCTCGGATGCCGGCGAGGCCGTCAACGATGTCCTGGAGCAATTGCGCGAGCGTGAATCCGCGGAGCACCTGGTGGCGGAAGATCACTGGTCCAGATCCTTGACGCAGAGCCGTTGGATCACCGTCACGGGAACGATTTTCAACATGTTGTTGGTGGGCATCGCCGCGCGTCTGGTGTACCTGGACCTGCGGCGCCGCACCCTGCAGACCGCGGAACTGCGCGATCAGAAGCTGCGGCTCGAACGCGAGGCGGAGGAGCGGAATCGCGAGCTCGTCGAACTGTCGACCCATCTGCAAAACGTGTCGGAGCGCGAAAAGGCCGTTCTGGCGCGCGAATTGCACGATGAACTCGGCGGCCTGCTGGTGGGCGCCCGCATGGATCTTTCATGGGCGGAACAACATCTCGCCCGCGACGATCCCGACATGAAGCAGCGGCTGCACCGCGTGCAGCAAAGCCTTTCCGCCGGCGTAGATCTGAAGCGGCGGATCATCGAGGAACTGCGGCCGACGCTGCTGGACAACGTGGGATTGTTCGCCGCGCTGCGCTGGCAATTGAAAGAGACCTGCGGCAACGCCGGCCTCGAGTGCACAGAAGTGTATCCGGATGAAGAGCCGAAGTTCACCTCCGAGGCAGCCATCGCTTTGTTCCGCATTGCGCAAGAGGCCTTCACGAATATCCTGAAGCATGCGGAGGCGGCGTCCGTGGACCTCACTTTGGGACTGGATGGAGACGCCATCGTCATGCGGATTGCGGACGACGGCAAAGGCATCCCCGCCGATCGGCTTACCGCCATTGGCTCGCACGGCTTGGCCTCCATGCGCCACCGCGTCCGCGCCCTCGGCGGCCGGTTGGAGGTGAGAAGTCCGGCCTCGGGCAGCACCATCCTTCTGGTACGAATCCCGGCGGCCAACGCCTTGCAGCGAGCCGCTGAACCGGCGCCGGCTCAACCGAAAGGTTCCCCTTCAGAAATTCAAACCCAATCCTAAGTCGAAGCGGCTGAGATCGCTGTTGAGGTCGAACCACTGGTAATCCACTTTGAACACGACGTGAGGCGTGGTGTAGAAGTTGGCCCCCACGGTCCACACGCGGTCTTGATTGCGCGGCCAGTAACCGTAGTCGCTTGGGCTCGCCGAGAGCGGGACCAACCCGGTGGGCACCACCGGACCCGCGGTGCCGGCATAGCGCGAGCCCATGTTGTAGCGTTCCCAGCGCACGAAGGGAGCAAGCCGGTAGTCGCCGTGCTCCCACAGCCCGTACGCCGCCTGCGCGAAATACCCATAGAATTCCGAGGGAATCGGATTGGGCGATCCCGGATTGGCGGCGTTCGCATTCCCTAAGTTGCTGATCGAGCCATGGGCGTACAACGCCGATAGGTCGAACTTCGCCGGCGTCCACCGTGCGTGCGCTTCCCAGAGAGTCACGCGCTGACTTCCCAAGAGCGGCGCATTCGGCGCAGCCGGGACCTTGACCGCCTTGCCGCTGCTGATCGCCGCGCCCAGGTTGAGTCCCGGCACACCGTAGTAGCCGAGCGCGACGTACTGGCTCAAGTCGTGAGCATTGGCGAGCTGCAGCTCTTGATGCGTCGCCTGCAACGGCGCAGCGCCGCTGCGCACGATGTCGAGCGCCGTCGCATACAGCGGAAACTCCGGGGTGTAGTTCCACTTCGATAGGTCGAACCCCGTGGTGACCCCGGCATTCCAGCTAAAGCCCTGCGCGATGTCGCCGTGGACATTGAAGCCGCCCTCGCGCCAGGTGCTCGGGATGATCAAGGTCTCGACGAAGTTGCGCTGCACGCCGTAGAAATTCGTCGGCTCGTGGTGCTCGTTCAGCAGGCCGAACGGCATCAAGTAGAGTCCCGCCCGCAGCGTCGCCGCATCGTTCAGCCGGCGATCGACATAGAACTGCTCGACCTCGAACTCGCCCGAGTCCGTGGACGACGCGATCGCATGCTCTACTTCGTACTCAGAATTGAACTCCGTGCGGCTGTCGAACGCATAGCCGATGCCGAACACCGCGCGCGCGAGATCCGCCTGCGCCTTGCCCGGGTCGCGGGTCGGACGGGTGTAGTAGATCTCGCCGTAACCCCATAGCCGCACGTTGGAAAACGCCGAACCGGCCGAAGCAGGCGCCGTGCCGGCCGGCGCCGTCGCGCCTGATGCAGACGCGGCGGCGGGAGCTACGCCGGACATCGCCTGCGCAAGCGGCACCGGCGCCCTTGCCACTGACGCCTGCGCGGCAGCCGCCTGCGTGGCAGCGGCTTGCTGCGCCACTTGCCGCTCGAGATCGAGTTCCTTCTGCTGCAGCGTCTGATTCTGTTCGGCCAGCAGCTTCATCTGCGCCTGCACCGCCGCCAACTGCTGCTGCAATGCCTGAATCTGCCGCTGCTCCTTGGATTGCTTGCCGCCGGAGTCCGCGGCGGCGGCGGTTGCCGCCGTGCACAGTGCCGCCGCCATCAGCACGGCGATTCGCACCGTCTTCGGAGTCGTGATGCGAGCGGATGAAATGCGAATCATGGTGTGGAGCCTTCGTTCTTCGAAATCATTGGTCCCGCCCGGCGAATTCGTCGCCCGCGCGCGAAATGCGAGTATAAATGCTATCGAGAATGATTCGTATTTGCAATATCGATGACGCAGTTCTTTGTTCCCGAGCCCCGTGTTGCCATAGACTTTGCCTTCAACGGGATGAGGAAGAAGCCTGAAGTGAGCTCTCTGTGGGATTTCATAGCGCCGTCCGGCGCAGCGGTCAGCGGCAAATTCCACGGCCGCGGCGCCTTGGTCGCGCTCGAGCAATTGAGGGCGGGATCGACCTTCGGATCTGCGCTCGAATCGCTGCGCGGCCGCTCGGTGCTCATCGCGACGCGTGAGCAGTTGCCGACGGCGCTCGCGCTGATCGAGCTCGACGGCGTCGCACGGCGAATGGTCCTGTGCACCCCCGACCTCACGCCCGAGCAGCTCGCCGGGGTCGCGGCAACGGCGCAAGCCGACGCCATCGTCCTGGAAGCGCCCCGAGCGCCCGGCTCCGCGGCCCTCGACTCCTTGGCGCCTTACGTAGTGACGCCGCAGCCTGTTCCAGGACCCGTCGAGCGGGCCGCGGGCTTCGCGACGGAGTGGATTTTGCTGACCTCCGGCACCACGGGTACGCCGAAGCTCGTCCTCCATACCCTGCAAAGTCTCGGCGGCGCTCTGCCGACGCAGGCGCAGTCCGGTGCACGATCGATCTGGAGTACCTTCTACGACATTCGCCGCTACGGCGGCCTGCAGATTTATTTGCGCGCCGTGTTGTCAGGCTCGCCGCTGGTGCTCTCGAGTTCGGGCGAGCCGACGCCTGACTTCCTCGCGCGCGCCGCTGCGGCCGGAGTCACGCATATCTCCGGCACCCCATCACACTGGCGGCGCGCGCTCATGAGCGGCCACGCCGCCATCCTGAAGCCCGAGTACGTCAGACTGTCGGGTGAAGTCGCCGATCAGGCGGTGCTGGACAATCTTCGCGCCGTCTACCCGAACGCGCGGATCGCACACGCCTTTGCGTCGACCGAAGCGGGAGTAGCCTTTGACGTGAACGATGGCCTCGCCGGATTTCCGCTGGCGTTCGTGGACAATCCCTCCGGTGAGATCGAGCTCAAAGTCGTCGATCACACGCTGCGAATCCGCTCCCGCCGCAACGCGGCCCGCTACCTCGGCGCCGAGCCGGGCGTTCTCGTCAGCGACGACGGTTACGTCGATACCGGCGACATGGTCGAGCTCGAGGGCGGACGCTACTATTTCCGGGGCCGCGTGGGCGGCGTCATCAACGTCGGCGGCCTCAAGGTGTATCCGGAAGAGGTCGAGTCGGTACTGAACGCCGATCCCCGGGTGCGCATGTCCTTGGTCCGGGCGCGGCGCAATCCCATCACCGGCGCGGTGGCGGTGGCCGACGTGGTTCTGGCAGATCCGGCGAGCCCGGAAACCCCGGATGCCGTCAAGAACGACCTGCTCGATGCCTGCCGTCGAACCCTCGCGCCCCACAAGGTGCCGGCGATGTTGCGCTTCGTGCCCGCCTTGGAATTCACGGCGGCCGGCAAGCTGGTGCGTCCCAACGCCTAGTGAGGCACCTTCGGCCTGGACGAGGCCGCGCGCTTTCTGATCAGAAGCGGATAGCCCCGGCCGTAATCGCCGCATAGAGCGAAGCGTCGAGAGGTACGTAGGCTTGGCTTTGCGGATCGTCGAAATACAGCTTGTCCTTGATGCGAGCGGGATCGAACCCTGCATCGATCAAGTCCTGCTTGCGCGGCTTGAACGTGCCCGTGGACTCGATGCTGTCCAGCAGCCGCAGGAATACCGGCCGTGCGTACGCGGGGAGGCGCAGCCTCAAGTCAGCGCGGAAAGCCGCGAGATCGAACTCCGCATTCACCACCAATGCAGCGGTTCCCGCGCGGCCATCCGCGCCGGGCACGGCAACACCGTAGACCACACCGTCGAGGACACCGGGGCTCGCCGTGAGCGCGGTCAGCACTTCCGCGGTCGAGACGTTCTCGCCCTTCCAGCGGTAAGTCTCGCCGACCCGGTCCACGAAGTAGTAGAACCCGCGCTCGTCGCGGCGCATCAGGTCGCCGGTGCGATACCAAGAATCCCCGTCCTTGAAGACATTGCGCAACACCTTGCGCGCGGATGCTTCCGGGTCCGCATAGCCTTCGAATCGGCCCGCAAGCTCTTTGCCTGCGCCGGGGATCAAACCAACCGCTTCACCGATCTCGTTGGGTTGGCAACGCTCACAGAATCCGTCGGCGTTGCGCCACGGCTCGCCGCTTTCCACATCGAACCGCAGCAGCGCCACGGGCAGGCGATGCGCGAGAAACGACGGTATCTTGCCGATCGCGCCGGGGCGTCCCTCGCAGTTGTAGAGCGAAAAATTGCCTTCGGTGGAAGCGTAATACTCTAGGATTCTCGGGATTTTGAAGCGGTTCTGGAAGATCTCCCAGACTTCCGGCCGCAGGCCGTTTCCGCAGGCGATGCGGAGCCGGTGCGCGGTTTCAATTTCCTGATGCGGCGCGTTGACGAGGTAGCGGCATAGTTCGCCGATGTACTGGAACAAGGTGCAGCGTTCATCGCGCACGTCGCGCCAGAAGTCAGACGCGGAGAACCGGGCGCGAATCACCACCGCGCCTCCGCTCACCAAGGTGGCGCCGGTCGCGACCACGCCCCCCACGCTGTGGTAGAGCGGCAGGCAATTGAACATGCGGTCGGTCGGCCGAGTATCCATCAAGCCCGCGAACCAATGGCTCCATTGCATCACGCGGTAATGGCTGACCTTGGCTGCCTTGGGCAGACCGGTGGTGCCCGACGTGTAGATATAGAGCGCGGTGGCATCGAGCCGCGGCGGCATGTACTCCGAATCCCGCAATTCGTCGCCTGACAATCCAGTGAGTGCAGGCGCCAGAGGTGCGAGATCTTGAGCGCCGTGGCCATACACCCAGCAGGACAGACCCGACTCCAGGCGCGCGCGCGCAGCCACCAACCGCGAAGCCAAGTCGCTCCCGACGATGACCGCTCGCGGCGCGACGATGCTGATCGAATGAATCAACGCGTCGCCCGCCAGATTGTTGTTGATCAGGGCGACTACGACGCCGATGCGCGTAAGACCCAGCCAAATTGCCATGTATTCTGCGCAATTCGGCATCATCAAGCCGACCGTGTCCCCGGGCCGCAGGCCCTCCGCGAGTCCCCAGCGCGAGTACTGGTTGCAGCGGATCGCGAGCGCCCGATAGCTCAAGGTGGCTTCGGTCGACTCGAGCGCGGGCGCCGCATCGAATTCGAGCGCCAGGCGGCCGATCAACGCCGGCAGCGTCACCCCCAGACGGTCGATGGAGGCCGTCCGTTCCAGGGCGCGGATCCACGCCTCGCGCGCGAATTTCGCATTCGCTTCCATGGGTTCTGTCACAGGAATATTCATTTGGCCGCTATCTTGGGAATTGCGAACCGTACCACGACTGCCCACGGCGTTCGAGTTACACTGTCGGCACTTTTGCAACGAAAACTCGCAGCAATGAAGCTAGAAACCATCGCAATTCACGCAGGCTTCGACTCGGACCCGACGACCAAGGCGGTGGCCGTGCCGATTTACCAGACGGCCGCGTACTCGTTCGACAGTGCCGAGCACGGCGCCGCGCTGTTCAACCTCGAAGTGCCGGGCTATCGATACAGCCGAATCAGTAATCCGACCAGCGATATTCTCGAGCGGCGCGTCACCGAGCTCGAAGGCGGAGTCGAATCCTTGAGTGTGAGTTCGGGGCAAACCGCGCTGTATTACGCGGCGTTGAACGTCACGGAAATGGGCCGCAACATCATATCGGTGCCGCAGCTCTACGGCACGACCTACACCCTGTTTGCGCATATTCTGCCGAAGATGGGCGTGCAGGTGCGTTTCGCGAAATCCGACCGTGCCGCCGATATCGAGTCCCTGGTCGACGACGACACGCGCGCGATATTTTGCGAAACCGTCGGCAATCCTGCCGGCAACGTGTGCGACCTCGAAGCGCTCGCCGCCGTCGCGCATCGCCATCGCATGCCGCTCATCGTCGACAACACGGTCCCGACACCGATATTGGTCCGCCCGGTCGATTACGGTGCGGACGTCATCGTCCACTCATTGACGAAATTCATGGGCGGCCATGGCACCACGCTCGGCGGCATCGTCGTCGACTGCGGCACGTTCTCGTGGAAGGACAACGCCGCCCGCTACCCCATGTTCACGCAACCCGACGAGTCCTACCATGGACTGGTGTACACCGATCACTATGGTGCCGCCGCCTTCATCGGCCGCTGCCGCAGCGTGTACCAGCGCACCATGGGCGCCGTGCTCTCGCCGATGAATGCGTTTCTATTATTGCAAGGCATCGAAACGGTCGCCCTGCGGGTCGAGCGGCACGTGGAGAACGCGAGCAAGGTTGCCGAATTCCTCCGCGATCATCCGCGCGTGGAATCGGTGAATTTTGCGGGCTTCACCGACAGTCCCTATTATCCGCTGGTGCAGAAGTACTTGCGCGGCAAGGCCTGCTCGCTCATGACCTTCGAGATCCGCGGCGGCCTCAAAGCCGGCATGCGCTTCTACAACGCACTCAAGCTCTTCAAGCGTCTGGTGAATTTGGGAGATGCGAAGTCGCTCGCCTGCCATCCGGCCTCGACGACGCACCGGCAAATGACGTCGGAAGAGCAGCTGGCCGCGGGGGTGGCACCCGGCGGCATCCGCTTGAGCGTCGGAATCGAGCACATCGACGACATCCTCGCCGACCTCGACCAGGCGCTCGCCCTGTCCGTCGGCTAGGCCGGGCGCCCTACCCAAAGGCGACCCTTGAACCAGAATCCACTGCCGGGCGCCGCCCCAGCCTTATTCCCGAGAGCGGCGGAGCGCAACCGGGTCGAGGAATGGCTGAGCGGCGAACTGCAGGGCGCATTGCAGCGCATTCAAGCAGGCCGGGTCACGCCGACCATCGACATGGCCGCCTTTCGCGAGGAGCTCGAGACCTACGATTTCGCCAAGCCGCGGCCGCTCGAGGACCTGCTCCGCTGGACTCTCGAGCGCATGGAGCATGGCATCGTCCAAATGGCCAACCCGCGCTATTTCGGCTTGTTCAACCCCGGCGCAAGCTTTCCGGCGCAGTGCGCCGATCGCATCGCCGGCCTGTTCAATCCGCAGCTGGCAAGTTCCGGGTCTTCCCCGGTGCCGGTGGAACTGGAGCGGCATGTGATACGCGCCATTGCGCAGCGTGCCGCTCTCGGCGATGCGGCGACCGGGCATTTTGCGACCGGCGGCTCCGAGGCGAATTACACCGCCCTGCTCTCCGCGCTGACCGGCGCCCACCCTAAATTCGCCAGCGACGGCGCGCGAGCCTTTGCGGGCCCGGTGAAGTTCTACACGTCACGCGACTGCCACATCGCCTGGCTGAAGGTCGCGCACCAGGCGGGAGTCGGTCGTGCTGCGCTGCAGCTCATCGATACCGATGGCCGCGGCCGCATGGACCCGCGCGCGCTGACGCAAGCCATCGCCGCCGATCGCGTCAACGGCGCCGTGCCGGTAATGGTCGTGGCCACTGCGGGCACCACCGGCGCCGGCATGATCGACCCATTGCACGCCTGCGCAGACATCGCGCAGCAGGAACATCTTTGGTACCACATCGATGCCGCCTGGGGCGGCGCCGCGCTGGCGTCGAATCGATTGCGCCCCGTGCTCGCGGGAATCGAACGCGCCGACTCGATCACCATCGATGCCCACAAATGGCTGGCCACGACCATGGGCTGCGCCATTTTCATCACGCGCCATGGCCATCTCTTGTCCGAGGCATTTCACGCCTCGACGAGCTTCATGCCGTCCAGTGTTTCGGGCGTCGATCCCTATCTCAACAGCGTGCAGTGGTCGCGCCGCTTCCTGGGATTACGCTTGTTTCTCGCGCTGGCCTCCGCCGGCTGGGAAGGCCTTGGCGCGCACGTGGAGCGCAGCGTCGAGGTGGTGGCAAGAGTCAAGGAACGGCTGGTCGCGCTGGGGTGGACGGTCGCCAACGATTCCGAGCTGGCGGTGCTCGATGCGGTGCCGCCCGCCGACCTCGGGGACGTGCGGGAATTGGTGCGCCGCGTCGTGGCCGGGGGCCGCGCGTGGGTCGCACCCACCACGTTCGAGGGCCACGACGTGGTCCGGATCTGCGCCACCAATGGCGAAACGACCATCGAGGACGTGAATGCCCTGATCGCCGCGCTCAATGAGCGAATCTAGGACTTGAACGAGCGATGCTAGGACTTGCGCTGGGAGAGTGTCCGAACGACCAGAGATTCGATTGCCGCCACCGAATGGAAGTTCTCCGGCGTGATATCCGACTGCGGAATGGCGATATCGAACTCCAGCTCGACTGCCAGCATCAGATTCACCATTTTCAGCGAGCTTATCCCTAAGTCGCTCAACTGCTGTTCAGCCGGAAACGGGTGAGGGATGACCGCATTGGCCCCAAGCGTCTGTTTCACGAGAGCGATGAGCTGCTCGCCCACCCCCTCAAGCGTCTTCGGATCCACTCGATACCACTCCTAGAAAAACCCGGCCGATCATACCGTGCGGCGCGGCACGGCGTTGACATGAGATTGACAAGATCGACAAGGATACTTCCCTCAGGACCAAGATACTTTGCTCAGCCTGTCACACAATGAGCCCAAAGTTTTACATATGATTATGGATCTTGAGCCGGGCGTCGCTAACTCCCGATTCAGCGGCTAATTACCGGTTGTCCGCCCGGGGGACTCTCCGCATAATGCGCTCAACAATGCCGCATACTTACCGGTGATTAGGGATATTCAATGGAACCTCAACGAATGGCGGGTACCGCCCGCGTGATCAGTGTTCGCCAGAATGACCTGACGGCGCGCGCCCGCGCTGCGGCCGATGTGGCCAATGTGAACGCTGCGGTGGTGGATGCGGACGCTCGTTTTCCCGGCGAGGCCTTCGCCGAGATTCGCAGGCAGCGGCTGCTCGGCATCCAGGTCCCCCCAGCCTTGGGTGGTGAAGGCGCGAGCATCGCGGAAATCGCCGACGTGTGCTACATCCTCGGCCACGCCTGCTCGTCGACCGCGCTGATCTACGCCATGCACCAGATCAAGATGGCGTGCATCACGCGCCATTCCAAGGGCAATGCCGTGCTCGAGCGCATTCTGGGCCGCATAGCGGCCGAGCAGCTGCTCATGGCGTCGTCGACGACCGAAGGCCAGGCCGGCGGCAACGTTCGTTCCAGCGAGGCCGCCGTCGAGCATGACGGCGCGCAAGTCACCCTGGAGCGCAAGGCAACCGTCATTTCCTATGCGGTGGAGGCGGACGGCGTCGTCACCACTGCGCGCCGCGCGGCCGATGCCGCGGGTTCCGACCAGGTGCTGTTGGTCCTGCTGAAGGCCGATTACACTCTGGAGCGCTTGCAGGCATGGGATACCCTCGGCATGCGCGGCACGCATAGCGAGGGGTTCACGCTGCGGGCGCGCGCCGCGGCCGAGCAAATCATGCCCGAGCCCTACGAAAGAATTCACGCGCAAACCATGGTGCCTTTCGCCCATCTGCTGTGGGGTTCGGTATGGGCGGGGATCGCGGCGGCGGCCGCCGGCAAAGCGCAGGCCTTCATCCGTCACGCGGTCCGCGGCTCGAATGGCCAAATGCCGCCGGGCGCCCCTCACTTCACCCAAGCGGTGTCCTCGCTGCGGACTTTGCGAGGCGTGCTGGCGGCGAGTCTTCGCAGCTACGAAGGGATCATGTCGGATGAAAAGGCGATCTCGTCTCTGGAATTTCAGGCCATGATCACCTTGACCAAGGTGCAGGTGTCGGAACTCGCGGTGACGACCGTGCTAAGCTCGCTGCGCGCCTGCGGCTTGTCCGGCTACCGCAATGACACCGAGTTCACCATCGGCCGGCTGCTGCGGGATGTGCTCTCGGCACCGCTCATGATCAACAATGACCGCATCCTCACCAATCTCGCCGCGACGTCGCTGATGACGCCGTTGCCTACCTCAATCAGTGGCTGATACTCCTATGACTACTGTCAGCAGTGCGGGCTCCGCCGCCGCGGTCGATGCCCCGGCCGATCCCTTGGCTCATATCGCCGAAGGGCTGTTTCGATCCATGGGCGTCGATGGCGTCTACGCGCGCACTGCGCTCTACACGCAGGTCGTCGAGCGCCTCGAGACCTACATTACGCGGCAACGGGACCCTAAAGCGGAAATCATGAGCTTCCCGCCGGTGATGAGCCGCAGGCAATTGGAGAAATCCGGCTACCTCAAAAGCTTCCCCAATCTGCTGGGTTGCGTGTGCGCCCTGCATGGCTCCGAGGCCTCGATCCGGTCGGCGGTCGAAAGAGCGGACAACGGCGGCGACTGGACCACGTCGGTGACCTCGTCGGACCTCGTACTCTCGCCCGCGGCGTGCTATCCCGTGTATCCCATCGTGGCAACCCGCGGCCAGCTGCCGGCCGGCGGTTTGCAATTCGACATCGAAGCCGACGTCTTCAGACATGAGCCGTCGCGCAGCCTGGATCGCCTGCAGTCCTTTCGGATGCGCGAGTTCGTGAGAATCGGTTCGCCGCAGGAAATCCTGGAGTTTCGCGAGAGCTGGATGGCCAGAGCCCCGCAGCTCGCGGCCGATCTCAGCCTGCCCTTCAAGATAGACGTCGCGAACGATCCGTTTTTTGGGCGCGTCGGCCAAGTCATGGCCGTCAGTCAGCGGCAGCAAGCACTGAAATTCGAGCTGCTGATTCCGTACTACCCGGGAGCTTCGCCCACCGCGTGCATGAGCTTCAACTATCACCGCGAGCACTTCGGCCAGGTGTGGGGCATCCATGACGACAAGGGCGATTTGGCGCACACGAGCTGCGTCGCCTTTGGAATCGACCGCCTGACGGTTGCGCTATTCGCCAATCACGGTTTGGATCTTCGGAACTGGCCGGCGGTAACACGGGCTGCCTTGGCTCTCTAGACCGACCTGGATGCCACCGTGCCGCTCGACCCGCGCGTGAAACGGTTCTTGGATGCGCTGGCGGCGGGCAAGCCGCCCAATGCCCTCGAAACAACGGTGGAGGAGCGGCGCCTGGGCCTCGCCGAGCTCATGAAGCTGGCGGGCCCCCAAGTGCCGGTGGGCCGCGTCGAGGACCGAACCTTGCCCGGCCCGGCCGGGGCGCTGGGGATCAGGATCTATACCCCCCTCGGCGCGGGACCCGAGCCGCTGCCGGGGCTCATCTACTTCCACGGCGGCGGTTTGGTGGCGGGAACCGTGGCGACGCATGACCCCATTGGGCGGGCGCTCGCGAATTCGGGCGCCTGCCGGGTCGTCTCCGTCGACTATCGTCTAGCTCCCGAACACCCATTTCCTGCCGCGCTGGACGACGCCTTGGCGGCGCTCAGGCATATCGGCGCTCATGCCGCCGAGTATGGTATCAACGGCATGCGCCTCGGCATATGCGGCGACTCGGCGGGCGGCACGCTGGCGGCGGCGACGGCCCAGACGGCCGCTCGAATCGGCAGCCCGCGGCTGGCGCTGCAATTGCTGATTTGCCCGATTCTCGATTACAGCCGATCGACGGATTCCAAACGGGACCTCGCAAGCGGCTATCTGGTCGATCAGGCCACGCTCGATCACGATCTCCTGCACTACGCGCCGCCGGGGACGGACCCGGCCAATCCTCGGATATCCCCGCTGCGCGCCGAGGATGTTGCCGGCCTCCCCCGCACCCTCATTCACACCGCGGAATTCGATCCGCTGCGCGATGAGGGCCGCGACTATTTCGACCGCCTGGCCCGCGCGCATACTGAGGTGTCCTACACTTGCCACCCAGGTATGATTCATCTTTTCTACGGCTTGGGGGCCGTGATTCCGTATGCCCGGACCGCGTTCGAACAGATCGGCGGTGAAATCCGGGCTGCGTTGGCCTGATCGAAGGAGATTACAGTGGCGGAGCGCGTCGTTGCGGAACGCATGATTCGGGGGCTGCATGCGGCGCGTGTCGGCGGCGATCTCGCCGGCCTGTGCCGGCTGTTTGCGGACCAAGGCCGGTTTGAAATCGTCGGCGCCAGCGCCGACAAGCCCATCGCGATACGAACGAGCGGCATTGCGGAATTTCGTCCCTGGCTCGCCATGATGGTCAAAGTGTTTCGGCTCACCGATTACACCCTATTGTCGCTGGTGGTCGAGTGGCCGCGGGCCACCGCGCACTGGCGCGCCGACATCTACTCCAAGGTCACCGGCGTCACCGTTCCTACGGAGCTCGTCGATCTCGTGGAACTGAGCGAAGATCGCATCTTGAACTACACCGAGTTTTTCGCGCCTCGCTGAGCTTGATGTCCGCCGGCGATCCGCAATGGCTGAATATTGCGCGCGAATTGCGCGCCATCGCCCAGACCGGCCTGACCTTCACCGCCGATCGCTTCGACCGGCAACGCTACGAGCGCGTGCGCGAACTGGCGGCGTCGATGCTGGCGCTGGGATCAGCTGCGGATTACGGCGACATCCTCGGCATCCTGCGCGAGGATAAGGGCTACGCGACACCCAAGGTCGATGTGCGGGGCGCCGCCTTCGCCGATGGCCGCGTGCTCCTGGTGCGGGAAATCAGCGACGGCAAATGGACGCTGCCCGGCGGTTGGGCGGATGTCAATCAAACCGCCGGCGAATGCGTGGTGAGAGAGATCAGAGAAGAATCGGGATTCGAGGCTCGGATCCTCAAGCTCGCGGCAGTGCACGACTATCAACGGAGCAATCGGCCGGTTCGTCACATTGACTCGATCTACAAACTGTTTTTCGTCTGCGAAATCACGGGAGGCGCCGCCCGCACCAGTGACGAGACCAGCGAGGTGGCTTTTTTCCCGCGCAACGAGCTGCCGCCGCTATCGCTGGGGCGAACTACGGCCGCGCAGATCGACAGAATGTTTCAGCACGCAGAATGTCCGGGCCTGCCCGCCGACTTCGAATAGTCGCTGAGCCCCTGTCTTGTCACCGCTTCCTGACGGCATAGCTCCTGGCGGGACAGCTCGCGCGTCAACAGCTCCAAGAGATACAGTCGAAATGTTTGCCCACCCTTCGTCCATTCAATAAGATGAACTACGTGGCTGACGACGTTTTACTTGCGATCGATCAAGGAACGAGTTCCACGCGCGCCATTGGCTTCTCCGTCACCGGCGATGTCGTGGCGACCGAACAGCAGAGTTTCGAACAAATCTACCCGGGCCCGGGCTGGGTGGAACACGATGCCGAAGTGATCTGGGCGACGGTCATGTCCACCAGCCGCCGGGTACTGCAGCGCCTCGGCGAAGCGCAGCGGGTCGCGGCCGCCATCGGCATTACCAATCAGCGGGAAACGACGATTCTCTGGGATCGGCGCAGCGGCGCGCCCATCTATAACGCCATCGTCTGGCAGGACCGCCGCACCGCCGATCGGTGCCGAGCATTGGCTCGCGATCATGGCGAGACGGAAATCGGCCGCAAAACCGGCCTGCGCTTCGATCCTTATTTTTCGGCGACTAAAGTCGCCTGGATTCTGGACCGAGTGCCCGGTGCGCGCGAGGCCGCGAAGGCGGGGCACCTGGCATTCGGTACCGTCGACAGCTTTCTCATATGGCGGCTGACCGGCGGCAGGCTGCACGTCACGGACGCCACCAACGCGAGCCGCACGGCTTTGTACGATATCGGCAAGAGCCGCTGGGACGAGGACCTGTGCGGCATTTTCAACGTGCCCATGAGCGTTCTGCCGGAAGTGCGCGACAGCGCGGGAGAATTTGGCGTCACTGACAAGGCGGTACTGGGCCAATCATTGCGCATCTGCGGAGTCGCCGGCGACCAGCAAGCCGCGCTCGTCGGACAAGCTTGCTTTGCAGCGGGCGACGTCAAGAGCACTTATGGCACCGGCGCGTTCTTGGTGCTCAATACCGCGCGGCAACTCGTGCCCTCGAAGAACCGCTTGCTCAGCACCGTCGCCTATCAGCTGAACGGCGTGGTCACCTATGCGCTGGAAGGCTCCATTCTGTCCGCGGGCGCCGCAATCCAGTGGCTGCGAGATGGCTTGGGACTCATCTCGCAGGCCTCCGACATCGAGGCGCTGGCAGCGTCGACGCCGCACAGCGGCGGAGTCTATCTGGTGCCGGCGTTCACCGGATTGGGGGCGCCCTACTGGGATCCCGATGCACGCGCCGGCATCATCGGGCTGACACGCGCGTCGACGCGCAACGAGATCGCCCGCGCAACCCTCGACAGTGTCGCCTACCAAACTTACGATCTGCTCGACGCGATGGCGGCGGACGGCCTGCGGCCCGAGACTCTGAAGGTTGATGGAGGGATGTCGCAGAACAATTTATTCATGCAGCGTTTGGCGGACGTCTTGGGGATGGCGGTGCGGCGGCCCGCAAACCCCGAGTCCACGGCGTTCGGCGCCGCGTGTTTGGCGGGACTCGGCTGCGGCATCTACCGATCGCTCGAGGACGTCGCCGCGCTGCATCGGTCCGAGACTCGTTTCGAGCCGGCATTGGACGCGGCGGAGCGACAGACTCAAATCACCGGCTGGCGCGATGCACTGCGGCGGATAAGATCTACATGATCGGTGGTACTCGCTATCGGCTGGTATCAACCACGACGCGGCCGCGAATTCGGCCTTCAATGAGCGCGGCGGCACGTTCAATGACTTGCGAAAGACCGATTTCCTCGGTGAGGAACTCAAGCTTATCGACGTCGAGATCTTGAGTCAGTCGGCTCCACGCCACCAAGCGATCCGCCCGCGGGCACATCACGCTATCCACCCCGACGAGCGTGACGCCGCGCAAAATGAACGGCGCCACCGTCGCCGGAAAATCGAGACCTCCGGCCAGACCGCACGCCGCAACGACTCCCCGATAACGCATGGAGGCGCAGACATTGGCCAGCGTGTGGCTGCCGACCACATCGATGGCCCCCGCCCAGCGCTCCTTGCCCAGCGGTTTACCCGGGCTCGCGAATAGCGCTCGATCCAAGACTTCTGCGGCGCCCAGGCGCTTCAGGAAATCGGCCTCCGCCGGTCGGCCGGTCACGGCCGCCACCCGAAACCCCAGCTTGGCCAGCACGGCCACGGCAACGCTGCCTACTCCGCCCGCTGCTCCTGTGACCAGAATCTCCCCGCTTGCGGGCGTCACTCCATGCCGTTCGAGAGCGATGACGCACAACATCGCCGTATATCCCGCAGTCCCGATGGCCATGGCCTGTCGTGCCGTAAATACGACGGGGAGCGGCAGGAGCCACTCCCCCTTCACTCGAGCCAGCTGCGCGAGCCCGCCCCAATGCTGTTCTCCGACGCCCCAGCCATTGAGCAAAACCCGGTCTCCGTTCGCGTACGAGGAATTCTCGGATGCATGGACCGTACCGGCGAAATCGATTCCCGGCACCATCGGAAACTGCCGCACCACCGGTGCTTTGCCCGTGATGGCGAGCGCGTCCTTGTAGTTGAGCGTCGAATAGTCGACGCGCACGGTCACATCACCCGTAGGCAGCCGGCCTTCCTCGAGCGACGTGAGGGTGGCGCGATACGGGCGATCATCGCGCTCGATCAACACTGCTTTGAACATATATCACCTCGGCCTCGATGGGCGTCATGGTATCGTTTCGTCTCCATGAAGCCAAAGCGTTACCGGCGGATACTCGCCATCGACATCGGCGGAAGTCACGTGAAGATGCGCGTTTTCGGCCGCCGCGAGATGCGGCAGTTCGAATCGGGGCCGGATCTTACGCCCCGTCAAATGGTCGCACAGGTACATGAGCTGACCGGGGACTGGATTTACGATGCGGTATCCATCGGATACCCAGGGGTGGTGCTGCACGGCAAAGTGGTTGCCGATCCGCACAATCTAGGGAAAGGCTGGGTTGGATTTGATTTTCGCAAAGCCTTTGGGCGGCCGACCCATGTCTTGAATGACGCGGCAATGCAGGCGGTCGGCAGTTACGAAGGCGGCCGCATGCTGTTTCTCGGCCTGGGAACGGGACTCGGTTCCGCGATGATCGTCGACGGCGTCGTCGCCCCGATGGAGCTCGCGCATCTGCCGTACAAGAAGGGACGATCCTACGAAGAGTACGTCGGTGCGCGGGGTCTGAAACGGCTGGGCACCAAGAAATGGTCCCGCACCGTCAACGAGGTCGTCACCCAGTTGAGTACGCTGCTGGAAGCCGACTATGTGGTCATCGGCGGGGGCAACGCGCGCAAGCTGAAGCGACTGCCGAAAAACGCGCGCCTCGGCAGCAACGACTTCGCGTTCCTCGGGGGATTTCGCGTCTGGCATCACGCGGCCGCGACCCCGGGTAGCGCAAAGTCGCACCGGCGCAGCATCACGGTGCCTTGATCGGATACCCGCTGCCAAGCGCCCGCCCATGCCTGCCCCGAGAACCCGTTCACGGGGCATCGTGCCGGGCAATGTGACGGCGTTTGCAGATTTTCCGCCGCACCGACCCCGCAGTCTTCAAATGCACGT
>DASWEO010000310.1:0-7792 GCA_036394715.1 Steroidobacteraceae bacterium
CCGGTCGGAATATTGAACTCCACGATGTCGCTCTCGGACATCATGTCGAGCATCTTGACCAGGGCGCGCAGCGAGTTTCCATGCGCGACGATGAGCACGTCCTTGTTGGCCCGAAGCTCGGGAACTATCCGCGATTCCCAATAGGGCAGGACGCGCGACAGGGTGTTCTTGAGCGATTCCGTGGCGGGCAGCGAGGCCACGTCCACGTTGGCATAGCGGGGATCGAAACGCGGATGCCGTGGGTCATCGAGGCTCAAGGCCGGCGGCGGAATGTCGTAGCTGCGGCGCCAGACCTTGACCTGCGCCTCGCCGTGCTTCGCGACCGTCTGCGCCTTGTTGAGTCCCTCCAAGGCGCCGTAGTGGCGCTCATTGAGGCGCCAGCTGCGCTCCACCGGAATCCACATGCGGTCGGTGGTGTCCAGAATCAGCCACAGGGTGCGGATCGCGCGTTTCAACACCGAGGTAAAAGCTATCTGCGGCTCGAGCTTTTCGCGCTGCAATTCGCGTCCGGCCTGCCCCGCTTCGAGGCGTCCTTGATCGCTCAGGTCGACGTCTTGCCAGCCGGTGAAGAGATTCTCGACGTTCCATGTGCTTTGTCCGTGACGAATCAAGATCAATTTTCCGGGCACGGTTCCTCCTATCGACGCAGGGCGGCGGCGAACACACCGTCGAAAAGTGCAGCCAAAGTCTGGTCGTAAATGATTTCCACGCGCAAGCGAATTCGCCCGCGGCCCGCACGCTGCAGCATTTTGCGGAATTTATCGATCTGCGCATCGGGGGGCGCCGCGGCGCAGGCCCGCAACTCTCCTTGCACCGGCGCCAGGAAACGCATGTTCGATTCTTGGATCACCGCATCCGCCGACAGGTCTTGCGCCGCGAGATAGCGGGTGAACCAAGCCCAACCGGTCAGCACCGCCACCGAATACAAGCTGCCCCCGAACGCGGTGCCCTTGTAATTGGCGTTGAGCGCGAGCGGCGCGCGCAGGACGACGCCGCTATCATCGGCCGACTCGACGACGATGCCGATATGCCTCGCAAGCATGAATTCTTCCGTGATGCGATTTTGCAAGTACTCGCGGCCGAAGTTCGTGGTTTGTATCGTCACCTGATCAATCCTGGGCGAGTCGCCTGACCGCTTGCAGAGCCACCGACAGAGTCGCGAAATCCGGCGGCGTGCCGGTGCGCAGATCGACGACGACCCGCTTCAACGCATCGACCGGGGCCGAATGGCGCGCAAGCCACTGGTCGACGCGCGCGCCGGGGTCGCGGCCCTTGCATGCCAGCACGGCCCCGGTGATCTTGCGCTGCAATTCGTACAAATTGTCGCGCAAGGTACCTCGCGCCACCGCCTGCCAATGACCGTCCGCAGCGAGACTCTCGATTTGCTCTTTGATCCAAGTCAAACCGATCCGTTCGCCGAGGTCGAAATAGCCTCTCGCCGCGTAACCAATGTCCAAGCGCGCGGCCATGGCAACCTCGACCAAGTCCAATGCGCAGTGCAACAACTCCAGCGACGCGATTCGAGAGGCGAGGTCTTCGGGAACGTGCTGCTCGATGAGTTGCGAACGCATCACGCGCAACCGCGCCTGCTCCGTGGCGCCCAGAACGCCCTCCAGCTCGTGGAACAGCTCCCCCACCTTTTTGGCGTAACGCAGCACGCCGCGCTCGATATCGAGATCCTCGCGCCGATTCTCGAGCAACCAATAGGTCATATGCCGCAGCAGGCGCGTGGTTTTCGACATCGACGCGTACTGCAGAGCGGCGGGGATGCGGTTGTCGAGAGCTTCGATCTGGGTCCAGATATAGCGGGCGGCGAACACCTCGCGCGCGATGCTGTAGGCGCGCGCAATGGCGGCGGGATCGGCTCCGGTATCGTGCTGCGCGCGTACCGGGAAAACCGGCCCCATGCGATTGATCAAGCTATTGGTGATCGCCGTCGCGATGATCTCGCGGCGCAGGCGATGCCGCTTCAATCTCGCCGCGAAGCGCTTCTGGACCGGCGTCGGGAAGTAGCGCGCCAATTCCGTCGACAGATAGGGATCCTCGGGAACGTTGGAATGGATGAGCGCCCGGTACAGCCAGATCTTGCCGTAACTCAAGGTGATGGCGAGTTCCGGACGCGTCAGCCCCTCTCCGGCTTTTAGGCGCTCGGCGATTTCCTCCTCCGTCGGCAGGAATTCCAGCGAGCGGTTCAAGTCTCCGGAACGCTCGAGCGCGCGGATCACGTAGGCGCTCTCGCTCAACCTCTCCTTCGGCTGGAACTCGCTGGTGCTGATCGCCTGACTCTGAAGATAGTTGTTGCGCAGCACCAGATTCGCCACTTCATCCGTCATCTGCACCAGCAGCCGATCGCGTCCCGCGCGCGTGATTTCCTTGGCGCGCACCGCGCCGTTCAACAGGATCTTCAAATTGACCTCGACGTCCGAAGTGTTCACTCCGGCGGAGTTGTCGATGAAATCGGTATTGAGCCTGCCGCCGCGCCGCGCGAACTCGATGCGCCCGAGCTGCGATATGCCGAGGTTGCCCCCCTCACCGATGACCTTGCAATTCAATTCGCGGGCGTCGATTCGCACCGCGTCATTGCTGCGGTCGCCTACATCGCTGTGGCTTTCGAAAGAGGCCTTGACATAAGTGCCGATCCCGCCGTTCCAGAATAGATCGACATGCGCCTTCAGGATGGCTTTGATCACTTCGTTCGGCGTGACCTGTGCCGGAAGTTCCAGCAGCGCTTGCGCTTCGCGCGACAGGGTCAGGCTCTTGGCCGTCCTTGAATACACGCCGCCGCCCTTCGAGATCGCGCCGCGCGAATAATCCTCCCAGCTGGAACGGGGCAGTTTGAACAGCCGTTCCCGCTCGGCGAACGAGCGCACCGGATCCGGTTGCGGATCGATGAAGATATGCAGGTGATTGAAGGCCGCGACCAGCCGGATGTGCCGGGATTGCAGCAGGCCGTTGCCGAATACATCTCCCGCCATGTCGCCGATTCCGGTAACGGTAAAGTTCTGCTTCTGGATGTCGACGCCCATCTCGCGAAAATGACGCTTCACGCATTCCCAGGCGCCGCGCGCGGTGATCGCCATCTTCTTGTGGTCGTACCCGGCTGAGCCGCCGGAGGCGAATGCGTCGCCGAGCCAGAAGCCGTATTCTCCGGAAATGGCGTTGGCGATGTCCGAAAAGGTCGCGGTACCCTTGTCGGCGGCGACCACCAGGTAGGTATCGTCCTTGTCGTGGCGGACCACTTGGGCCGGGGCGACGATCTTATCGTCGACGATGTTGTCGGTGATATCCAAAAGACCCCTGATGAGCGTTTGATAGCAGGCGATCACTTCGGCCTGCTGCGCCTCGCGCTCGGCCGGCATGCGCTTGACGACGAATCCGCCCTTGGCTCCCACGGGAACGATGACCGTGTTCTTCACCTGCTGCGCCTTCATGAGGCCGAGCACTTCCGTGCGAAAATCCTCGCGCCGATCCGACCAGCGAATGCCGCCGCGAGCGACGTAGCCCATGCGCAGGTGCACGCCTTCCATGCGCGGCGAGAACACGAAGACCTCGAACAAGGGCTTGGGGAGAGGCAGCTCGCGCAGATGTTGGCTTTCGATCTTGAAGGAGAGGTACTCCTTGAGCTGGCCCTCGCCGCCGGTTTGATAGACATTGGTACGCACGGTGGCCGACAATGCGTTCCACAAGGCCCTCAAGATTCGATCCTCGTCGGAGCGCGTCACCTCCTCGAGCGCCGAGCGGATGCGACGATCGAGCCGCGCGAGAGCGCTCTGCCGCGCCGTCGCCGAGCTTTCCGGGTTGAAGCGGGCCACGAACAAGTCCGCCAATCCCTTGGCTATTGCCGCATTGTTCACCAGGACTTGTGCGATATAGCCCTGGCTGAACGGCAGTCCGGTCTGCAGCAAATATCGGCAATAGGCGCGCATGACGATCACGAGGCGCCACGGTATGCCGGCAGCCAGAGTCAAATGATTGAAACTGTCGCTATCCATGCGGCCGGTCCAAACGGCCGTGAAGGCACTCTTGATTTCGCGCTCCAATGCTTCGAACTGGGTCACGGTCGACGCCTGCATCACCAGCTCCAGGTCCTGAATCCAGGCGCGCCGCGCGGCCGGAAACTCCAATTCGTAGGGCCGCTCGGCGATCACCTTGAGTCCCATGTTCTCCAGCATGGGCAAGAGGTCGGAAATCGGAATGGCATCTTGCTTGCGGAAGATCTTCAGAAAGAACCTGTCCTTGCGCCGCGGCTCGGGTCTGTAGATATCCAGATGCAGGCGCGCCGGCTCTTTCTCGACGGCCTCGAGGAACGACACGTCGAGGGCCGCGGCGTCGCCGCCAAAGTCCTCGGTGTAGGCCGCGGGGAATGCCTGTGCATAGTTCTCGAACAGCTGCAAGGCGTAGGCTTCGTCGAAGCGCGACAGCAACGCTGTCTTGAAGCCGTCGGACCACGACCGCACCGCGGCGGCGACGCGCAGTTCCAAGGCGTCCGTGTCGATATGGATTTCATCGCTGGGTCGGGTCCGTGCGACGATGTGAATGCGGGCGAGGTTCGACTCTGCGATCTGCACCTGCGACTCCATGCTGTCCGCGGAAAATGCCTCGCGGATGACTTTTTCGATGCGCTGACGGACCTGTGTGTTGTATTTTTCGCGCGGTACGAACACCAGGCAGGAATAGAATCGGTGAAACGCATCGCGCCGGAGCAGCACGCGAACCCGCGGACGCTCCTGTAATCCGAATACGCCCGTGACGATACGATTCAACTCGGCAACACTCGCCTGGAATAGTTCGTCGCGCGGAAAGGACTCGAGGATGTGCTGCAGCGCCTTGCCGTCATGACTATCCGGCGCCAGCGCGAAGTGTCTCACCACCTGCGCCACTTTATGGCGCAGCACGGGGATTTCACGGGGATTGCTGTTGTAGGCCGATGACGTCCACAAACCCAAGAATCGTTTTTCGCCTACCAAGCGGCCCTTGGAATCGAAATGCTTGATGCCGACGTAGTCGACGTGTCCTGACCTGTGAACGGTCGACACCAAGTTCGCCTTGGTAACGAGGACGAGGTCGCGGGAGCGGCTCTGACGGCGGATATCGCTCGCCGGAGAACGGTAGCTGCTTGTCGGCCGCCTGTGGCCGCGACGCAGAATCCCCAGGCCCGTGGCTTCGACCGGCCGCAAGGCTTCCTGCCCTTTGCGGCCCTGCAGGCGATATTCACGGTAGCCCAAAAAAGTAAAGTGGCGATCTTCCATCCAGGCGAGTAGTGCAAGAGCTTCGCTCAGATCACTCGCATCGAACTGCCCGCTCAAGAGACTCAATTCTTCCGCCACCTGCCGAGTGGCAGTGCGCATTTTGCCCCAATCGGCGCACGCGACCCGCACATCGCGCATGCTGCGCTCGATTTGCGCCGCGAGAGACTGCAGCGCGGCCGGATCGACGATTCGATCCACTTCAACGTGTTGAAACGACTCCAGCCGCAATTTCTTGTCGGCGGGCTGCTTCCGGTCTTCGGGCGCCTCGCCGCGCTCGCGCAGCGCGAGCAAGTTTCCGGAACCGTCGCGCGTCACCGCAAAGATGGGATGCGCCAGAAAATGCAGGGTGAGGGCGCGCTGGGTCAGCGCAAGGCTGATTGAATCCACGAGAAACGGCATGTCGTCGTTCACCATCTCGATGACGGTGTGCGGCGAGGTGAATCCATGTTCACGCTGGGTTGGGTTGAACACCCGCACCAGCGCGGATCGCCGCCGCTGGCGCGCGAACATCAAGTGCGACAAGGCGGTGCCGGCAAGCTCTGCCGGCTCACGCGCGGCAAGGTCCTCCACATCGACATTGGCGTAGTACGCTTCCAGGAAGCGCCGCCAGTCCAAGTTGCGAATCGATTTGGGCGGTTTGACCGCGGACCGCACGACGGCGGAGACGATCTTGCGATGTTGTTCCGAGGAAGCCTGGTACATGATATCAATCCTAGCGTTATTCCGGCTTTTCAAGGTCTGTGATGACGGCGGCCAAGAAGCGGCAAGCCTCTCCGCCCGTGATGCAGCGATGATCGAAGCTCAAGGATAGGGGCATGCGCCGATGGGCGCGGACCGCGCCTCCGACGACGACGGCGTCCTCGCGCACTTTGCCTGCGCCCAGTATGGCGACCGCCGGAGGCACGACCCGGGGGATGCCGTAGCGGCCCGCGAGAGTGCCGAAGTTCGAGAGCATCAGGGTGAAGTCGCGCAGGTCCGAAGGGTCAGTGCCGCGCCGATGCGCCGCTTCCTTTTGCAGCGCAATAGCTGCGCGCAGCTCGTCGGGCGACTTCCTCTCGATGCTGCGCACCACGGGAACGATGAGTCCGCCGGGCGTATCGACGGCTATACCTAAGTCGATGTGCGCAACCAAGAATCGCGACTGCGTCACCGGATCGTACCAGGCGTTCAAAGCAGGTTCCGCGCGCCAGGCACAGATCATCGCGCGCATGAGCCGCAGCATATAGTCTCCGCGCTGCGACCACTCGTGGATGTCGGCGTCGTCGCACACCGTGCTGCCCGCCACCTGGTCCCGCGACTGCGACATGCTTTGCGCCATTGCACGCCGCATGCCGCGCAATGGTTCGACGGTACCGTCGGCGGGGCCGGCGGCGGCGATCGCCCGAGCGGCCGGGGAGGGGGATGAGCCGTTCGAAGGGAATGCGCCGTTCGTGGCGGACGCTCCCTTCGCGGCGGCCGGTATGTTGGCGTGCCGGAGGACATCGTCGATCGTGATCAATCCCGCCCGGCCGCCGCCTTGGACCGTTGAGAGATCCACGCCCAAGCTTTTTGCAAGCGCCCGGGCCGCCGGCACCGCAAGCGCGCGCTGCGACTTCTGCCTGTGCGCGCCGCCAACCAAGCCCCATTCCACGAATTCCTCCTCGCTCGCCGCGGGCATGCTGCCGACGACGGTTCCGGAATCGAATTCGACGAGCGGCGCGCCGGTGGGAACGATGTCGCCGGGCGCCGCGCGCAGCGCGGTCACGATGCCGCTGAAGGGCGCCGGCACTTCGACAACCGCTTTCGCCGTCTCCACCGACACCATGGGTTGATCGACCCGCACGTGATCGCCAACCGATACGTGCCACTCGATGATCTCGGCCTCGGCCAAGCCTTCGCCCAAATCCGGAAGCCTGAATGTGCTCATGGAATAGTACCTAGCCGGAAAACGTGAGTTCTACCGCATCGATGATTCGTTGCACGCTCGGAATATAATCGTGCTCGAGCTTGAACAGCGGCATGATGGTGTCGAATCCGGCGACCCGCTGGATCGGAGCCTGTAAATCGTAGAGGCCGTGTTCCGCGACCAGTGCCGCAATCTCGGCTCCTACGCCGACGTTGCGGGCGGCCTCGTGCACGATCACGAGCCGGCCGGTTTTGGCGACCGAAGCGAGAATCGTCTCGATGTCGATCGGACTCAAGGTCGCAAGATCGATGACCTCGGCGCCGATCCCGCGCTTGTCGAGTTCGGCGCCGGCGCGCAGCGTTTCCATGGTCATGGCTCCCCAAGTAACGATGGTCACGTCGCTGCCTTCGCGCAGAACGAAACACGCGTCGAGCGGCAGAGCCTGGCCGTCGTCGTTGACTTCCTGGCGCATCGCGCGATACAGGCGCACCGGCTCCAAAAACATCACCGGGTCCGGATCGCGGATGGCTGCGAGCAGCAGGCCGTAGGCGCGCGCCGGCGAGGAGGGGCATACGACGCGTATCCCTGGAATGTGGCACAGCATGGTTTCGGTGCTTTCCGAATGATGTTCGGGAGCGTGAATGCCGCCGCCGTGCGG
>DASWEO010000311.1:0-2087 GCA_036394715.1 Steroidobacteraceae bacterium
CTGCTCCAAGCGCGCCACCGCCGCTTGCAGGTCGGGGTTGGCTGCATCGAGTTGCGCTTCCAAATCGTTGAGCTTCGAATCCCCGAATACCTCCCACCACGGACCGCGCTGTTGGCCATCGGCGGGCTGAGCGGGCGCCCAATCGCCGGCTTCTTTGTAGCGGGTGACCTCCTCGGTCGCGGGGGGCTTGTACGTCGGAGCAAGCGAGCATGCGCTCAACAAGCTCGCGACCAAGCCCAGGGACATCGCGCCAAGACGGGTTCGGCTCACAACTTCGCCACTCGCTTAGGTCGAGCAGGGTGCGCCACACGGACGGTAAGGCCGTCTGTGAGGGAATCAGGCGGAGACAGGATGACGTTGTCGTTCGCGCCGAGGCCGCGAACGATCTCAACGTCAGAACCGTAGTCGCGGCCGATCTCCACCGGCTTCAATGCGACGTGGCTGTTCGCATCCACCGTCCCGACGTGCAGGCCATCGCCGCGGAACAATAATACATTTGCCGGCAACTTGTAGGCGACTCCGCCTGCTCCGGGAGGCAGCTTGAAATGCACCTCTGCGTACGCACCCGGCAGAAGCTCGCCGCTCTTGTTATCGATCACAAGCTGTGCGAGCAAGGTGCGCGTGGACGCATCGATGGCGCTCGAGGTGCTATCGAGTGTCGCGACATAGGTCGTGCCGGGGCGGTCGGGGAACAGCAAATCGGCCTTAAGCCCGGGCTTCATGACCGCGGCATAGGTCTGCGGCACACTCACGTACAGGCGTAGACGGTGCATGTCGGCCACCCGGAACAGCGCCGGGCCGGTATTCTCGCCCGCGGCGATGAGCCGGCCGATGTCAGTGTTTCTGGCGGTGACCACTCCATCGAAGGGTGCGATGACCTTCTCGAACCCGGACAGCTCGCGCAGCCGCTGCACATTGGCGCGAGCGGCCTGCATTTGCGCATCGCCCGAGGCGGCGAGGCTGATCTTCTCGTCAGCCTCCTGCTTCGAGACGGAATCGGAGGCACGCAGATTGCGCCAGCGCTCGGCCGTCAGGTCGGCGATCTTCTGGTTGGCTTCGGCGGTGGCCAGATCCGCTTGCGCCTGCCGCAGCTGCTGGTCGACTTCCGGCGATTCGATCTCGGCGAGCAGCTGTCCCGCCTTCACCGGGGTCCCGATGTCCACCAGCCAGCGCTTCAGGTAACCGCTGGTGCGGGCATAAATCGGCGCCTCATAGTTGGCCTGGGTGTTGCCAGGCAGAATGAGCTCGCTCAACTGCGATTGCGCCGCCGGCTGGGTGGTCGCCACCGTAACGAGGGCCGCCGCTTCAGTGGACTCTTTGAGTTTCGCGGATGCGTGACGCGCGGAAAGTCCTGACCAGACGAGTATGACGAGGGCTGTCACGCCCAGTGCGCCACCCGTCCGACCCAGCTGCCGCGCGCGGCGCTTGGTGTCCGAAGGTGCCCGAGTGCTCGAGGCTCCCAATTCTTTCGACGTTTTCGGTTGATCCATGATTGTCGCCCCAATTTCCGTGTCTGCAGTGAGTGAGGGTGTGCCGGCCGATCAGGTCGCTACACTCGGCGTAGGAGCTTCTCGGAATTTATCGCCGCGCCGCCCATGAATCGCTGCGAACACGGTCGGCACGAAGACCAGGGTCGCCACGGTGGCGAAGATCAAGCCGCCGATGACGGCGCGGCCGAGCGGCGCGTTCTGTTCGCCGCCATCGCCCATGCCGAGGGACATGGGCAACATGCCGATGATCATCGCGAGCGCCGTCATCAACACCGGCCGGAAGCGGGTAAAGCCAGCGTCGTGAGCGGCTTGCAGTGGCGTAGCGCCCGGCAGGCCGACGTTGTCGACCATACTGTCGATCTCGTTCTCGGGGATCACCTCGCGCACAGCCGCCTCGATGTGATCGACGAGCGCTGCCGTGTCCTCCACACGCAGCCCCGTCTGCCCGCGGATGTGCACGATGCAGATGGCGAGAGTCGAGACGAGCGCCGGAATCGTGATCTCGAACGAGCCCTTGAGAATGGCAGGCTCGACCTCCTGGCCCTCTTCCAAATGCCGGTTGATATTCTCGATGGTGACGGTCGCGTCGTCGACGAG
>DASWEO010000312.1:0-4541 GCA_036394715.1 Steroidobacteraceae bacterium
AAGCGGGCTGATTTCATCAAGCACCAGCTCCCGCCGGACACGCTGGCCCGCCTCACCGCACTCGAATCCAAGGAGGACTACGATTCGCCCGAGTATCAGAAGATCATGATGGAAGATCTGTACCCCAAAATGGTCTGCCGAGTCCAACCTTGGCCGGAGCCGGTGTCCCGTTGTTTTCGGCATGTGAATGACAAGATCTACAACCTCATGCAGGGCAAGAGCGAATTCCTCGTCACCGGCAACCTCAAGAATTGGGAACGCTGGGACCGCCTGCATGAAATCAAGGTCAAGACCCTCACGATCGGCGCCCAATACGACGAGATGGACCCCGAAGACATGAAGAAGATGGCGGGTCTCATGCCGAATGCTGGCTATGCCTTCTGCCCCAACGGCAGCCATCTATGCATGTGGGATGACCAGGAGGCTTATTTCAAGCACCTGCTCAAGTTCCTGCGCGAGGTTTGATGACTCAGGGCTCCGGCTCGGTTAGAATATGCGCGCCGGAATAGGCGCGACGCATAGCGGCGCGACCCCATCCGAGTACCCCCTATGAGTGCAACCGCGGCCGAACCGGCCGTCTATCAGTTGATCGGATTAACATGCTTTCCACTTCCAACGTCGCCATCCAGTTCGGTGCCAAGCCGCTCTTCGAGCAGGTCACGGTCAAATTCTCCGACGGCAATCGTTACGGGCTGATCGGCGCCAACGGTTCCGGCAAATCCACGCTCATGAGAGTGCTGGGCGGGGATCTCGAGCCGAGCGCCGGCGACGTCATGCTGCAAGCCGGGATGCGGCTCGGCAAGTTGAATCAAAACCAGTTCGGCTATGAGGATGAGCGCGTGCTCGACGTGGTCATGCGCGGCCATATGGAATTGTGGGCGGCGATGAAGGAACGCGACCGCATCTACGCCGATCCCAATGCCACCGACGCGGACTACATGAAGGCCGCCGAACTCGAGGGAGTGTTCGCCGAATACGGCGGCTACGACGCCGAGGCGCGGGCGGGCAGCATTCTCACCGATGCCGGCATTCACGAATCGCGCCACAACGGGCCGATGCGCGAAGTGCCCCCGGGGCTCAAGCTGCGCGTGCTGCTGGCGCAGGCGCTGTTCTCGAGGCCCGATGTACTGCTGCTGGATGAACCGACCAACAACCTCGACATCAATTCGATACGCTGGCTCGAAAGCGCGCTCAACGACTACGACGCGACCATGGTGATCATCAGCCACGATCGGCACTTCTTGAACCAGGTGTGCACCCACGTCGCGGATCTGGATTTTCAGCAGCTCAAGATTTACCCCGGCAACTACGATGACTTCATGCTGGCGTCGGTTCAAGCGCGGGCGCGCGTCGAAGCGGCGAACGCCAAAGCCAAGGACCGGATTTCCGACCTGCAGGAATTCGTGCGGCGCTTTTCGGCGAACGCGTCCAAGGCGCGGCAGGCGACTTCGCGCAAGAAGCAGCTCGAAAAAATCAAGATCGAGGAAATCAGGCCGTCGTCGCGTCAGAACCCTTACATCCGATTCGAGCAGGGCAAGAAGCTTTATCGATCGGCGGTATCCGTCGAACGCTTGAGTTTCAGTTATCCTGGGTCTAACGAAAAAGTGCTCAACAATGTCACCTTCAACGTCGAAGGCGGCGAACGCATCGCCATCATCGGTCCGAACGGCGCCGGCAAGACCACGTTGATGCGCTGCCTCGCCGGCGAATTGCGCCCCACCGCCGGACGTATCGTGTGGGTGGAAAACGCGAAAGCAGGGTACATGCCGCAGGACCCTCAGGCTGAGTTCGACGACAAGACGGATCTATTTTCCTGGATGTCGCAATATACGGGTAAGGCCGACGACGACCAGATCGTTCGTGCCACCTTGGGCCGACTGTTGTTTTCCGGCGAGGAGACCAAAAAATCGGTGCGGGTTCTTTCCGGAGGCGAGAAAGGACGCATGATTTACGGCAAGCTGATGCTGACCAAGCCCAACGTGCTGCTGATGGACGAGCCCACCAACCACATGGACATGGAAACCATCGAGTCACTGCAGATCGGGCTCGAGCACTATCCCGGTACGCTCATTTTCGTGTCGCACGACCGCGAGTTCGTGGGCGGACTCGCCACTCGAATCATCGAGCTTCGCCCCGGCGGCAGCATCACCGATTTCCGCGGGACCTATGACGAATACCTCAAGGGGCAGGGCCTCGAGGTGTAGGCTCAAGCCTGTTTCAAGCGTCCCCGCCGGAAATCGGCAATGATTTCGCGCGCGGCGTTGTGGCCGGGGGCGCCGGTCACGCCGCCGCCAGGGTGCGTGCCCGATCCGCACATGTACAGTCCCTTCAGTGGGCCGCGATAGTCGCCGTGTCCCAACATCGGCCTCGCCGAGAACATCTGATCCAAACTCAGGGCGCCATGAAAGATATCGCCGCCGATCAGGCCGAAAGTACGCTCGAGGTCGAGCGGGCTCATGATCTGCCGTCCCAGCACCGAGGCCTTGAAATTCGGCGCATGGCTGTTGACGAGATCGATCATGACGTCCGCCACCTCGTCGCGATGCCGGTCCCACGATGCCCCGTCGGGCAGCACCGGAGCGACGTGTTGGCAGAACAGGCTCGCCACGTGCTGTCCCGGGGGTGCCAGGGAGTCGTCCAGAGTCGAGGGAATCAGCATTTCGACGATGGGACGCTTCGACCATCCGCCGGACTTGGCATCGAGATAGGCCTGGTCCATGTAGGCCAGGCTCGGCGCCATGATGATGCCGGAGGTGTGATGCTCGGCGAGAGAGCGGCCCGGCAGCACGGTGAAGTCGGGCAACTCCGACAGCGCAACGTTCATGCGGAACGTGCCGGACCCACAGCGCCAGCGGCCGATGCGCTCGCGAAAATCCTGCGGAAGGGCCGTAGGGTCGATGAGCGACCCGTACAGCAGTTTCGGATTCAAGTTCGATACGACGCTGCGCGCCCGGATCGCCTCGCCCTTCTCGGTGACCACACCCACCGCGCGGCCGGATTCGACCAGCACTTCGCGCACCGGGCTTGCCACTCGGATCTCCACGCCGCGTTCGGCCGCCGCTTTGGCCATTGCCTGGCTGATCGCGCCCATGCCGCCGATCGCATGTCCCCAAGCGCCTTTCTTGCCGTTGACCTCGCCGAACACATGGTGCAGCAGGACATAGCCGGAGCCGGCCGAATAGGGACTCGCGTAATTGCCGACGATGCCGTCGAAACCGTACGCCGCCTTGATGGGCGCGCTCTCGAACCAGCCATCCAAGTAGTCCCCCGCGGATTTCACGAACAGATCCAGGAGTTCGCGGCGCATGGGCATGTCGAGCTTGGCGATTCGTTTGCCCAATCGGGCGCTGCGCAGCAATTCAGGCATGGCCGCAAGCCAGCCGCCGGCGGTGACATTCGGCGGCGTCTCGAGCACGAGGTCGCGCAGCACATCGGCGATCACATCCAGGCGCTCGCCGTAGGGCGCGAGCCGGGCGGCATCGCGCGCAGAGAATTTCGCCACCTCCTGTTCGGTCTTGCCGGCGCCGATCTTGAGGTATTGGCTCGCGTCCAGGGGCAGAAAGTTGGCCAACTTGCGCTCGACCACCCGCAAGCCGTGCCGCGCCAATTCCAGATCCCGGATGACCTTGGGGTTGAGCAAGGACACGGTGTAAGCCGCCACGGAATTGCGAAAGCCCGGATGAAATTCCTCGGTTACCGCGGCGCCGCCCACCACGCCGCGCCTCTCGAGCACCGTCACCTTGAGACCGGCAGCCGCGAGATAGGCCGCACAGACGAGTCCGTTGTGTCCGCCGCCGACGATGATGACATCGCGCAGCTTCGAATCAACCATGGTTCTTTCGCGGATCGTTGCGAACGTGCCAACCGGCGCCGGGGGCACGGTCGAGGCGGCTCTCCGGAATGAGTTCACGAATATGCCGCGCGAAGCTGCGCAAGCTTACCTCGGTGCATCCCAGGGGACCCGGCGTATAGCTCCGCGATCCCATGCCGGCCTGCACCCGTTCGATGAGCGCCTTGTCCTCGAGGCTCACCCGGCGATTGATGCGCCAATTGAGATAGCGGGCGGCGCGCATTTCGCGCCGGTCATCGGGGTGCGCGTAGGCAATCTCGCGGATCAGAGTTTCCGTGGGCGAGATCGGTATCATTTGCATGAAATCGATCTGATCCGGATAAACGTCGAAGGCCACGTTCGGCCACAGCTTGAAGTAGGTCCAGAGCCTCTGACGATCGTCGGGCAAGTGCGGCGAATTCGGCAGCACCGCCTGGTACAAGCGCTCCGATAGCTGCGAGGAGGGCACGTCGCGCAGATACCCCCACATTTTATCGACCCAGGGTTGTGCTTCCACGCCGTAGCTCTGGCCGAATAAGCGCGTGAGGCCGGGGTGCGCCACCGTGATGTGCATGGCATCGGAATAGTTGTCGGTCACGTTCTTCCAATTCACATGACGCGTGCGCAATGTGACGCGGCCCATCGGCTGTAGTTCTTCGAGGCGATATGCCGCCAATTCGGTCTCATACGGGGCGAGCATGTGGGCGACGCT
>DASWEO010000313.1:0-13658 GCA_036394715.1 Steroidobacteraceae bacterium
CGGACTGCGACCCCGTTGTTCACCTGTTCGCGAATGACGGAACGCGATCCGTCCGCCACGTCCGATGAGATTTCGACGCCGCGGTTCATGGGTCCCGGGTGCATGACGAGCACACTGGGCGCAGCCAATTTCAGGCGCTTGGCGTCCAGGCCAAAATCGCGGAAATAGGCGGCGTCATCGAGAGATGCGCTTTGTGCCATACGTTCCTTTTGAATGCGCAGCATCATCACCACGTCGGCTCCCGCAATGCCGTCCTCGATGCGGGTGAAGCGCTGCGCGCCGCGAAACTCACCCTCGGCCGGCAACAGCGCTTCGGGCGCCACCATCCGCAGATCCGTCGTACCCAGCGTCGTCAACGCCTGATGGGCGGACCTGGCGACGCGCGAGTGTTTGATATCCCCGACGATGGCCACTTTGAGTCCGGCGAAGCGGCGCTTGTGGGTACGAATGGTCAGGGCGTCGAGCAGCCCTTGTGTGGGATGAGACACGTGCGCCTCGCCCGCGCTGATCACCGACACGTGAGGGGCGACATGGTCGATGAGAAATTCCGGCATGCCCGCTTCCGAGTCGCGGATCACGAACACATCGGTGTTCATGGCTTCGAGCGTATAGATCGTGTCCAACATGCTCTCGCCCTTGGCGCGCGAACTCGAATGCAGTTCCAGGTTGAGCACATGCGCACCCAAACGGCGGCTGGCGAGGTCGAACGAAGCGCGGGTGCGGGTGCTCGGTTCGAAGAACAAGTTGGCGAGGGTAACCCCGGCGAGCTCGCGGCCTTCATAGGCGGGCTGTCCCGGAAGGCGGCGGTAGCTTTCCGCACGATCGAGGATCGCCGTCAACGCGTCGCGGGTCAGACCATCGAGTGTGATGAGGTGGCGCAGGCCCCCGGCGCTGTCTTGTTGTGAACGCATTTGCGCCTCATGTTTACGGTGAACCAACGTTCCAAGATGACGCAGGCGACCGGTGTCGTGCTGCTCTCGGAACCGCGCGCATTATACGGCAGGATCTTCGGTGAACCAGCGTTCCAAGATGACGCAGGCCGCCGCTGCGTCGACATCGGCTTTTGCAACGCGGCGCCGGCGCAGGCCGGACCGGCGTGCCGACTTCAACCGCGCTTCGGCTTCCCTCGACGAATAGCGCTCGTCGACCAGAACGACCTGCAGCCGATAGCGCCGTGCGACTTCGGTTGCGAAGCCGCGTGCATCGCGAGTCTGGGCGCTGTCGGAACCATCCACGTTATACGGCAGGCCGACCACGATCAGTGCCGGCTGCCAGTCGCGCAGCAGCGCATCGATCGCTTCCCAGCGGGGTCCGGCCATGCCGACCGGTACGGCGTCGAGCGGGGCAGCCGTGCGGCTCACGGTGTCGCCGCATGCGACGCCGATGCGCCTGGACCCAAAATCAAAGGCTAGGACGACCCGCGGTCCGCCGCTTGCCGTCCCGTTGGACTTAGGCGGTCCGGAAGCAGCCGGTTTGGGCGCGGCCGGCTCAGACGGGCTCCTAGGCATTGCCGCTGATGGGGCTGATGCGCGACAACTCCACGCCCAGGAGACGTCCCGCGGCCAGCCAGCGGGATTCGAACGGCAACTCGAAAATCAAGCCGGGGTCGACCGGAGCGCTCAGCCAGGCGTTCGCCCGGATCTCGTCTTCCAGCTGTCCGCCGTCCCAGCCGGCATACCCTAAGGCGACGATGGCTTCTTCGGGCCCCTTGCCGAGGGCCATGGCCGCCAATATGTCCCGCGACGTCGTGACATGGATGATGTCGGATACCTTGAGCGTCGAGTCCCATTCGCCGCCGGCCCGGTGCACGACGAAGCCGCGATCGGTCTGCATCGGGCCGCCGCGCAATACCTGGCGTTCCCGCAAGGGACCCGTGGCGAGCTCGATTTCCAGCTGCTCGAAAATTTCGCCCATCCGCATGGGCAAGGGTTTATTGAGGATCAGTCCGAGTGCGCCGCGCGAACTGTGATCGCAGACCAGCGCAACGGTCTGCGCAAAGTTAGGATCGCCCATCGCGGGCATGGCGATCAGCAACTGATTGGTCAGGTAACCCGATTCGCTAATGGTTCGGCTCCGAATAAAAGACGCCGGTGCCTTGCGAAGCGCCGCCCAGGAACTGCCATTCGTACGCGATGCGTATTTCATCGTGTTTGACGGTCAACTCGCCCGGAAACGGATCAAAAGGCGCGGCGAGCTTCAGAATTCTCATGGCGGCCTCGTCGATTTCCGCGTGCCCGCTGCTGCGTCGAATGACGGTTTCCAGGAGTCTGCCGTCGGAACCGATGGTCACTTCGATCACCGGGGTGCCGGACAGCTTCTGACGCCGCGCGACCTCGGGGAAATTCATCGTGCCCACGCGCTCGATCTTGCGGCGCCAGTTGTCCAGGTAAACGGCTACATCGGATTCCCGCGTGTCCGCGGCGATCCAGAGCTGCTGCATGGCCTCGCCGCGCATGCGCAGCTCGACTCCGTCGCTGTTGGGTGTCATGGCGAGGTCAGGCCGCTTCTCGAGCAGCAGGGGCAGCTGGGACGGCACCGAAGCGGCCGTGGGCGATGCGAAATACAAAATCTTTTGCGCCGGCATGTGCGTTGCGACGAGTTCCTCATCCCCCGCGTCGGTGCCGGCCTGAACAGCCGCCAGTCCATCGCCGCTGGGGATGCCCGGCCGCTCGACCGGCATCAGGGATGACTTCGGAATCAAGGCGCGCTCGCGTTTCAAGGTGTTGCCGGATCCTTTCTGAGTGCGTTCGGAAAGGTACGGCGCGTTCGGGTTCTTCGCCACGGTCGGCGCTTGATCGTTGACCAGGACGACCTCCAAGGCCGGCGTCCCGTCGCCGTCCGCCTTGCTGCCCGGTGAACTGAATGTCACGCCCAGTATCACGATCCCATGGAACAACGCCGCCAAAAAGCACGTCGTCAGCATGCGGTCATTCGCGGGCGGCAGCCCGGCCCGAAACACCTCGCCGGCTTGATACATGTCGGAAGTCACGCTGCGCTCAAATTCCTGTGGATGGCATCCACCAGCATCGCTCCAATGTCGACACCGTGCTTTTTGTTTAGTTCGCGGATGCCCGTCGGGCTGGTGACATTGATCTCCGTGACATAGTCGCCGATGACATCCAGTCCGACGAAGATCATGCCGGCTGCTTTCAGTTTGGGACCGATTTGCGCGCACAGCCACCGGTCACGCTCGTTGAGCGGGCGGCTCTCGGCCCGTGCGCCCGCGGCCAGATTGCCGCGGTTGTCGTCAGGCGTGGGTATCCGTACCAGGGCGAACGGCACCGGCTCCCCGTCCACCAGAATGACCCGGCAGTCGCCGGCAGTCGTGATCTCCGGCAGGTAGCGCTGCACGATGGCGTACCGGCTGCCGTATTCGGTCAACGTTTCGAACACCACATTGCGGTTCTTGTCGCCCTGCTCCAGAACGAATATCGAGCGCCCTCCCATACCATACAAGGGCTTGCACACGGCTTTGCCGTGTTCCCGCAGGAATTCGCTCATGTCGTGCATGTCGCGGGTGATGAGGGTGGGCGCACAGCACTCGGGAAACCAGGCCGTGTAGACCTTCTCGTTCATGTCCCGCAGACCCTGCGGCCGGTTGCACACCAACGCGCCTTGGGTCCCGGCACGATCCAGAATGTACGTGGTGTAGATGTACTCCGTATCGAAAGGCGGATCCTTGCGCATCAGAATCACGTCGAATTCACCCAGTCTGGCGTCTCGGGTCTCGCCTCGCACAAACCATGTTCCGGGATCGTCAAACACTTGCAGCGGCGCCAGACGCCCCCAGGCGATGCCGTCGCGCAGCCAAAGGTGCTTCTGTTCCGCATAAAAGAGCTGCCAGCCGCGCGCCTGTGCCGCCAGGAGTATGGCCAATGTGCTGTCCTTGGCGGGCTTGATGGCTTCAATGGGGTCCATGACCACGACGAGTCGGACTCGGGAAGACATGCTCATTCCTTCTTAAGCCTCTTGAGAAAACTGTGAACTACGCCACCGTTGTTTGCCCCAGCTTACCGCGAAATGTCGACCCCGTACCGTGGCTTGCAGGGCCCGGATATGTTAAAAAGCCACAAGATTCCAGTACCTACGGACGCGTAGCCTTTTGTCCCCCAAGGTCAGATTCGTGGAGAGCGTGATCATCAACGGTAAGCCGAAACTCACGGGACTCAAAGTTCTCGTGATCGACGACAGCAAGACCATCCGGCGGACCGCCGAAACCCTTCTGACCAAGGAGGGCTGCGAAGTGTTCACTGCCGTCGATGGTTTCGACGCGCTTTCCAAGATCGCCGACCATCAACCGGATATCGTGTTCGTGGACATCATGATGCCGCGCCTCGATGGCTACCAGACCTGTTCGCTGATCAAGCACAACAAGGTGTTCAGGCAAATCCCGGTCATCATGTTGTCGAGCAAGGACGGATTGTTCGATCGAGCCCGCGGGCGCATCGTAGGCTCTGAGCACTATTTGACGAAGCCGTTCACCAAAGACGAGCTGCTGGGCGCGATCGAAGCTCACGTCGGCAAATGACGGAGAACACCAGAATGGCATTGATTCTCATCGTCGACGACTCCCCCACCGAGGTATTCGTCATGCAGAAGGCTCTCGAGAAGCATGGCTTCAAGACCGCCGCCGCGGAGAACGGTGAAGAGGGAGTCCGCAAGGCGAAGGCCATGAAGCCTGATCTCATCTTCATGGATATCGTCATGCCGGGCGTCAACGGCTATCAAGCCACGCGCATGCTCATCAACGATCCGGAAACCAGTTTGATTCCGATCATCATGGTCACCACCAAGGGACAGGAGACGGATCGGGTATGGGGCCTGCGCCAGGGTGCGGTGGATTATCTGGTCAAGCCCGTGTCGGCGCAGGCCTTGGTCGAGAAGGCACAGGCCGCGCTGGCCGTATGACGAACACGATGAGCGGGAGCGACTTGAGCTTGCGCAGCTTGCGCGACCGTCCGTTCGAACTGCTCAAGGAACTGGAAAAACGCAGCCGCGCCGTGACGACGAGCAGCGTTCCGGACGCAAGCGCCGGCCGCGAATGGGTGGGTGTGGCGTTCCGCATGGGCGGCGAGACCTTCCTGGTGGCCCGCGAGGAAACCCGCGAGGTGTTGGGCTACCCTGCGGTGGTCACGCGCATCCCCGGCGCGAAGAGCTGGGTCAAGGGGTTGGCGAACGTTCGCGGACAATTGCTGCCGATGCTGGATCTGCGGCAATTTCTGGGCAGCGGAGCGACCGCCTCCGGCCGCAATACCCGTGTCGTCGTCGTCAACCATCGGGAAATTCCGGCGGGACTCATGGTGGACGAGGTGCTGGGTTTTCGGCGTTTCGCGGAAAGCGAGTTCAACGCCGAAGCGCCGCCGACAGTGATCCGTTGCGATAGTTATCTTGCCGGTGCCTTTCGCCGCGGCGGCGAGGTCTGGCCGGTCTTGAGTTTGAAGAGTTTGGTCGAGAGCCAGAGCTTTTTACAGGCCGCAAGCTGAAAGTTCACGTAAGACTACAGATGATCACGCGAAACGATACAGGTTCTAGGGTGAATTTCTTGCCCGTGCTGGCGGCGCTCATCGTGCTGTGCTTGGCCGGCGCGGCCGCGCTGACACTGCTCATGCATGATACCGCCCCGGTCACCGCACCTGCCGAACAGCTGTCCCTCGTGGTGCAGCGCATTCCGTTCGAGGCGCAAAATGCGCTGCGGGGCGAGGCGAGCGCTTTCGATGCGCTCGCCAAGAGCGTGGCGCGCCTGAAGACCTTGCGCGGCGCCGTGCCGGACAGGGGAGCGGGTAACGGAGCCGGTGACGCGGCCGCGTGGAGCAAGCTGTCGGATGCCGTGAAAGCGGTCGGTGACGCTCGAGCCGCCGTGGAAAGTATTCAGGCGTCGAATCAAGAGGCTCGTGAATTGGCGCCGAAGCTGCTGTCGGAGCTGGGCGATCTTGCCAGTGCGGTCGGGGTGCAAAAGCTCGAGGGAATGAGCCGGTATCTGGAGCGCTTCGAGCTCATGGTGCAGCGCATTCAACAAGATTTGAACGGTCTCGCGGTTGGCGTGAGCGATGCCGCTCCGACCGCGCAACGCCTCGCCGATAGTTTGGAGTTCCTGAATCAGGTAATACGCGGTTTGTCCGGCGAGGAATCCGGCCTTGCTCTGACGCGGGTCAGCGGCGCGGAAGCCGAGCAACGCTTGAAAGCCGTGGTTGCCCGGAATCAGCAATATGGGAGCAGTGTGCGCAAGGCGATCGGTGCCGCCGAAGCGCTCTCCAAGGCACAGACGGCGGCTCGCGCTCTGCCCGCCGTGGCCGGTGGCCTCGCGGCCGAACGGGGCGATGGTTCAGCGACCCGAGCCGATTCCGGCGCGGGTTACAAGATCTGGATCCTGCTGTTGTTGGGGCTTGCCGCCGCGTTGCTCGGCGCGCTCTCCTGGACCCATTTGAAAACGGTCAACGTACGGCGCACCAGCGAGCAGAGAGTGCGCGAGAACGAACGCAATCAAGAAGCCATCATGCGATTGCTCGATGAATTGTCGAGTCTCGCGGACGGCGACCTGACGGTGCAGGCGACCGTGACGGAGGATATTACCGGGGCGATCGCCGATTCGATCAACTATGCCATCGAGGCTTTGCGCGAACTCGTCACGACGATCAACGACAGCGCCATTCAATTGGACGGGGCCGCCAAGCAGACTCAGGCCGCCGCCGCGCATATGGCCAAGGCCAGCAGTGCGCAGTCTCGGCAGATCTCCGCCGCCAGCGAGTCCATGGCGGACATGGCGGCCTCCATCGAGGAGGTGTCGGGTAATTCGGAGCGCTGCTCGGATGTCGCGAGACACTCGGTAGACATCGCCCACAAGGGCGGCGATGCCGTGCGCCGGACGATCGACGGGATGAATGCGATTCGCGAGACCATCCAGGAGACCAGCAAGCGCATCAAGCGCTTGGGCGAAAGTTCCCAGGAGATCGGCAACATCGTGGAACTGATCAACGACATCGCCGAGCAGACCAACATTTTGGCGCTCAATGCCTCGATTCAGGCCTCGATGGCCGGCGAAGCGGGCCGCGGTTTCGCGGTGGTGGCGGATGAAGTGCAACGATTGGCGGAGCGCGCCGCGAACGCCACCAAGCAGATCGAGGTGCTGGTGCGCACCATCCAGACGGATACCAACGAGGCGGTCGTCTCCATGGAGCGCAGCACCACCGATGTGGTCGGCGGCGCATTGCTGGCGGAGAACGCCGGCGCGGCGCTCGAGGAGATCGAGCAGGTGTCCAATCAGATCGCGAGCTTGGTGCAGAACATCTCGGCCAGCGCGCGGCAGCAAGCCGCCGCGTCCGGGAACATTTCGAAAAACATGCAAGTGGTGCGCGAAATATCGACGCAGACCGCCGAAGGCTCGACGGCGACATCCACGTCGATCGCCAAACTGGCGGCGTTGTCGGCGCAACTGCGCAAGTCCGTGGCTGGATTCCGTCTACCGGACTACGCCGGCCGAACGACCACCGTCGGCAGCACGTCTTCACGGTTGCCGGCCTTGAAGCAGCCCGCGAACAGCCCGGCCTTGAAGCCGCCCGCGAACGGTGGCACCGCAGTCAGCCCCGCCGGCGCCACGAGCGCGACTAGCAGCACTGGCGGCAGTAGCAGTAGCAGCGCCAGCAGTACCGGCAGCAGCACCAGCGGCAATTCCGGGAAAATGCGCAAGGCCAGCGGCTTCGGCGCTTGAAGCTCACGGCGATTCCGGCATGACCGATATCAGTTCCCAAACCCTGCACATTGTCGCCAAAGAACTCGCGGCGACTTTGAACGACGCGCGCGCGTCGCTGGAAGCTTACGCAGAACGCTCGGACCAGCGAGCCCTGCTCGAGAAGTGCGCCGATCAACTGCATTCCGCCCATGGGGTACTGCGTTTGGTCGAGGTCTACGGCGCGGCGCTGCTCGCCGAGGAAATGGAGCATGTCACCCGCTACTTGCTGAGTTCGGACAACGACCAGAAGCGTCAGGTCGACGGTCTCGACGCGTTGATGCGGGCCATGGTGCAGTTGCCCACCTACCTCGAGAGAGTGTTGTCGGGCGGCCGGGATTTGGCCTTGGTGCTGCTGCCCCTGCTCAACGATCTGCGCTCCGTGCGCGGCAGTCCCTTGTTGTCCGAGGGAACGCTGCTGTTGCTCAATCTGAAATCCGATCAGCCGGCGCAGCCGCAATCGCCGCGCACCGACGAGCAGTCGATTTCAGTGGCGCAGTGGGCCAGGCGCCTGCGCCCGCGCTTTCAAATCGGCCTCCTGGGATACATCCGGGGCGAGCGCACCGTGCAGAATCTGGAGATTCTGGCGAAGGTGGCCGAAAAACTCGAACAGGTCGCCACGACCCAACCCGTATTTCAATTGTGGTGGGTCGTGGGCGCCATCCTCGAAGCGGTTCGTGCCAACGGCCTGGAAGGCAGTGCGACGCTGAAGCGGTTGCTGGGTCAGGCGGATCGGCAAATCAAGACGCTGTACGAGCTCGGCGAGGGCCGCTACTGCGAGGATCCGCCGGTCGATCTCTTGAACAACCTGCTGTACTACGTTGCCCGGGCGTCCACGTCCGGCGGCCGCATCGCCGCGGTGCGAGCTTCGTTCAAGCTCTCGGAGCTGTTGCCGGTCGACGACTCGATCGAACACGAGCGTGAAAGTCTGTCGGCGCCCAGCGTCAAATTGATGCGCACGGTTGCCGCCGCCATCAAGGAAGATCTTTCCAAGGTCAAGGATGTTCTCGATATATTCGTGCGCCGCGGCGGCGGCCACAGCGATGAGCTCGTGCCTCAGCTCGAGCTGCTGAAGAAGATCAGCGACACCCTCGGGGTGCTCGGGCTCGGGGAGTTGCGGCAGCGCATCCAGCAGGAGATTTCCGAGCTGTCCGACATCGTCACCGACGGCAAGACTCCGCCCGACGAATCGCTGATCAAAGTGGCCGGGGTGTTGTTGTCGGTCGAAGACAGCCTCGACGATCAGCTGGTACGCCTGATATTGCCCGCGGCATCCGATGGCACGGCCCCGGATTTGCCGGCCGATCATGATCTCGAATTCAGACTGGTGAGCGAGGCGGTGCTGCGCGAGTGCATCGTCAACCTGGCGCGCATCAAGGAGGCCGTTTCCCTTGCCGTGCAGAACGCCGGCGACTCCCCGCCGCAAGGCCTCGACAACGTGCCGCAGCTGCTGCGGGGCATCACCGCCGGTCTGTTGATGCTGGGCAAGGGCCGGGCGGTGGAATTGATGGACGCGATCGGCACGCATGTGCGCAAGCTGATCGAGCCCGGGGCGCCTGCGCCGGACGCCGTGCGATTGGAGCGGGTGGCCGATGCCATCGTCAGCATCGAGTACTACATGGAAACGCTGCAGAGCGGGCGTAACGATCCCTGGTACATGCTGGACAACGCCGAGATGTGCATCAAGACGCTGGCGGACGAAGCACCGCTGCGCGTCCCGAATATCGGCATCTCGACCGGCGACGCGGCCAGGACGGTCAAGCTCGACCCTGCTGCCGAGACGATCGCCTTGGAACGCACCAAACGCGCTCACGCGGCAACCCATCCCTTGATCGCAGTGCCCGAGCCCGAGCCGGTCGACCCGCAATTCGTCGAACTGTTCATCGAAGAAGCCAAGGAAGAAATTGCGTCGATTCAACGCAGCTTCCCGCAATGGGACCAAAATCCAATGGATTTGGAGTCGTTGTCCCTGATGCGCCGCAGTTTTCATACGTTGAAGGGCAGCGGACGCATGGTCGGCGCCCGGTCGATCGCCGAATTCGGCTGGTCGATCGAGAATTTGCTGAATCGGATCATCGACAAGACCCTGTCCCGCACGCCCGGCATGATGGCGCTGCTGCGGAACGCGGTCGCCGCCCTTCCGCCATTGGTGGAGCAGTTGGAAACGGGGCGGCACAATTCGGTACCGATCGAGGCGCTGATGAGCCGCGCCTTCGCCTACGCCGACGGCCGCGAAGCGGACCAGGGCACCGTCACCTTGACGGAGGACCGCGCGGCTGCCACGGCGACTTCGGCGTCGATCTCGATCGCTGCCGCTCCGGCGCCCGCCGCCGCCGCGCCGCCTGCACCCGCCGCTGCGGCCCCGATCGCCGCCGCACCGCCGGTGATGGATCCCGTGCTGCATGACATTTACAGCAAGGAGACGTCGAGCCATCTGAGCGAGATCCGCGAATACTTGCGCAAGCGCACGGGCCAGCCGGCGCCGCACGATTTGCCGGAGTCCGTGTATCGCGCCATCCATACCTTGAGCGGCAGCTCGAAGATGGCCGAGGCGCGGCACGGCATCCGCATCACCGAGCCCCTGAATCAGGTCATGCGCAAGGTCTTCGACAGCGGTCATGGGTTGTCGGATCGTGGGCTTGCGACTCTGGCGGACGCGGTCAGCGCGATCGACAACGTGGTATCGCACATCAACGAATCGACGGCATTTTTCTCGGAACAACCCTCGCTGCTCGCGCGGCTGCACGACATCGAAGCCGAACTCGACGCCGCGATTGCCCGCGAGGCCATCGACACGAGCGCGTCGGCCATGGTCCCCGCATTGGCGGCGGTTCCGGAGGAGCCCGCTGCGTCGCCGCCGGCGGAGGAGTTCGATCACGAAATCGCCAACATCTACAGCGAAGAAGCGACCGAATTGCTGGAGGCCGCTGAAAGCTCGCTGACCTCCTGGAATCGCGACCGCAAGGACAAACAACGAGTCGCGGAACTGCAGCGTCAATTGCATACCCTCAAAGGCGGCGCCCGAATGGCGGGCATCAGCGCCATGGGCGACTTGAGTCATGAACTCGAGACCTTGGTGCTACAGATCGACGGCGGCTCCGTGGCCGGCGACGACCATGCCCACGCGGTCATGCAGGCCAGTCTCGACGAACTCGCGAGCATGCGCGATTTGGTGAGCAACGGCACTGTGCCGGTGGGTGCGACGGCGCTGATCGCGCAAATCCGAGATTTGGCGAATCCTTCGCGAATTCCGGGCGTCGCCGCGCCGGCCGTTTCGGCCGGGGTGCCAACGGCCGCGGCGCCGGCGGCTGCGATGCCGACGCCCGTGGCGCCGATCGCCGCCGCACCGGTTTCTGCGCCGCCGGTGACCCTGGTGCCGGCGCCCCCGGCGCCGGTGGCTGCAGCGGCGACCGCGGCCGCAGCCGACTTGGCAGAATCCGTCGATGCGCGCCGCTCCCTCTCGGTTTCGCAGCCTGCCTCCACTGCCGCGAGCGAGGAGTCGATCGCGAGTCTCGAGCTCAGCAGCGCTCCGGTGTTGCCGGGACGCGAGAGCGCCCCGGTGGAACGGGTGGAAATGGCGCGCGTCGATGCGGATCTGCTCGACACCATGCTCAACAATGCCGGAGAGGTGAGCATATTCCGGGCGCGCATCGATCAACAAGTCAACTCGATCGACTTCAACCTGGCGGAGCTGGCGCGCACGGTGACGCGCCTCAAAGAGCAGTTGCGCGGCCTCGAGATGGAGACCGAAGCGCAGGTCCTCAACCGGCATCAGGATGTGGAGCCCCGCCGCAGCGACTTCGATCCTCTCGAGCTGGACCGATATTCCGCCCTACAGCAGTACTCGCGCGCGCTCGCCGAGACCTCGGGTGACGTGGCCAGCATCCAGGGGCTCCTCGAGACATTGACTCGCGAAGCGCAGAATTTGCTCACCCAGCAGTCGCGCGTCATCACCGAGCTGCAGAATGGCTTGATGCGGACGCGCATGGTGCCCTTCCAGCGGCATGTGCAGCGGCTCACGCGCCTCGTGCGTCAAGCGGCGAACGACACCGGCAAGCGTGCGGAACTGGTCGTTCAAGGCGCTGCCGCGGAACTCGATCGGCAGATGCTGGAGCGCATGGTCCCTCCGCTCGAGCACATGTTGCGCAACGCGGTGGTGCACGGCATCGAGACCCCGGAACGCCGCACGGCGGCCGGCAAGCCGGACGTTGGCCGCATCTCGATCAGCTTGGAGCGCGACGGAGCGGAGGTCGTGATCGTGGTCGCCGACGACGGCGCCGGCATCAGCGTCAAGCTGATTCGCGAGAAGGCGGTCGCCCTGGGGCTCACCGACAGCCACGCAAAACTCACCGATGAAGAATCCTTACAGCTCATTTTGGAGCCCGGATTCAGCACCGCCGGCCATCTTACGCAAGCTGCCGGGCGCGGAGTCGGCATGGACGTGGTCGCCACCGAAGTCAAAAGGCTCGGCGGCGGTCTGTTCATCGATACGACCCACGGCAAGGGTTCACGCTTTACGATTCGCCTGCCCTTCACCCTGGCCATCAGCCAGGCCTTGATCGTGCGCGTCGCCGAGGAAGCCTACGCGTTGCCCCTGGCGACCGTGGAAGGCGTGGTGCGTCTGCCGAGAAACATCGTTGCCAGGCATCTGGGCAAAGACGCGCCGCTGTTCGAGTACGGCGGCCAGAAGTACCGATTCCAGCAGCTGGGCTCGTTCGTGGGGCTGGGCGCCACGCGTCTGCCCGAATCGGAGGTGTCGATCTCGGTGGTGCTGATCCGCGCGGGCGAGCATTCCACCGCCCTGGTCACGGATGAATTGGTGGGCAGCCGGGAAATCGTCGTGAAATCATTGGGACCGCAGATTTCCGGCATCCGCGGCATCGCCGGCGCCACGATCCTGGGCGACGGCCGCATCGTGATCATTCTCGACATGGGCTCTCTGGTGCGGTCCGAATGGCGCGCGCGCCCGACGGAGACGGTGGTTCTCGATCAGCGCGACCGGCGCACATTCGCGCTGGTGGTCGACGACTCCATCACGGTGCGCCGCGTGACGCAGCGGCTGCTCGAGCGCAACGGCATGCGGGTGCTGACGGCCAAGGACGGCGTGGACGCCGTGTCGCTGCTGCAAGAACATCTGCCGGACGTCATATTGCTCGATATCGAAATGCCGCGAATGGACGGCTACGAAGTGGCCGCCCACGTCCGCAACGATCCGCGCCTCAAGAATATTCCGATCGTGATGATCACTTCGAGGGTCAGTGAAAAGCATCGAGCGCGCGCCATCGAGCTCGGCGTCGACGACTATCTGGGCAAGCCGTACCAGGAAAGCCAGTTGCTCGATGCCATCGAGCCCCTCGTCAACCGCCGCAGCGCCATAGCGAGATAGAGTCCATGTCCGATTTGCGCGATGAGCTGTACAGCTTGCTGGTGCCGCTGACCGGGGAGAGGTTGATCGTGCCGCGCGCCTGCGTCGCCGAGGTCATCGGCTATCAAGCGCCGGCCGAAATGACCAATGCACCGCCGTGGTACTTGGGTGTCGTGAGCTGGAGCGGGCGAAGTGTGCCGGTGGTGTCTTTCGAAGGCGCGTTCGGTCAGACGCTGCCGACGGTCTCGAGCCGCACCCGAATCGTCGTCTTTCACGCATCCGGCGGCACGCTGCAATCCGGCTACTTCGGCATGCTGACCCAGGGGTTTCCGCAGCTCGTGCGCGTCAACGCCGAAGTGCTGCGGCCCGATCCCTCGCGCAGCTTCTCCGAGCGCTCACCCGTCATCTGTCAGGTGCGCATGGTCAACGAGACGCCGCTCATCCCGGATTTGCAGCGCCTGGAGCAGATGATCGCCGAGGAGACCTCGGTGATGCCTACCTGATCGTTCGGCCGAAGCCGCCCCGTGGCGGGCGCCATGCGGCGCCCGCTCATCGCTGTCGCTCAATCGT
>DASWEO010000314.1:0-4962 GCA_036394715.1 Steroidobacteraceae bacterium
CGTCCACCCAGCACAGCGTATGCTTCAGCCAATTGTGGTCGTCGCGGTTGGGAAAGTCCTCGCGCGCCTGGGCTCCGCGGCTCTCCTTGCGGTTCTCCGCCGAATGCATGGTGGCGACGGCCTGCCCCAGTAGATTGTCCAGCTCCAGGGTCTCGATGAGATCGCTGTTCCATACCAGCGATCGATCCGTGACTTGGACTTCTGCGAAGGAGGCAAAGACTTCCGCGAGCTTGCGCCTGCCGTCGCCCAAGGATTCGCCGGTGCGAAATACCGCGGCGTCGCTCTGCATGACGCGCTGCATGTTCAAGCGGATGTCGGCCGTGCGCAGTGAGCCCTTCGCGTGCCGCAATTTATCCAGACGGGCCAGCGCGCTGTCGCCGGCGTCGGCTTTGAATGCGCGGTGCGCCGCATCCGGTTTCACCACCCGCGCACAATGCCGCGCCGCTTCGCGGCCGAATACGACCAGATCGAGCAGCGAGTTGGACCCCAAGCGGTTCGCGCCGTGCACCGATACACAGGCCGCTTCGCCCACCGCCATGAGTCCCGGAACGACCGTCTCGCTCCCGGCCACGCGCGAAATAACCTCTCCATGCACGTTGCAGGGGATACCGCCCATGTTGTAGTGCACCGTGGGAAGTACGGGTATGGGGTCTTTATTGACGTCCACTCCGGCGAATATTCGCGCGGTCTCGGCGATACCGGGCAACCGCTCCTTGATGACCGCGGGCCCCAGGTGCTCCAGATGCAGATCAATGTGGTCCTTGAGCGGACCGACGCCGCGTCCCTCGCGAATCTCGACGGTCATCGCGCGGCTGACGACGTCGCGGGACGCGAGGTCCTTGGCGTTCGGCGCATAGCGCTCCATGAATCGCTCGCCGGCGGCATTCGTCAAATATCCGCCCTCGCCGCGCGAACCCTCCGTGATCAAGCAGCCCGCGCCGTAGATGCCCGTGGGATGGAACTGCACGAATTCCATGTCCTGCAGGGGCAAACCTGCGCGCAGCGCCATGCCGCCGCCGTCGCCGGTGCATGTATGGGCGGAAGTGCATGAGAACCACGCGCGGCCGTAACCGCCGGTCGCCACGATGACCATGTGGGCGCGAAATCGATGCAGAGTGCCGTCGGACAGGTCGAGAGCGATCACGCCGCGGCACTCGCCATTCTCCATGATGAGGTCGAGAGCGAAGTACTCGATGAAGAAACTCGCCTCGTGCTTGAGCGATTGCTGATACAAGGTGTGCAGCATGGCGTGGCCGGTGCGGTCCGCGGCGGCACAGGTGCGCTGCGCAATGCCCTTGCCGAAGTGCGTGGTCATGCCGCCGAACGGCCGCTGATAAATGCGGCCGTCCTCGGTGCGCGAAAACGGCACGCCATAGTGCTCGAGTTCGATGACTGCCGCCGGCGCTTCCTTGCACATGAACTCGATGGCATCCTGGTCGCCCAGCCAGTCCGATCCCTTCACGGTGTCGTACATATGCCATCGCCAATCATCGGCGCCCATGTTGCCGAGCGCCGCGGAAATGCCGCCCTGCGCCGCGACCGTATGACTGCGGGTGGGGAATACTTTGGTCAGGCAGGCGGTGGAGAGTCCCGCCTCGGCCAGGCCGAAGGTGGCGCGCAAACCCGCGCCTCCGGCGCCGACGACGACCACATCGTAGGTGTGGTCGATCAATTTGTATTCGCTCATTATCTTCTAAGATCCGAACGCGACGCGCATGATCGCAAAAATGCCCGCGCCGCCGGCCAGCACGTGCGCGAATCGCAGCAACAACAGAGACAGCACCTTCATGCCGGCCGAATGCACGTAGTCCTCGATCACCTCGGTGGTTCCGAGGTAGGAGTGATACGTCAACACGGCCACCGACAGCAGGGCTAAAAAGCCGCTCATGGGAAACGACAGCCACACCCTGACCGTGGCGTAGTCGAGCGCCGGCAGCGACAGCAACGAAAACATGAACCACAGCGTCAACGGGATGAGCGCAACCGCGCTCACCCTTTGCGCCCACCAGTGCCCGGTCCCGTCCTTGGCCGATCCCAATCCCAGCACCCGGCCCAAGGGGCTTTGCAGGCTCATGCTCGGTGGCCCGCCCATATCAAGCCCCAGACACTCAAGGTCAAGGCCATTGAGCCGGCCACCACGAACCAGCCGCTCGCATGCCGCTGCGTGCGCTCGAAGCCGTAGCCCGCATCCCAGAACAGATGGCGCACGCCGTTCAAGAGGTGGTACAGAAAAGCAAAGGTCCAACCGACCAGACCGAAGAGTCCCACCGGACTCGCGAACAGCTTCGCGGCCTGGGCATAGGACTCCTCGCCACCGGCCAACGATACCAGCCAGTAACAAAGCGCCGGGAGACCCAACGACAGAGCAAGGCCGGTGAGCCGGTGCAAAATCGACAGACTATTGCCGATCTGCCATTGATAGATGCCCAGATGAGGTGAAGTCGGCCGGGCGCGTGCTGGCATAATCGCTCCTCGAGTGTCCTGCTAGCGACCAATGAATGAAGGGCAGCGCATGGCTAAAAGTCGATGCAGCGGCCACGCAGCTCCCAATCGCCGAAGCGCGTCGGCTCCGGGCCTTCGCGCCCACCGACCTCGCGCGGCTCGGGCAGGACGGGCGTCGCAACCACGGGCTGGTCTGCCGCGGCGGTTTCAGTCGGTCGAGTCTTTGGGGCCTGATCTTCGGGATTCGGCATCACAGGCGAAAGTTTGCCAGAAATTAGGGTGACATAAGGAATCAATTCGCTCAGGGTTGACACCGGGCTCTCTATCCCCATCTCGTAGGTGATGACCACCGTGGCACAACCCCAATCGGGCCGTCTGCTTCATTTAGGCGCATTGCGACTCACCGGACCTGACTCCTTGAGTTTTTTACAGGGTCAGGTGTCCAACGACACCCGCCGGCTGACCGAGGGCGCTCCGCTATTGGCAGCGTATTCCAGTCCCCAGGGCCGCGTGCTGACCGTGATGCATTTACTGCCGCATTCCACCGGGGTCGTGGCGATTCTGCCTCGCGAACTCGTGCCGCAGACCTCGGAACGGCTGCGCAAATTCGTGCTTCGCGCCAAGGTGCAGATCGAAGACGCCAGCGAGCTCATTCGCGTGTCGGGCCAGCACGGCACGCAGGCACTGCACTCGGCCCATTTGCCCATTCCCCGCTCCGATAAACCTTACGTGGAACAGGACGGCATCGGCGTCGCGCTCGTGAGCGGGGACTCTGACCGCTACTGGGTCATTGGCACTGCGGACAAACTGGCGGAGCACGGCCTCGCCGGCGACAGCCGATATGTCGATCGAATCGAACATGACTGGCGGCTCGCGGACATTCGCGCCGGCCTTCCGCAGATATATCTGGCCACGGGCGAGACCTTCGTGGCCCAGATGCTCAACCTCGATCTCTTGGACGGCATCAGCTTCAGCAAGGGTTGCTATACCGGCCAGGAGATCATCGCCCGCACCCAGCACCTCGGCCGCATCAAGCGGCGCCTGTATCGGCTGCAATTGCCCAGCGGCGATTGGCGCGTCGGCCAACAGGTTCATTTGAGCGACGGCCGTGCCGGGCGCCTAGTCGAGGTAGCTCGCAGCGGCGACGGTTTCGAAGCATTGGCGGTACTCAATGTCGAGCCGGCACTCAATGTAGAGGCGGCGCTCGACGCCCCGATCACAGCCGCCGGATTGCCGCTTCCTTATAAAGTCTAACCGACGCGCGCTATAAATCGATGATTTCAACCGTTTCGGCGTGCAGCGTCTCGTCGAGAAAAATACTCCCCACGCGCGCGAAACGCGCCGCCCCGTCGGTGGCAAGCCAGGAGACGGCGCCGCGTCCGCCCGGTGCCCCGGAGCGGCCATCGAGCCGGCCCAGCACGGCGGCGGCGGTCGTTGCCGCGGAGTCGACGATGCCCACGTGCGGCGGCAGCACTGCGCGTATGGCCGCGGCCAGCGCCGGAAAATGCGTGCATCCCAGCACCAAGGTATCGGGTGCGTCGCCCGCCTGAAAAATCGGATCGAGGTAGCGGCGCGCGACCGCCTCGGCGATCGGGCCCTCGGTCCAGCCCTCTTCCGCCATGGAAACGAACAGGGAACACGCCCTGGACGTGACTCGGGCCGATGGACTCAGCCGATGAATCGCCGTTTTATAGGCACCCCCGCTGATCGTGCCTTCGGTCGCGATCACCGCAATGTGCTGCGATCGGGACGCTGCCACCGCCGCCTCCGCGCCCGGTTCGATGACGCCGATGACCGGAAGCGCGGGGTGCTGCAGACGCAGGGCGTCAAGCGCGGACGCGGACGCCGTATTGCACGCAACCACGAGAGCGCGAATGCGCCGCTTGATCAGCGCGGCAGCGCACTGCAGGGAATAGCGTACGACGGTTTCCGCGCTCTTGGTGCCGTAAGGGAGCCGCGCGGTATCGCCGAGATAGACGAAGTTCTCGGCGGGCATGGCCGACCTCAGCGCGCGCAGCACGGTCAACCCGCCCACCCCCGAGTCGAACACGCCGATCGGGATTCCCGCCTCGCCGATCGGGATTCCGGCCTCGCCGCTTCGGTTCAAAACTCGGGCCGCATGTGAGGGAATAACAGCACATCGCGAATCGAGGGGGAATTCGTGTACAGCATCACCAGCCGGTCCACGCCCAGCCCAAGTCCCGCCGCGGGCGGCATCCCGTACTCCAGTGCGCGCACATAGTCGGCATCGTAGTACATCGCTTCCTCGTCGCCCGCGTCCTTGCGCTCGACCTGGTCCTTGAACCGTTGGGCTTGGTCCTCGGCGTCGTTCAGCTCCGAGAATCCGTTGGCGAGCTCACGTCCGCCGACGAAGAATTCCCATCGGTCCGTGATGAAGGGATCCGCATCATTGCGCCGAGACAACGGCGACACTTCGGCGGGATAGGCATACGCGAAGGTGGGCTGCACCAGCGTGTGCTCGCCGGTTCTTTCGAAAATCTCGATTTGCAATTTTCCGGG
>DASWEO010000315.1:0-3023 GCA_036394715.1 Steroidobacteraceae bacterium
GCGCCCACCCATCCGGTGGAGGCCCATCCCAAGCCGCCGTCGATGGCGATGCCGCCCAACCAAGCGCCCATCGCGTTGGCGATGTTGAAGGCGGAGTGATTCAGCGCCGCCGCCAGCGTCTGTGCGTCCTCGGCGACATCCATCAACCGGATCTGCAGCGCCGGCACGATCGCAACACCGGTGCCGACCAGCAGCACGTCGCTCGTTGCTAGCCAGGCGTGGGGCGCCGCGATGCTGAACAAGCCCAACACCAGCGCATTCCAGATCAACAATCCCCCGATCGTGCGCATCAGCGCGCGGTCGGCCAGCCACGATCCGATCAGATTGCCGAGAACCATGCCCACACCGAATACTGCGAGCACGAATGGCACGTACCGGGCCGGCATCCCGGAAACGTGGGTCAGCGTCGGCGTGATGTAGCTATACATGCAGAACAAGCCGCCGAAGCCCACCGACCCGACACTGAGCGTCAGCCAAACTTGCCTGCTACGTAAGGCGCCGAGCTCACGGGTGGGACTCGCTCCCTCAACGGGACCGGACCGGGGCACGTAGAGAAAAATCAAAGCGCACGCCAGGATTCCGATGGCGCCCACCAGAACATAGGCCGCGCGCCAATCGAGAATCTGTCCGATCCAAGTTGCCAGCGGCACGCCGGCCAGAGTTGCGCCCGTCAGGCCCAGCATCATCCGGCCGATCGCCCGAGCTCGCTCATTGAACGGCACCAGTGATGCCGCGACCAGCGATGCCACGCCGAAATATGCACCGTGGGGGAGCCCGGCGACGAAACGAACTGCGATGAGAGAGGCGTAGCTGGGTGCCAGCGCACTGGCGAAGTTGCCGGCTGCAAAGCAGGCCATCAGCGCCAGCAGCAGCCGATGACGCGGCCAACGCGCGGCGAGCACGGCGATGAGCGGCGCACCAACCACGACGCCGAGCGCATAGGCACTGATGACATGTCCCGCGCCGGGTATCGAAACGCCGAGGTCTCCGGCAACATTCGGGAGCAACCCCATCATCACGAACTCGCCCGTGCCGATGCCGAAGCCCCCGACGGCGAGCGCGAGCTCAGCCCATCGGAAGGTCGTGTCCCGGTGAGCCCCGGACAGGGATGTCTTGTGCGCTTCTGTGATCACTGAAGGGGCAGGTTGCGGGGTCGGAATGGCATCCGCATTTCGCGCGTCGCCGCACGTGTTTCAATTGAAACGGCAGCCTGTGACGCGGCCCGCGACGAAGCCGTCAGAACGCAACGAGCACCAACGCTGAACGAACGTCAGCTATGACCCGCGCACAGCTCCTCGATGAGCGCGTCGATTTCGGAACCTTCAAAGGGCTTGATGATGGCGCGGACGTTGGGTCCCCAGGTCTTCAGGCTCAGGTCCAGAAAATAACCCGATGCAATGATGATCGGCGCCTTCGGCTCGATGGTGAGTATTTTTCGAGCCAAATCCAAGCCTGACATGGCCGGCAGGCTGATATCGGTGATGACGATATCGAACGTCTGTTCCGCAAATTCCTGAAGAGCTTCTTCGGCCGTCCCCAAGGCCACGATCTGCCGTTGGTCGTTGATCAGCAACTCAGACGTGACCTCGCGCACGACTGGATTGTCCTCGACATACAGGATGCGAAGCGGCGACGGCATGCTTCCTGTTACTGTCGCAAGGACACGACAAGGCCGAGGCCAATGCCCACCAGCAGCGCGACGCCCAGAGCCGGCGCTGGATAGTCCCGTAAAAGGTCGTCGGCACTTCCGTCGACTTGCACTGCCTGGCCGCGCGCCTGATTCAGCTGCGCCTCGATCTCTTCGAATGCGCTCTGGGCTTCGAATTCGCTCTTGGCCGCAACCAATGCGGCGTGTACCTTCGCCCGAACCTTGCGGATTTCCGGATTCTCCGTGTCGGCCACTCGCCTGATCAAATCGTCAACGCCATCGAACAGTAATTCCAGCGCCGAACCGGCGGGCTGATTCGCGCGGCCTGCGCCATTGCCGTCGATCGCCGTTGCGACGTGGGCATTCATTTTAACTCTCCTTACGCGTCAAACCGGTATGACAGCTTGCGCTCATTCTTTTGGCACGGGACGGTCGAAGCAGTCGGCTGGCACCTTGTGACCACGTAGGACCTTTCTCACAACTACTTGTGAACGTCGCGCGCAGGCAACGACAGACGCTGATTTCTTCAGCGCGCAAGTCGCTTCGCCAAGTGCGTACGCAGGGCGGCAAGCTGTTCCGCCGACAAAGTCCCGAGGATGCCGCGTCGTTGTTCGGGGATGTGCGCGATGACGCCGGTCTCGTCGCTGAACACATATTGCTCGAAAAAAGCGGCCCAGGCGCGCCGGGTGGCCGGCGGCAAGGCGCGGATGCCGAGGATCCCGTGCAGCAGGGCATCGAAGGCCGAATCGGCGAGCGCGCCGTCGCCTGTTGAGTCATGCCACCAGTAATTGACGAGCACATTGAAGGATTCGAGCGATTCGACGTGGTGCCACCAGAGCGGCGGAATGAAGATCGCGTCTCCCGGCGCCAAGTCCGCGGTGTGAGCTGCCGCCAGCGCCTCGCGAAACCTGGGGTATCGCTCGAAGTCGGGATTGCGCAGCGACACCAGGCTCATCGGGGCACCCGTGGGTGCGAAGTCGAGCGGGCCGATGTACAGGTTGGCGATTTGCTCCGGGGGAAACAGCGTGAAGCGGCGCCGGCCGGCGACCACGCAGCCGATATTGTTCCACTCATCGACGTGAGTGGGAGTCGTGATCCGGTTGCCCAGCCAGATCCGGGGCTGAACATTGTCATCGACGATGTTCAAGGAATTCTCGGCGGTGAAGCCGGGCAGGCAATCGCGGATGAGCGCGCTCTGGGCGGCCACCGCCGGGGACTGGGGAAACTCTGCATAGCGCAGGACCTGGTCCGCGACTGCCGCCAGGGGCAGCCGATTGCGCAGAAAATTAAAGCCGGTCATCGCGTCGTTGTAGAAGATCTGGCCGTCGATTTCCGGCGCCGTCAGCAAGGCGTCGACCGCCTTGCCGCTGTCGAA
>DASWEO010000316.1:0-6997 GCA_036394715.1 Steroidobacteraceae bacterium
CCGGGCAGGACCACACCCCCATGATGCAGCAATACCTGCGCATCAAGGCGCAGCATCCCGACGTGCTGCTGTTCTATCGCATGGGCGATTTCTACGAAATGTTTTACGACGATGCCCGCCGTGCCGCGGCGCTCCTGGATATTGCGCTCACCCAGCGCGGCGCCTCCGCAGGAGCGCCGATTCCCATGGCCGGCGTGCCGGTGGTCACTCTCGATACCTACCTGGCGAAACTGGTCCGCAAGGGCGAATCCGTCGCGATCTGCGAGCAGCGCGGGATCCCGGGCAAAACCAAGGGTCCGATGGAACGCGAGGTGGTGCGCATCGTGACGCCGGGTACCGTCACCGATGAAGCTCTCCTGGAGGAACGGCGCGAGAACCTGCTCGCCAGCGTCTTCGGGGCCAACGGCCGCTTCGGTCTTGCGTGGCTGGATCTGTCGGCCGGCCGCTTCAGCGTCATGGAGATTGCCGGTGCCGCGGCGCTCGAGGCCGAGATCGAGCGGCTGCGGCCTGCCGAATTGTTGGCGCCCGACGGTGCGCAACCCACCCTAGCCCCCTCATCGGCTTCCCGAGACCGGCCCTGGCGGCTGCGGGCGCCCTGGCACTTCGATACCGAATCCGCAACGCGCGCCCTCACCGAACAATTCGGCACCCGCGATCTCGCCGGTTTCGGCTGCGCCGAGAAACCACTGGCGATTGCCGCGGCCGGCGCGCTGCTCGCCTATGTCCGAGAGACGCAGAAATCGGCCCTGCCGCACCTGTTGTCGATCACCACCGAAGAGCGCGATGCCGCTCTCATCATGGACCCCGCAACCCGCCGCAATCTGGAACTCGACGAGAGCCTCGCGGGCAAGCCCGAGCTGACTCTGGCGGGCGTCTTCGATCGCACGGCAACCGCCATGGGCGGCCGCATGCTGCGACGTTGGCTGCACCGGCCGCTGCGCGATCGCGGCATCTTGCGCGCCCGCTACCAGGCGGTCGCCACTCTGATGGACGGCGCGCAGCATACAGCCCTCGCCGAACCGCTGAAGGCCATCGGCGACCTGGAGCGAATCGTCGCGAGAATTGCCCTGCGCTCGGCGCGGCCACGGGACCTCACGCAGCTGCGCGCGGCACTCGCCGTCCTGCCCCGGCTGCAGCAGCTCCTCGGCACGACGCAGGACCCCTTGCTGCAACAACTCATCGCAGAGCTCGGCCGCGACAACGACGATCACAGAGCCGACCACGCCCTGTTGACCAAGGCCATCGTCGACTCGCCCCCGCACTACCTGCGCGACGGCGGCGTGATCGCCGCCGGCTACGACGCAGAGCTCGACGAGCTGCGCCTCCTCGGCAGCGACACCGAGCAATTTCTGCTCGACCTCGAACGCAAGGAGCGCGAGCGCACCGGCCTGTCCAGCCTGAAATTGGGCTTCAATCGGGTGCAGGGCTTTTTCATCGAGGTGAGCCGCAGTCAAGCCGACCGGGTCCCCGCGGAGTACCTGCGCCGCCAAACCGTGAAATCCGCCGAACGATTCATCACCCCTGAATTGAAATCCTTCGAGGACAAGGTGCTGGGAGCACGCGATCGGGCTCTCGCGCGCGAGAAGGAGCTGTACGAGGCATTGCTCGATCACCTGACCTCACGCCTGCCGGCGCTGCAGTCGACCACGGCCGCCATCGCACAGATCGATGTGCTCAACTGCTTTGCCGAGCGCGCCGCCACTCTGGATTGTGCTCAGCCGGAATTGGTCGACGAGCCCATGTTGCTGATCGACGGCGGGCGCCATCCGGTGGTCGAGCGCGCCGGCCGCGAGCCCTTCGTACCCAATGACCTGCGCCTCGATGACTCGCGCCGCATGCTGATCATCACCGGCCCGAATATGGGCGGCAAGAGCACCTACATGCGCCAGACCGCGCTCATCGTCATTCTGGCCCATATCGGCTGCTACGTGCCGGCCCGCCGCGCGGTGCTGGGACCCATGGATCGCATTTTCACCCGCATCGGCGCCTCGGACGATCTGGCGGGCGGACGCTCGACCTTCATGCTCGAAATGACCGAGACGGCGAACATTCTCAACAACGCCACGGCCAAGAGTCTCGTGCTCATGGACGAGGTGGGCCGCGGCACCAGCACTTTCGACGGTCTCTCTCTCGCCTGGGCTTGCGCCGCCTACATCGCCAACAAGATCCGCGCCTTCACCTTGTTCGCCACTCACTACTTCGAGCTGACCAGCCTCGCCACCGAAGCACCGGGAGTGGTCAATGTGCACGTCGAAGCAGTGGAACACGGCGAGACACTGGTGTTCCTGCACAGCGTCCGGGAAGGCCCCGCGAATCAGAGCTATGGATTGCAGGTGGCGGCCCTCGCCGGCATCCCGAAGTCCGTGACCGCGCAGGCCCGCCGTTACTTGACCGAGCTGGAGCGCGAGCGCGACGCTCTGCGCACCTCCACCTCGCCGCAAGGCGAGCTGGCCTTCGCCCCCCTTGCGCCGGCACCCGCGCCGCCGGAATCCGCCGCACTCGACGCCTTGCGAGCGCTCGATCCGAATTCCTTGAGTCCGCGCGAAGCCTTGGATTTGCTGTTCCGCCTGCAGCAGCTGGACCGCGGCGCTACCGGCTGAATCGACCCGTGCTCAAAAAGGCGCCCGCCGCATGCGCCACCGCCGCGGAGAACAGCATCCCCGTGTGACTCACCCGCAGCACCAAGCGCGCCGCGGCACCGTCGAGCTCGGTCTCCTCGACCAAGACGGTGCCGTCGCTCGGCCCCCCGAGCGGCCCCACGAGGCAGCCCAAGCCAATCCCTAAATCACCGGCGATGACGCCCAATTCACGCGTGCCGTTCCAGCGGCGGCGCTCGCCGCGCGGCACGAGCAATTCCTCACCGACGGCGCGCCCCATGATTGTCTTGCCGAAGGGCAGCCGTGCCAGTTTCTCTGCCGTGCGGCTGCCGCGGAGCGGCGGGCCCAGGAGCACGATCCGCCCCGGCGGCAAGCGCGCCCGCGCGTCGGCGTCCTCCTCGAACAGCTTCAAGATCACGAGGCCCCCCAGGCTGTGCCCGACCAAGTGCAGCGTGTCCGCGCGGATGGCGGTCAGGTACTTCGCCAGGGCGCGCGCATTGGTAGTGGCATCGGCTGCGACCGAGGGATATGAAAAGGCCCGCGCCTCGGCCTTGACGTCCTGCGACAGCCGCCGGCGCAGCCAGAGGGATTCGGCGCCGCGCTGCCACAATCCATGCACATAGACGACGACCGTGCTCACCGCACGGACTCGATCCGCAGCGCTTCGATGACCGCGCGGTTGGTGCTCGAGGAGACCGTTTCGACGGCCTCCGCACCCGACGCCCATTTGAAGCGCACATGCTCCGAGTCGCTCAAGGTCACCGGCACGCGCTGGGCCAGCCTCAAGGAAAACGCATGTTCGAGGTTGCGCGTGATTCCCGGCGCGTACACTTTGCCGAACGCCGGCAATATGTCGTACACCTGGGTCCACTGCAGATTGACGAGGACCCCCTGCCGGATGCCGGTTTCCTCGACCACCTCGCGGCGCGCCGCGCTGTCGGCGAATTCGCCCCATTCCAGGCTGCCCGTCACCGACTGCCAGAACTTGACCGGACGCCGGCGCTCCAACAGCAGGAATTCACCGCCGTCGGTGTAGATCACGATCAAGACCGATTCCGGGCGTCGATAGGGTTGATCGGTCACGGGGATGTTGAACGCCTACTCGATCTTCGGCGGGACCCGCACGCGAATATGCAGCTCCCGGAGCTGCGCCTCGCTGACCTCCGTCGGCGCATCCATCAAGAGATCCGCCGCCGTCTGCGTCTTCGGGAAGGCGATGACGTCGCGAATGCTGTCCGCACCGGCCATCAGCATCGCCAGCCGATCCAGCCCGAACGCGATACCCCCATGCGGGGGCGCGCCGAACTTGAGCGCATCCAGCAAGAATCCGAACTTGAGGCGGGCCTCTTCGGGCGAGATGTCCAGCAGATCGAACACCACCGACTGCAGTTCCTGCGAATGAATACGCACCGAGCCGCCGCCGATTTCCGACCCGTTCAGCACCATGTCGTAGGCCTTGGCTGTGGCTTCGCCGGGGCTGGCCGACAAGGCCGCATAGTCCAGGTTCGCCGGGCTCGTGAACGGATGATGCATGGCCTGCCAGCGCTTGGCATCCGCGTCCCACTCGAACATGGGGAAATCCACCACCCATAACGGCCGCCACCCCGCCGCCACCAGCTTCAAATCCTGGCCCACCTTGAGGCGCAGCGCGCCCAGGGCGTCGCTCACCACCTTGCCGGTATCCGCGCCGAAGAAAATCAAGTCGCCGTCGGCGGCGCCCGTGCGTTCGAGAATGCCGCTGACCGCCGCGTCGCTCAGGAATTTCAAGATGGGCGACTGCAGCCCCTCGCGCCCCTTGGCGACTTCGTTGACCTTGACGTAGGCCAGGCCCTTCGCGCCGTAGCGCGCCACATACGCCGTGTAATCGTCGATCTCCTTGCGCGACAGCCTCCCGCCTTGCGGCACGCGCAAAGCCGTTACACGCCCGCGCGGGTCGGCCGCCGGTCCCGCAAACACCTTGAAGTCGCAGCCCCGCACGAGATCCGCCACGTCGACCAACTCGAGCGGTACGCGCAAGTCCGGCTTGTCGGACCCATAGCGGCGCATCGCCTCCGTATAGCTCATCCGCGGCATGGGGTTCGGCAGTTCGACGCCGAGCACTTGCTTGAACAAATGCCGTACCAATCCCTCCATCAGTTCCTGGATCTGCGCTTGATCCAGGAACGAGGTCTCGATATCGAGCTGGGTGAACTCCGGCTGACGATCGGCGCGCAAATCCTCATCGCGGAAACAGCGCACGATCTGATAGTAGCGGTCGAACCCCGAGATCATCAGCAATTGCTTGTAGATCTGCGGCGACTGCGGCAGCGCGAAGAACTTGCCGGCATGCGTGCGGCTCGGCACCAGGTAATCCCGCGCGCCTTCGGGAGTCGCCTTGGACAGCATGGGCGTCTCGATGTCGACGAAGCCCGCCTCATCGAGATAGTGGCGCATGGCACGCGTGATCCGGTGACGCAGCAGCAAGCGCTCGCGCATCTCCTCGCGGCGCAGATCGATGTAGCGATAGCGCAGCCGCACCTCTTCGCTCACATGCTCGTCGAGTTGAAAAGGCAGCGGCTCGGAGCGATTCAAGATCTCGAGCTCCTGACACAGAAGCTCGACCTGGCCCGACTTCAAATGAGGATTCGCGGTGCCGGGCGGCCGCACCCGCACCAATCCGGTGACCTTCAGCACGAACTCATTGCGGACGCGCTCGGCCATGGCGAACACCGCGGCCTTGTCAGGGTCGAAAACGATCTGCAGCAGCCCCTCGCGATCGCGCAAATCGACGAAGATGACGCCGCCATGGTCGCGGCGGCGATGAGCCCAACCCGCCACGGTGACGGCCTCGCCGGTCAGTGACTCGTTGACTTGCCCGCAATAATGAGTGCGCATACGCGAAAACAACCTAAAAGTAGGGAAACAAACCGCGGCCTTATACCCGGCGCTTGACCTTGGCCGCCGGCCTCTTGACCGGCCGTTTCACGGGCGATGATTTCCCGCGCGAGGCCGCACGCCCCCGCGACGAACTCTTGCGGGCACCGGACGATGCGGCCTTCTTCGCAGACTCCGCCGGCGCCTTCTCCGCTGGTTTGGCAGCCGCCTTGTCCGAGGGCGCGGTGTCTTTGGTGCCGGCTCCGTTCGCACCCTTGGCGTCCTGGCCGCTGCCCTCCTTGCCCTTGCCGTTCCCGCCCGCCGCGACCGCATCCTTCGCCACGTCTTTGGCCGTGTCGGCGACCGCGTCTTTGGAGCCTTCCGCCTCGGGGCGATCGGCGAGATTGCGCTTATTGTCCTGATCGCCCTTGAAATCGGTCTCGTACCACCCGCCGCCCTTGAGCCGAAACACCGGCGCCGACATCAAGCGCTGCAGCTGCGACTTCCCACAATGCGGGCATTTCTTCAGCGGCGGATCACTGACTTTCTGCATGGCCTCGAGGTCGTGGCCACAGTTCTTGCACTGGTATTCGTAAAACGGCATGTCTTTCCTACTGTCGGTCTCTATTCACGCAAACCCACCTACTCAGGCCCACTCACTCAACCCCTACTCACTCTCGCCCCACCTACCTCGAGGCTCGAGGCCAAGGGCCAACGCGCCCGAAGTATAGCGAACGGGGGCCCGCGCATCGCAGCTTCGGCGCCCATTCGGCCGGAGCGCCGCATCAGTGCAGCCGTTCCTTCTCGAACGCCAGCGTGTCCCGCTTGAGCTTGGCCACCACCCGATCTCCCGCCACGAAATCCCCGCGCAGAATCATCTGCGCGAGCGGGTTCTCGATCTGCGCCTGAATGGCGCGCTTCAACGGCCGGGCACCATACACCGTATCGAACCCCGCCTCGCCGATCTTGTCGCGCGCGTCATCGTCCAACCGGAGAGTGATGTCGCGCTCCGCCAGTCTCTGCCGCAAGCGTCCCAACTGGATATCGACGATGGCCCGGATCTGCTCCCGCCCGAGCGAATGAAACACCACGATCTCATCCACCCGGTTGATGAATTCCGGCCGGAAATGCTGGCTCACCACCTGCATCACCGCCGCCTTCATCTTGGCGTAATTCGCCTCGCCCGACAGCTCCTGAATGACCTGCGACCCCAAGTTCGAGGTCATGATCACCACGCTGTTGCGAAAATCCACGGTCCGCCCCTGACCATCGGTGAGCCGCCCATCGTCCAGGACCTGGAGCAGTACATTGAACACGTCCGGGTGCGCCTTCTCGATCTCGTCCAGCAAGATGACACAGTACGGCCGCCGGCGCACCGCTTCGGTCAGGTAGCCGCCCTCTTCATAGCCCACGTAACCCGGAGGCGCGCCGATCAGGCGTGCCACCGAATGCCTCTCCATGAACTCCGACATATCGATGCGCACCAGGGCGTCCTCGGTGTCGAACATGAATTCGGCCAGCGCCTTGCAGAGCTCGGTCTTGCCCAC
>DASWEO010000317.1:0-1928 GCA_036394715.1 Steroidobacteraceae bacterium
TTAATACGTTACTCGCTGCGCCGCGTCTTTTCGCGCCGGGCGACGTTGCGCCTCCTCGCCCGTGCCCTTTAAATATTCCCTCGTCGGCGCGCCTTGCCCGGCACGAAAATCCGCAGGCGAATCGAGCAACGTATTAATGATTCAGGACACTGATATGGAATGACCTGTCAAGAGTATCGTGAACACTGATTTTCAATCCGTTTTCCATAGGGTGCCTTCGCTGGAGCCGACCAGGCAGCGGCCGAGCAAGCTATCGCGACGGTTGATCACTCTGATATGCGCGGGTCGAAACCGCAGGGTCGTGATCCGTCGGGAGCTGCCTCGGACTAGTGGCGCGAGTTGGGCCGCGAACGGCCTATCGCATAGTGTCGGCCACGAGGGTCCTCCTTTCCGTGTGCCGCCCAACCGCTGTCTGCTCGACTCCAACGAAGTCTCCTCTGTGCTACTACGCGGCGCGACGCTCGAGCGCCTGCGAGGAACGCTCGACCTGCACGCCGATCGACCAGATAAATCCCAACAACTCGCGGGCCACCGCGGTCACCGCCTGCTGTTTGTTTTTGCCCCTCGCCAGCAGCCGGGTATAGCGGCCATGCAGTCGATGTTGCGCCTTCCAGGCGATCTCCTTGATCGGTTCGCTCAGATTTTTCTGGCGCTCTTTGAGTGCACCACCGCAGCCGGGTCGATGCCGATACGCCCACGCCGCCTCGACGATAATCCGGCGCAAATGCGCATTGCCGCTCTTGGTGATCCCGTAACGGCGCACCCGCTCACCGCTCGAGTGTTCACTGGAGACCGCTCCGCTGTAACCCATCAGTTGTCGCGCTCGCGCAAAGCGGCTCAGAGCGCCCACTTCCGCCACAATGCTCACCGCCGAGACCTTGGCAATGCCACGCAGCCCCTGCAGTGCCTCGATCAGCGCGCGCATCGGCTCGGGCACACTCTGGACGGCCGTATCGATGGCTCGCTCGAGTCGCTCAATACGCCCCGCCGCGTGCTCGACCTCGTGCAGATAGTCATTCATCGTCGCCTCCTGGGCGGCGTGCTCAAACCGCTGCTCCTGCACCCATTTCATGTACTTGCCCGTCCACGCCGTCGTGCCCTCAGGCGCACGCCGCCCCTGGCGCAACAAAAACTTCGACAGCCGGTGCCGGGCTCGCAGCTGATCCTTCTTCGCCGCTTCCCGCGCACGCACCAGATCGCGCAGCGCCTCATGCGCTTGATCCGGCACCCACACCGCCGTCAGATCTCCCGCCCGGTAGCTGCGCGCCAGCCGCTCGGCGTCGCGCCGGTCCGTCTTAACTCGATCCCCGGCCTTCATCGGCATCAACGTCGGGGCAATCACCTCACATTTCACTCCCAGTTGCGTCAATTGCCAGTACAGCACGTACCCGGTGGGACCCGCCTCGTAGCACACCTTCAACTGCCCAGGCGTTCCCAGCTTCTTCAACAACTTGCGTACCGAGTCGATTCGGTTCGCGATCGTGCCCAAGGGGCGTACCTCTCCGTTCGGTTCCGCCACCGCTGCCGCAATCGTCTGCGCATGGACATCAAGCCCAACAAATCGTACTTTCTTCATGGCCGGCTCCCATTCGTATGCGGCTCTGCGCCGCGGTTCAACCCGATCCACAGCGTAATCCGCGAAGCTGCGAATCGGGAGCCGGTCATTCCATTGTGACTAGCGGCCGCGGCGTCGCGGCGTTTCATTGCTCGACGCGAATTTTCGCGCCGTCCTTGAGCTGGGCGAAATCGGCGACCGCGACGCGCTCGCCCGCGGCGAGGCCGGACAGAATGGTCGTGCTGTCGCCGCTGCTTGACCCAAGCCGGACCGCGCGCCGTTCGACGGTGTCGCCGTGCACGACGAAGACCGTACCGGTGGCGCCGGAACCCTGCACCGCATTGCTCGGCAGGATCACGCCACCCGCAGGTTT
>DASWEO010000318.1:0-5401 GCA_036394715.1 Steroidobacteraceae bacterium
CGCGCCAAATACATGGAATGTATAGAAAATATCCAGCATGCTTTCTCCGAGCACATACGAAATATCCGTGCGAGGGACAAATATTCAAGGACGTCCGAGAACGTCTAGCGCGGCGATGAATCGCCAAAATCCTGGCGAAGACGCGCCACTTTGTTATCCGGCAGCTGCGGCGATTGCCGTAAGCGCGTTTCCCGAAGAGCTCTTTCGGTGTCCGCGGAGTTGGGTTCGCGTATGTGGCCAATTCCGGATGCCACGAGTGGTGTGCTGACGGCGGTGAACGACTCGCCATTCCTCGATAGCCGGGCAGCGGGAGTTGCTTCATCATGGGGAACGGCGCCGTATTAGTGGCACGACCTTTAGCGAGCGCCCAAATGGCAAAGGAAAAAGCTCACGTGACCATATGACCAATGCATCATCGGCAGAACGAGGTACCGTGCTTGGGCGAACGGTCCAGTCCGTTAACGCGCCGGTTCGGCAATTAGCGCAACTGCTGCTTGAGCGCGACGGACCTTACGCCCAGGCCTTCGAGAATCTCATCCTCGCGCTAATCGTGCTCAGCCTCGTGTCGGTCGGCCTCGAGACCCTTTCCGGCTTGCCCGCCTGGGCAACACGGGTGCTTAAGATCGGGGAGATCGTCGTCGTCGCGGTCTTCTCGTTCGAGTACTTGCTGCGCATCGTGGCCGCTCCGCGCAAGCTCGCTTTCATCTTCAGTTTCTACGGTCTCGTGGATCTGCTCGCGATCGCGCCTTTCTATCTCGCGGGACTCGACGCGCGTTACCTGCGGGCGCTGCGGGTGTTGCGGGTGCTGCGCGTTCTGAAATTACAGCGTCGCGTCCTCGAAAAAATCGTCGCGGAACGTACCCACGAACTCGCCGAGCGCAACAACGCCCTGATACAAGCGCAGGCGCAGCTCAAGGCCGAGCTCGACATCGCGCGGGCGCTGCAGATAGCGATCCTGCCGTCGAAGTTTCCGGCGAAGTCGGGGTGCGACGGCGCGGCGCGAATGGTCCCGGCCACTACCATGGGCGGGGATTTCTACGACTTCATCGAGTTGCCGGACGGGCAGGTCGGGCTCGTCATGGCGGACGTCTCGGGCAAGGGTGTGCCGGCGGCATTCTTTATGGCGGTGGCGCGCACCAACCTCCGCGAGCTCGCCATGCACCATGCCGAACCTGCGGCCTGTTTGGCGCGCACCAACGACGTGTTGTGCACGCAAAATCCGATGGAACTGTTCGTGACGGTGTTTTACTGCATCTTCGACCCCGCGACGGGCACGCTGCGCTATGCGAACGGTGGCCACAACCCGCCATACGTGCGGCGCGGCGATGGTTCCATCGAGGTATTGAGCGGGGCCGGCGGCCTGGTGCTGGGCGCGATGCCGGGGGTCGAGTATCAGAATCATACGCTACAGCTGCGCGTCGGCGACCGGCTGGTGTTGTACACCGACGGCGTGACCGAGGCGTTCAATCACGTGGACGAAGCCTATGGCGAGAAACGACTGATCGCCGAGGTCCAGGCGCACGGCGATGGGTCTGCCGAAGCCCTGGTGGAACGGATCTGCCGCAGCGTGACGACATTTTCCGGCACCGCCCCGCAATCCGACGACATCACGCTCACGGTGCTTTCTTGGAACCCGCCGAACACCGGGGTCGGACCGGGGGCCGGCGTGGCGACTGCCGTCGCACCTCCGTGAACGTTCGTCTCGAATCGATCGGCCTTACTACGGTGGCGATCCCGGAGGGTCGGCTGGATTTCGGCGCGGCCGCCGGCTTTCAAGCCCAGCTCGAGCAGGTACTGGCCGGCGCGGGAACCAAGCCCGCCGGCGTGATCATCGACTGTGCCGGGCTCGACTATGTCTCCAGCGCCGGTTTACGCGTATTCCTGCTGGCAGCGCGCGCCTCACAGCGCGCCGGCCTTGCGTTTGCGATATGTGCGCTGAAGCCCGCGGTACGCGAAGTATTCGATGTCAGCGGTTTCAGCCGCGTCATCGCGGTGTTCGCGGACCGGGCTACCGCCCTCGCACAGACGAGGCAGCCCGCATGAAGCGACACACCGCTGTCCCGAGCGAAGCGGCACAACTTCCGGTGCTGACGCAGTTTCTGCAGGAGTTCTGGTCGGCCGCCGACTTGCCGCCGGCCGAAACGGTGACGTTCGAACTCGCGCTCGAGGAGATTTTCATGAATGTGGTGATGCACGGCTCGCCCGCGGGCCGGGTGCCGCGTGTCGAGGTGTCTCTAGCCCTGCAGGATGGCCGCCTCACTCTGATGATCGAGGATGACGGCCCATCGTTCGATCCGCTCTCGCTGCCGGCGCCGGACGTCACGGCGAGCCTCGAGGAGCGCCGCGTTGGCGGGCTGGGCGTTTATCTCGTGCGGCGGATGATGGACGCCGTCAGCTATCAACGCCTCAGGGGGTGTAATCGATTGAGCATGACCAAGCGCATTCGAGAACCCACACCGTGAATGAACAAGTACACTGACGGGTAAGCACCGGAGCAAGCACATGTTCGAGATCCAACTCGGCCCCACGGGCGCAGTGATGATGGCCGGAAGGCTCGATGCCACCCAATGCGAGGCGGCACTCAAGTTCTTGGACGGGCTCGCGGCGCAAGCCGGGCCGCGGGTCATCGATCTCTCGCGGCTCGAATACATTGCCAGCACCGGACTGCGGGTGTTTCTGCTCACCCAGAAGCGCAGCAAGGAAACGGGGGCGGGCGTAAGGCTGATCAATGTCGCCCCGCAGGTCTACGATATCTTTCGCTACGCCGGCTTCGACCGGATTTTCGATATCACCCGGGCGGGAGGCTAGCGGCTTGGGCGAGCCGCAGTGAATGATACTTGGCTGATTCGGGCGCCGCTCGCGCTGGTTCCGGTGTTGTTGTTCCTCGCGGTGCTGGTGCAGGGCGACAGCTACAAGCTGCTGCGCCTCAAGACCGTTCTTACCATCACCGCGGCCGGCGCACTCGCGGCCGGCGCAAGCTACGCGGCTAACGTCTGGGCGTTCGCGCATTTCGCGGGAGATTTCCAGTCTTACTCCCGCTACCTCTCGCCCTGGATCGAGGAGTCGCTGAAGGCGGTCGTGCTCGTGTTTCTCATTCGTACGCGGCGCGTCGGGCTGCCGGTGGACGCCGGCATCGCCGGGTTCGCGATCGGCACCGGCTTCGCGCTGGTCGAAAACCTTTACTACCTGGCGTCGCGGCCCGACACCGCGCTGGCGGTGCAGGCGATCCGCGGCTTCGGCACGGCGATCATGCACGGCGGCACGGCGACGGTCTTGGCAATGATTTCCGTCACGCTCTACGAGCGGCAGCCGAACGGCGGCCTGCACCTGATGCTGCCGGGGTACTTGGCGGCGGTGGCCCTGCACGCGGGCTTCAATCAACTGCTCATGCGCCCGGCGCTGGCGACGCTCGCGACCGTGCTGGTGTTGCCGTTCGTCATCTATCTCGTATTTCAGCACAGCGAGCGGGTGCTGCGAGACTGGCTCGATACGGACCTGGATTCCAACGTCCAGCTGCTCGAGTTGATCAACAGCGGTACCTTTCTCGACAGCCCCTTGGGCCGTGTCCTTGGGTCGCTGCGCGACCGATTTCGCGGCGAGGACCTGGCCGACATGCTGTGCCTGCTGCGGCTGCACGGCGAACTTGCGCTGCGCGCGAAAGGCGTCCTGCTGCTGCGTGAGAGCGGCATGGAGGAGCTCGCGCTCGACGACGAAACCCGGGACAAGCTGGCGGAACTCGCGCAACTCGAGCGAGCGATCGGTAGAACCGGGATGCTCGCCCTGCGTCCGCTGATGATGGCGACCGGCAAGGACATCTGGCAGCTCAAGCTGCTAGATCGCTAGCAGATCCGGCGTGCGGAGGCCCGGAGCCGGCTGCACTCCTAGTTTTAGCCGACCAGCGGGATGATGAACTATGATATGGCCATTCGATACCGCGACGACTTGAACTAGGCGGCGACCCAGAGGGCGTTCGGTAGGCAAAGGGAGGAGCAAGCGGTGGGAAATATCAGGGCCGGGGACCAACCTTTGCGGCCGCCGCGTGTAATTGTGTACGAGGACGCAGATCTGGCGCTGGTGGAACGCTACCGGACCGGTGATCAAGCGGCCTTTACAGAATTAATGGTCCGGTATCAGCGGCCGATCTACAACGCCGCGTTCTGGGTGCTGCGCCGGGCTGATGACGCTAGTGACATAACGCAGGAAGTGTTTCTCAAAGTTGCCGAGCGACGCGATGAATATGACCCGAAATTCAAGTTTTTCAGCTGGATCTACCGGATTGCCATCAACGAATCGCTCAACCTTCTGCGTCATAATCGCCGCGAAACCCTGGATGACGATATCGACTTGCCGGCCCCGGACAGCGCCGGCCCTGAGCAACAGCTCGGCGATGCACAGCTTTCCGAGCGCATCCGGAGCGCGATTATGAGTATGACGGACAATGACCGGGTGGTGCTCTCGCTGCGACATTTTTCCGAGTGCAGCTACGAGGCGATCGCGCAGATTCTGGACCTGGATGAAAAAACCGTGAAATCCCGGTTATTCGAGTCTCGGCAGCGCCTGCGCAGCTTGCTGGCGGATTTGGGGTCGGACTGATGGAGCACCTTGAACTGACACGCCTGATGCACGAGGTTCTCGACGGCGCAGCCTCCGCGGACGAGGCTGGGGAGCTTAATCGGCTGCTGGCGGACGATCCGGAGGCCCGCGCTCAGTTCGACGAACTCGAGCGCTTGTTTGCAGGGTTGAATTCGATGCCGAAGGCGCTGCCGCCGGAGGGATTGGTCGCCGCGGTTCTGGCCAAGCTGCCTCGGCAGCACAGGCGGCGTGATCGACTGCGCCAACTTTCTTCGCGGTGGCGTGTACTTAGTGTAGATTCGAAACGCGCTCTGGGGAGCGATCCGAACAGAACCTCAAGAACTCAACGAAATTCTCAGTACAAATCAATTAGAAGGAATCGAGATATGAGCGGACCGACCATTTTTTCCCGCAAGCCCAAGCTCTGGATCGGGGCTGGTATCGCCGTGGTTGCGATCGTCCTGGTAGCGCGATACTTCGACTTTCCGCCCCAGATGGGCACTCAAGGAACGATTGCGCCGGCGAAGCGAGTCGTGGCTGAGCAACCCGGGGCGGGCGACGTAAACGGGAGCCAGTCGGACGCGTCGCGTTCCGCTCTACCCGCTTCAACCGGCGCCTCTGTTGATGGTGCCGCTCGCGATGCTGCCTTCCGAGACGCTTCAAAGGATGCCTTGCGCGACGGCTCAAAGGATGCCTTGCGCGACGCCTCAACGGATGCCCGCGCTGCCCGCGACGCCTCAACGGATGCCCGCGCTGCCCGCGACGCCTCAACGGATGCCCGCGCTGCCCGCGACGCCTCAACGGATGCCCGCGCTGCCCGCGACGCCTC
>DASWEO010000319.1:0-18101 GCA_036394715.1 Steroidobacteraceae bacterium
TGAACCGCCGCGCGCCGTGCGATCGCGATAAGTTCTGGCGGAATAGCCGGGGGATAGCGAAACGTCCGATTTCAAATCAGGCGCTGGCGCGGCTTGTTGACGACGCCGCCTCCACCACTACCATTCTCCGCGTGAGTGCACATAGGGTACCGATAGGTGCTCTATGTGCTTGAACTTGCACAGGAAATGAGACATTCGTACAGTCTGATCGGTGCAGGTGGGAAACGCTCAGGTGAACTCCGACGCAACGCTTCGTGGCGGAAACGTTTCCCTGCCGAAGCGCAGCGACGGCTCAGCTTTTTCGTGAATGAGAACTGAAGCCTCACGCCTCTGGCGGAAGTGCTGTCCGAATTCCGGGCACGCCCCGCAGAAAGCGAACACCGACGCGACCTTGACTGGACGCCGCCCTCATGAAAGCCGATCGGTATTGCTGCTTCAGAGAACTGGAACGAAACGAGGAGCGTGGCCGCGATTTCGTGATAACGACGGTGCGAAGGACAACGTCGACCTGTCTGGTGCTGGCTCCACATGGCGGCGGCATCGAACGCGGCACGTCAGATATCGCTCGGGCCATCGCTGGAGAGAACTTCAACTTGTACCTCTTCGAGGGTATCAAACCGACGGGCAATGGAGCCTTGCACATCACGAGCTCGCGCTTCGACGAGCCGTCGTGCCTGGACGTCCTGTCGAGCTGTGACCTCGTCGCTGCTATTCATGGCTGCAAAGGTGAAATCGAGCGAGTTCTTCTAGGCGGGTTGCATCGACCGATGATGCGCGAGGTATCCGATTCGCTCCAGAACCACGGAATTCATGTCGAATCGTCAGGGCACGCATTCCCGGCTACGGACCCTACGAACATCTGCAATCGGGGCCGGACGCGCCAAGGAGTTCAGCTCGAGCTTTCATCGGCGCTCCGCCGCAGCCAGAACCGGCATCGGGTGGTCGATGCGATGCGCGCTGTTCTCCTGGCGCGGGAGTCCGGCGCCGGTTAACGGGTGAACGACGGGCCGAACACCTGAAGAAGGCAGGCAGGCGCAGAGCCTGATGGCGGCCGTGTACGGCCGCGCTGCTGCGCGGCAGGATCCAAACGCACACTATGTCTACCTCGCTGAAAATGCCAGAGCTGGCGGGCCTGCGCAAGTCTTCCGTCGTTCGATCGGCGGCCGCCGCCCTCACGCGTTTCCTCAGGCCCGGGGCGCGGGTAGACCGCGCGCTTTCGCGGGTCGGCGTCTGCCTTTGGACTGGACGTCAAGCGCGCGGATGATCGCCGCGATCAGGCCGGGGAAGCGGGCATCGATTTCCGAGCAACGAGAGGCATTTTGCATTTCCACGCCCCGACGCTCGCTGCGAATCAGACCGGCGTCCCGGAGAATCTTGAAGTGGTGCGACAGGGTCGACTTCGGAATGTCCTTCTCGCTGATCTTGAGGAAATTGGAACAATTCTGCGAACAGGCGGAGGCAACGATCTGCGCATAAATCGCCACGCGCACTGGATCCGACAACGCGTGCAGGATCCCCTCGACGGTGACGTCCTTGATCGATGGGTGGAACAGCGGTCTCATCGAGGACGACTATATCGCCTCTTGACAAGTTGTTCCATAGTTCATATATTCGGAACTAAGGAATTAACCGGTTACCTGTCCGGCGTCGCGACGTCCGGCGGACCCATCCCTCCAAAACCGCACGAAAGGAAATGGCATGAGCAAACTCACGGGTAAGGTCGCCGTCGTAACCGGCGCATCTAAGGGCATCGGCGCAGCCATCGCCAAGGCACTGGCCGCCGAGGGCGCATCGGTCGTTGTCAATTACTCCTCGAGCAAGACCGGCGCGGACGCGATCGTCGCCGAAATCACGAGGAACGGCGGCAAGGCCGTCGCGGCCGGCGGCGACGTGTCCAAGACAGGCGACGCCCAAGGCATCATCGATGCTGCCATTCGCAACTATGGCCGGCTCGACATCCTCGTCAACAACTCCGGGGTCTACGAATTTGCTCCGATCCAGGAATTCACGGAAGAGCAATTTCACCGTCAATTCAATACCAACGTGCTTGGTCTGCTGCTAACCACGCGGGCGGCGGTAAAGCACCTGAGTGAGGGCGCCAGCATCATCAATATCGGCTCGGCGGTCACCCGTTTGACCCCGCCCGCGAGCGCGGTGTATTCGGGAACCAAAGGCGCGGTGGATGCGATCACCGGTGTCCTTGCCAAGGAACTCGGTCCCAAGCGGATCCGCGTCAACACGATCAACCCCGGCATCGTCGAAACCGAAGGCACCATTTCTGCCGGATTCATCGGCTCCGATTTCGAAAAAGCCCTGATCGCGCAGGCACCGCTGGGCCGCACCGGAAGACCCGATGACATCGCCGATATTGCCGTTTTCCTGGCGTCGAACGATTCGCGCTGGCTCACGGGAGAGCAGATCGTCGCCTCGGGGGGGATCCACTGAACACGGTCGAACACCTCACGACCAATGCACGTAGGTCGCCGATAGGCCTTGGCCGGCTTCCCGGCCCCGCTCGGTGGGCCTGCCGTCCCGCGTGAGCAGATTCATCAACTTCGGGTTTACGAAGAGCTTTTCCCTGCCGAAGGCCCGCTCGCGAAGCACGCCGATCGACACGAGCGCCTTCAGATAGCGGGAGGCGGCCTGGCGACCGGCGATCTTCGCGTCGACGAGATTCGCTATGCGACAGTAGGGTTGCTCGAAAATGACGTCCACCAGTTCGCGGCTGTAGATCTTCGGAAGCTTCTTTCGTACGTCATCGGCGGTGTCGGAGGCGAGGCGGCGAATTGCGCCGATCTTCCTCGTCGTCCATGAAGCCGTATCTTCCACGGCCCGCAGCATGTAAAGCAGCCACGGCTCCCAGGCACCATCGCGCGTGACCGCGAGCAGCAGGCGGTAGTAATCCGCCCTGTTGGCGATGATGTAGCGACTCAGGTAGAGGATCGGCAGCGGCAGGAGACCTTGCTCGACCAGGAACAAGCTGTTCAGCACGCGCCCGGTTCGGCCGTTGCCGTCCGTGAAGGGATGAATTGCCTCGAACTGGTAGTGAGCTGCCGCCATCCGAACCAGCGGATCGATGGCACTGTCGTCGTGCAGGAAGCGCTCCCAGTTCGCGAGAAGATCGCGGATTCGGGCTTCCCCTTCGGGCGGCGTGTAGACGACTTCACCGGTGGCATAGTTCGCAAGGGCGGTGCCCGGAACCTTTCGCACGCTCATCTGGACGCCCTTGATCTGCGTGCAGATCGATTCCGCGGTCCGCGTCGTCAGCGGACGGGCCTTGAGCGCCTTGACGCCTTCGAGAAGGGCACGCCGGTACCGCAGGGCTTCATGGGTCGCCGGGTCCGCGCCGGAGTCGGCCGCCAGGTGTCGAAACAGCCGGTCGGCCGTGGTGACGATGTTTTCAATTTCGGAACTCGCCCGCGCTTCCAGAACCGGGAGCGTATTGATCAGCATCGCGGGGTTGGGAATCAGCTCCGCCGCCTGCTTCAATTCGGCCAGCGCCGCGCGTGCCGTAACGCATTGCTTCAAGACCGCCCTTGGCTCCAGGTCGAGTGCGGGCGGCAGGGGCGGCAGGTCGTTGTGGGGTCGATCCGGATGCCACGCGGCCCCAGAGCTCATGTCGCCGAAAGTCGCTTTTTGCGCCATGTCAGAAGCTTAGGTCGCGGGCGGCGACAGGTCAAGAAAACGTGTCGCCAAATTTTAAATCTTGCGACACGATGCAATCCGCGGGCCCGCCTTACTCACGAGTACGGTCGGGCGGAGAATCGCGCGAGAGATTCGTGACGAGTACATGGCACCGGCAGGTGCTCTATATGTTTGAAGTTGCAAGAGATTCCGGACGTTTCTACAGTCAGCCCAGTGCGACTGACTGCCCAGCCGTACTCCCACTGGGATCAGCCAGCCGCTGGAGCTGCGGTCGGGCTGCAGAAGATCGCGTTAGTGGTGCTGACCCATACGAATGAGCGCCGGCTTCAGTGCCACCGCGCCAAGCGCCCAGGGCTGAGACGTTGCCAAGGCGTACGAAGCAAGCAGGCCCGACTCGGTGCCGGGCGCTGTGGCCGCGGCGCCGAGGATGTCGGTGCTTGTCGTCCCGCTGCCATTACTCCACGCCGTGGTTTGCCCGCCGGTCACGATGACTGGATTTGCGCCCTCGCTGGCGGCAATCATGCTGAAAACGACTTGATCGGACGAGGTGTCGGACACGTTGACCGAGGCCGTAGTCGTCTGTCCACTGGCCGAGGCGGATTCCCCGAAGGGCTGACTCTGGTTTACGGCCGTGAACGACACCGCACCGCCGACCACGTGACTTGCGTTCGTGAGCGTCGCAACGACGTTTGCGGTGCCCGAACGCGGGGCGAGCAAATACCAGAGCTCGATGCGGTCCTGGTTCCCCGGTCCGTTCTGGGCCTGTCGTCGCTTCAGCGGCTGGCCGCCGTAGGTCACCCCGAGAAGCGAACTCCCGTCGCGGCAAGAGATTCCGACCAGGAGCAGGCGATTGTTTGCGGTGCCGACCGTGTGCGGCCACGAAAGAGTGGTTGCATTCGTGCTGGTTGCGTTGCTCGTGTTGTCGGTGGCGATCAGACCGCCGAAGTACAGCTTAGACTGAACCCATGCCTGCTGCCCCACGAGGGCACCCACGCGTTGGCCGGTGTCATTGTCGTCGGAGAAATGAATGCCACCGTAAAGGCGTGACAGGCCCGCCTCGGCTGCCGCGCTGCTGAAGGTGGGGTAGGTGAACGTCGTAGGAGGGGCGGGCGGAATCAACGGCTCGACGCGGCCGAAGGGCGAAAGAACGGTGCCCGAAAGGACGGTGCTGTATCCGAACGTATCGCTTCCCGTGAAAAGCTGCAGGACGGTGGCGCTGGACCTCGAAAACACCGAATGCCCCGAGAAGTACCCTGGAAATGAGGGCGTGAGATTGCTGCCCGGGTTGTACGGGATCCACTTTTCCGTTGGATACGTTAAGTCGGTGGGTTGGCCAGGCCCACCCCAGGCGGTGACGGTTGGAACTTGCCCCGTTTGCGCCAGGTAACGAGCCGCGGTAATCGGGCGCACGCCATCATAGAACCTCTTGATATGCCAACAGACGATGCTGGCATCGAACGACGCGTTATGCATCGCAAAGAACAACTTAACGTCGTCGTCAATCGAATGTTGGTCTCGCGCCGATACGAATTGGGCGAACACGCCCCAATGCCCCGGCGGCAAGACGGAGTTAGGGCCGTCCGCCCAGTATTCGACGACGAGCTTGCGCCGCAGATTTTCGGGCAGATTGAGCGGATCGCCCAGCGCATAGCTGTACTGCGCTACTTGCAGGACGTTTGCCAGGTAATGCCCTGGTACCTGGATGTCGGGCGGCGGGATGATGCCCGGCTGATTGTCGTACTCAGTCGCAGCTGTCAATGCGAACGGCGTGACGCGCTCCCAATGCGGCGCAATGAAGACCTGGGTGACGCCGGTATTGGAGATCAAGGGCTGCCAGTGCAAGGGATCGGCGATATTCGGCGGGCAGGATCCAACGGTTTGCGGCGCGCAAAACGGCAACGGTGGATTGCGTGGTGCGTATCCGGTGTAATCCGAATAAGGCACCCCGCTGGCGCTAAGATTGCCATACTGATTCGACCCATCATCGCGCCGGAAGTGGATGACCCGGGCGGCGGCCACGTTGCCGATACCTTGCGGCGTTGTCAGATCGGTCGACTTGTCGTTCGGATCGTATCCAAGCCCGGTCATGACGGCGGCGAGTCGCGACGCGCCAGCGGGAAACAGGTTCAGCTGGCAGTTATAAGCGGCATAGCTGATGGCCTTTGCCTTGTTCGCGTCGGTACGCTCGCTGGCCGGCCGGCGTGGCGTGTCGCCCAGCGTGGCGGCGGCGCTAACGTCATAGACGGACCATGCGTCGTACATGCACGTATGCGCAATCGCCAGCGCGCGCGCAATGGCCGGTGGCCCGAGCTTGCTGACTGGAGTAACTTCAGTGAGCGCCGCCTGATTCCAAACCGTCACAACAGTTGCCGCGGCGGAGACGGCAAACCAAAGGCCGGCGGCCACGATGATCGACTTGGCCAGCACGGGCAACGGTAGATCGAGTAGCTGCCCGGTGCGGCGGCGGGAGACAGCGCCATAGCACTGCAGTGCGCGATTCATAGCAACCCCTCACTCTTTCGTGGGCTCAAGGGCGGCGTCCGGCTCGCCCCTTTTTGTTCTAGCCAAGACGGACATCCGCAGCAGAAACGCCGACAACGTCAGAGCTGCCACCACGGACAGTCCCGACAGCCAACCGCTCGCGGCGCGTAACGAGTGAAGGCCGCTCCTGGCCAACTTCGGTGGGGTCGTCCGCGGCTGTGGTATCAGCAGCTGGCCGAGACTCTCGGGGCCAAGCCGCAAGTCAAAAGTTTCCGCGGCACGCGCAATCTGATCGGGCAGCGGCTCGCCAATCTGAACGCTCGGCCACTTGCCGGCAATTGCAATGACTCGCTGCTTGGCGTTGCTCACGGCTGCCTGCGAGAAGTAGCCGCTGTCGCCGTACGTCGACAACATCTCCTGAACCTCGCCATAGTCGCTTTTCGCCAACGCGAGGGAGAGGCTGCGCAGCACCGCGGCGTCCATCAGGGTACGAACGTGCAATATGTCCAAGGAGGTCTTTGCGAAAAGCCAACCGCCAAACGCAGCGCATGCCAACAGGGAGGCCAGGCACGTCCAGCCGGCCTTGATCCAGAGCGAGCGAGCGTTCCGAGAAGGAACATCGGCACTCGAAGAAGCACGGGCTGCTTCGCGAGCCCGCAATGCTGCCGTCTCGCGCACTTTCATGGCCGCGCTGCAAATCTCTTTCACGAGGCCTGCCTCGACATCGGACGCAGGCAATCGCCCGAGGCCGCTTACCTCGGCGACTACGATCATCCCCGGTCTGATGCGCCAGAAATACAGACAGCGCTGCAAACCCACCTGCTTCACGCACACCTCGCCGATCGCAGCTTGCGAAAGTTGCTCGACGACCTTGCCAAAACCCGGGCCCGCCGTATTCCATCCACGCTCCGACCGATCTTCCGCGACGACTGCACAATCTGCAATCGACCAGGTCACTTTGCAGTCGAGCGACTGCTGATCGATCAACGCTCCGCGCACTTTTCTCGACTCGAACGGATCGAAGAAGGTCTCGAAGTTGCCGCCCAGCGGGCGTGGCTCGTCGCCGGCCGCAGCCCGAAAGTCCTCGGTACGTGCTCGCGACGTGTCGACCGTTACCGCCCGTGCCCATGCAGTAACGGGCGAGTCAGTCGCACGCCGAGTCGGCGTCATGGTGTTCACTTGGCAATGCCCATCGCGCGTCGCGTTTGCTCGACGTAGCTGTCCAGCTCGCGCAATTGCGCCTCGTCCACGTCGCTCATGGCCGTGATGCCGGTGGCCGTGGCAAAGGCCGCCCCGTCGTCCTGATTGGCCAGGAATCCCTTGAGCTGGGTTTTGAGCCTCGCCACCAATCCGCGGTTCAAACGGGGGTTCGCCAGAACTACGAAGTTCGGGATGCGCGCAATCGTGTCGGCGATCTTCAGGCGCGCGCTTTCCTCCGGCGGAAGGGCCCGGAATTCACCGTTGCTCATGATGGCTGCCGTGGCCTCGCCGGTCAGCAGCATGCGTCCGACCCCAAGGTCCGTGCGCGGGCCCCTGACCTCGAAGTCCTTGCCGGGTTGCAGGCCCTGCTGCCCGAGCCACGCCAGCCCGTACATGGCGACCAGCGACTGCGGATTGGCGAACGCAACGACCTTACCGCGCAGTTCGGCGGCCGAGCCGAGCGATTGGTCGACGGGCGTGATCAACAGCGCGTTGATGCGCGGCTCGTAGATGACCAGCGGGATCAATCCGCGATCGAGCTGGGCGACTCGCGCAAAATGCGGCGCGCTGACCGCCAGATCGTAATCCCCCTTCATGGTGCTTTCGAAGAAAGCCTTGAAATTGGGGGAAGTACTGATCGAGATCTTCTGTGTGTTCAGCCCCTCCAAATAGTGCTTCATGTGCTCGTACTGGGCCATCAGCTTCTCGGCACTGATGTTCGGCAGCACCCCCACGACCAATGCGTCGGGCTCGTCGCGGGACGCTTGCGCCAACCCAGCCGCTGCTGCCGGCGCCGCCGCAGCCCGCTTCGCGGCTGCCCCTGCCGTGGCCACCGGCGATCCTCCCTGGGCCTCCACAAGGCGCAAGTACTGCGCGCCGCTCGCTTGACGCACCAGTTCGAAATGCGAACCGGCATATATCAGATCCGGATTTTCCAGATGGCTGTTTTGCGGGTCGTACAGCTCCCGCCACTTGCGCGCGTCCCCCGTGATCGTCGCCGCGATGCTGGAGAAGGTGTCACCCCAACGCACCTCGATGATCGAGGGCGCGGTCGTGTTCGACTCCCGAACCGTGTGTTCAGTGGGTGGTGGCTTGGAAGACGTCGGCGCGCTGGTACAGGCCGCCAGTTGCTGTTGATACAGCGCGGCCGCGTTCTCGGAGTGTTGGGCCGCCTCCTCGTAGTCTTTGGCGGCCTGGAGGTAGTCAGCCGACTTTCCGCGGCCAGACGAAGCTTCCTTGAGCATCTGCGCGGCACCGCTGCGTTGGTCCCGAGCGCCGGCGCGCATCGCTTCGACTTGCTGCCGCAGATTGTCACAGCTCACCTGGGCCGAAGCTGCACAAGCCGAAACCGCGCAGACAACACCGATGCTGATCAAGGTAACGAAGTTCACTGTATTAGACTCCAGCACAGCATCTTTACCAACGCGTTCTCAAGCGCGTTGCCCCAGGAACCGCAGTAAGGTCCCCATCCGGACTGGGAGCCGCAAGCACACTGTCGAGGAAGACACTAGCGACTCCCCAAGCGCTTATCACTCATGCCGGCCGGCACGATCTGCGCACGCCCCGATACCCGATACCGGCCTCATCGGGGGCTTTGAACGGTCTTCCCGGGAGATTCTTGTCTTGAATTACGGGATCTGGTCGGACCACGAATGGCCGGCCGCCCTCTCGATCTGCCGCCTCCGGGCGGTGTTCTTCTGGACGGCCCTTAAACGACCGCACTCCCGAAGGAGGCATTTAGCGCCAGGCTTTGCGGCCTGGCAAGGGGATCGCTCCTACGCTCGTACCATGGATCGGGTCGACGCCGGCCGATCGCGGGCGGCTGCTCCTTGTCTTTTTAAGGTCGGATAGCGCAAGTATGCTGATCGCGACCACCGTTGGGAGCGAGTTGACGCCGACCCGCTACACGCAGCCCGAGCTGGACTGCAGCTTCTGCTCGATCGAATGTGGCTGAGCGGTCTTTTTTCGCGCTGCAGCGACTCCGGGTTAGCGCTGACTCTTTCGGGCGCGCCGGGATGGCACCATGCCGCGTCCGGCGTGCGCGAGCGGTTGGCGGCGAACAAAATCTGGACGTGCGGGCAGACGTATAGAGCGACCGTTGGCGCGTCCGGTCGGGTTTGAGACCCGCCATGAGCGCGCGGGGTGGTACGCCTATTTTCCGGTAGAAGATGCAGGCTGCTTCAGCACAGGATCGTCCGGTTTGAGGAAATGGTCCGGCAGAGCGGCCTTTCGCAATAACCGATTCAGCTCCGACACGATCCGCTCAACTGTCCATATTGCTTCGACGCCACTGACGCAGTCCGACGAATCTTCGATTTCTTCCCTGCTAAATTTCCCGACCACCGCTCGGGAGCCGATCCGTAGATGGAGTCTGACCGTCTCGGGCCGCCGCATCGACGCGGGGCCACGACTCCACGAGAATTCCGCTGCGGCGATTCCTCCCGCTGACTCTACGCCGTCCATGATCGCGCGCTCGATGGTCCGCAATCCATTTGAAAAATCGTCTGGCGCTTGCATGCCCATCTGGCGGTCCTCGCGGAACGGCCCTGTATCAGGCGATCATTCCAAAGGGCTCAGGTTTACGCGACGGCGCCGGGTCATCGTGCCAAAGCAGCGCCGGCGCCTCGCACAACGTAATGAGGCGCTCGTTCTCATCGCTTGATAAGGGACTGGATCCTTCGCCCTCCTTTGAGTCGATCTCATCCGTACCGAGGACCGGCCCGACGTCTGCGCATTCACGGTCCCCTCGTGTCAACATATTCAATCGGCTCAAAATGGAGCCGATCGCTCGTCGGAAATGCCCCCGTTCCATCGATTCCTCGGTGCGTTTGAAACACGGCACGGGGACACTGTGCACTTTGGGCAGGGGCGCCCGCTATCCGTGGATACATTCAAGGCGCGAGCAGGAAATACCTTAAGGCTGCTGACTCCTGGTAATGCTCAAGGTCGAAGCGATGGTCACCTGCTGTCAGAGCCGAGTTGAACGAGGAGCAGCGAAGCGCGGCTGCGCGGCTACACCGCTATCCCACGCGTAAAGTGGCATCGCAACATGAGGTTGCCGCAGCGCAACGCCAAGGGCTGCTGTGTGGGGTTCGTAGCAGTGGTAGGTGTCCGTGTCGTCAAAACCTAAAAAGCCTACAAGCGCAGTTGCTTCTGCGGCGCTAGGGGCTCACCGTCTGCGGTGAGCCGGCCGCGATGGGCTATTGCCATTGCGAGTCGTGTCGCAGTTGGTCGGCAGGCCCTGTCGACGCTGTTGGAACGTCCGGTACTAATTAATAAGGCCCCGTCTGGGGCCTTATTAAGGGGTGACGCTGACGCACGCGGTCAATCGTCTCCGGAGACCTGGAGTTGACCCCGAACGACACCACCAGGATGCGCCACCGAGTGCACGTTGACGTATACATTTCCGGTGCGGGCCTGCTGGAAAATCTCCGCCAAGGTCGCGCCACACGCCGTGTTCACGACGTTCGCGTCGGTGATCGTCGCGTTGCTCACCCACTGCCCATCGACATCCCAGCCTGCCGCGTGGAAGCCCGCAAGGAACACGATCACCGGCCCATTGACGCCGGCCGCGCCACAGTGGAAATGGGCTTGAGTGATTCGAACTCCGCTGTCCACGCGCAGCGTGTATTCACCGGCCGTGGCCCCGTTGTTGACCACGATCTGGAAGCGTCCCCCACTGTTCGTCGCAACAACTGGCACTTGGTTGTCGCCTGACAGCCGAGCCCTGAACACCTCCTGTGCATCGGCGATTGAACTGGCGCCGAGAATCGCAACGACTAGCGCCGTAGCAGTCACGCTCAGATTCATGATCGTTACTCCTTCCGTCTAGTGTGACGCGGCATTACAACAAAGTTCATTTCGAAGAGGCAAGCTACTCTGGAACAGTCGCGGGGTCTAGTCACTGCTTTACCTCGATCTAATGTCAGCTTTAGGGAGGTTTCACAGCCCACGTTGGCGGAAGCTTTATTCAATGCATCGAATTGAATTTACTTTAGATCGACCTCGCACCCATGACGAGGTGATGGTTGGAAGGACGCTCGGCTATACTCGACGCCATCAGTAAGCCAATGGGTGGTCAACCATCTCCGCCGCGGTGATCGACACGCTGCTGCTGACCGCGACGAAGATTTTCAGCTTCGACGGGAACCGGCCGCTCACGAATGCGAGCGGCTTTTTCTTTGCACGCGGCGGGCGCCTCTACCTCGTCACCAGCCGCCACGTGATGATCGACGAACCCAGCAAGCACTTTCCCGACCGCATCCAGGTCGAGCTGCATGTCGACCCGGACAACATTGCCCGCTCGACCGGCTTTTCGATACCGCTGTACCGCGACCGCAAGAGCCTGTGGCACCAGGCTCGCGACGCTGCCGGTGACATCGACGTGGCCCTGATCGAACTGGACCGCTCCGCGATGCCGGCCAGCACGGTTTATCGCGCCTTCACGCCGCACCATCTGTGCCAGCCCGACACCAGCATCGAGATCGGCAGCTCGCTGCTGGTATTGGGATTCCCGCTGGGTTTTCACGACACCGTGCACCACCTGCCGGTGGCGCGCCAGGCCGGTGTTGCCTCGTCCTTTGCCATGCGCTTCCAGGGCGAGGGATATTTCCTCACCGATGCCCGCACGCACAGCGGCGGCAGCGGCGCGCCAGTGGTGATGCGCATCACCGATCCGGACCCGGTGCACGCGGATCTGCCCTGGCGCCTGCTGGGGATCCACTCGGCGCGGCTCGATATGCTGACGCGCGACACGCGGGTCGACGAAGCGCTGGGACTTAACTGCGCCTGGTACGCCGACGTGCTGATGACGCTGACACAGCCGCCCACGCCGTGAAGGGCCCGCTATCCGCCGCGCCGCTCTCCTACAATGGCATCGAAACCGATGTCGCCCTGCCGCGCAGAGGAGACCCGCATGGAGCGAGACAACGATCCACACCGACCCGAGAAAGCGCGTCGCCGCGCACTGAAAGCGCTTGGCGCGATCGGCACAGCTGCGGCCGCGTCGCACCCGGCGCTGCAGGCGCTTGCGGCAACGGCCGCACGGGTTGTGCTGCCTTTCGACAACGGCGAGCGCGAACTGGTCGTCTTTCCGCAGAAGCGGCCGCTGATCCTGCTCACCAGCCGGCCGCCGCAGCTCGAGACCCCGTTTGCCGTCTTCAACGAAGGCGTGCTGACGCCAAACGACGCGTTTTTCGTGCGCTACCACTGGAGCGGCATCCCCACCTCGATCGACCCGCAGGCCTATCGACTGCGCGTGGGCGGCAAAGTCGATACGCCCTTGGAGCTGTCTCTGGAGGAGTTGAAGCGCCTGGCAGAACCGGTCGAGATCATCGCCATCGACCAGTGCTCGGGTAACAGCCGCGGGCATTTCACGCCGCGCGCCAACGGCGGCCAGCTCTCCAACGGCGCCATGGGCAACGCGCGCTGGACCGGCCTTCCCCTTAAAAAGGTGCTGGAGAAAGCGGGCGTACAGGCCGGGGCCGTGCAGGTGAGTTTTCATGGCCTGGATCGCCCACCACTGGAAGGCAGTCCGGGTTTCGTCAAGGCGCTCACGATCGACCACGCACTCGACGGCGAGGTGATGCTGGCCTGGGCGATGAATGGCGAGGACCTGCCGATGCTGAACGGCTATCCGGTGCGCCTGATCGTACCCGGCCACTACGGCACCTACTGGATCAAGCACCTGTCCGACATCCAGGTGCTCGACAAGCCGTTCGAGGGCTTCTGGATGAGCACCGCGTATCGGATACCGGACAACCCGTGTGCCTGCGTGGAGCCGGGAACGACCCCGGCCAAGACGGTGCCGATCGGCCGCATGAACGTGCGCTCATTCATTACCAGTGTTGCGGACGGGGCCCAGGTGCCGGCCGGTCGCGAAACAACGGTGCGCGGCATCGCCTTCGACGGCGGCTACGGCATCACGGAGGTCGCGCTTTCGGCCGACGGCGGAGGGTCGTGGCGTGCGGCGCATCTGGGCAAGGATCTGGGCCGCTACTCCTTCCGCGAATGGAAGGCGGCATTCACGCCGCCCGGCAAGGGAACTTTCGAGCTGAAGGTGCGTGCGGTCAACCGGATCGGCGAGAGCCAGCCCATGAACGCGCTGTGGAACGCGGCGGGCTACATGCGCAATGTCGTGGAAACCACGCGCGTGGTTGCCGCCTGAGGAGGTCTCCATGAGAAGCCGTCCCAACATGGCCTGCGTATTGAAGATCGCCCTGGCGGCACTGTGTACCGCGCCGCCCGCCGGCGCACTGGACATCACGCTGCCGGCGGAGACCGCGAGCTTCAAGGCAAGCAATCTGCCCGGCTACCCGCTGGTGCAGCAGAATTGCCTGGTCTGTCATTCGGCGCAGTACGTGCAGTTTCAGCCGCCGTCGTCTCCGCGAGGCTACTGGGAGGCTACCGTCAGGAAGATGAAAAAGACCTTTGGGGCACAGTTCGCCGACGAGGACGTCGCGGCGATGGTCGATTACCTGGTGAAGACCTACGGTGCCGAGCGTGTGGCGGCCGGCGAGGTTGGCGCCTCGACTGCGTACGCCAGGCGCTAAGACGCGAACGCCAAGATGCCTTTTTCGATACGCAAGGCAACGATCGATGACCGGGGCGAGCTCGAGAGCCTGATCGCCCGTTCCGCGCGTGCACTGACCCTTGGCGCCTACACGCCGCGGCAGGTCGAAACGGCGCTGCGCGGAGCGTTCGGAGTCGATTCGCAGCTGATCAGCGACGGCACCTATCTGGTCGCCGAAGCGGAGGGCAGCATCGTCGGATGCGGCGGGTGGAGCCGGCGCCACACGCTGTTCGGCGGCGACGCGCGCGCGCATCGCGACTCGGCAGAGCTGAATCCCGCACGGGATGCCGCGAAGATCCGGGCGTTTTTCATCGATCCGGCCCACGTGCGAGAGGGAATCGGTACCGCGCTGCTCGAGCGCTGCGAAGCGGAAGCGCGCGGGTGCGGCTTTACCCGGTTCGAGCTGATGGCCATGCTGTCCGGCGTCGATTTTTACCGCGCGCGGGGCTACGCGCCCGGCGCTGCGGTGCTCTACGAGCTCGAGCCGGGTCTGACCATCGAGTTCCTGCCGATGAACAAAGTCGTTTAGAGTCAGGATGCAAGCCGCCCCGCGCCGCGATGGAATTGGACCGGGAGGGCCGATCAATTCACCGGATGGCCGTTTCGCGCCGTTCTGGTACAATTCACTTCAGCGGCAATTGACCAGCGCCCGTCGTTTCCCGATGACAGGCTTTTGCCGCGGTCAATCCTGACTCGCTTTACATACATCGTTCGTCTGCAATTTGCTGGTCGATGAACGCCCCGCTTCAACGTTGAAGCGCCGGCAGGCCAACTCTAGAAAGTTTCTGAAATGTCATTTGCAAGCCTCGGCTTGTCCGATGCGCTGTTGCGCGCGGTCGCCGACGCCGGCTACACACAGCCGACGCCCATTCAGCTTCAAGCCATTCCCGCAGTACTCGCCGGCGGCGACCTGCTCGCGGGCGCCCAAACCGGCACCGGCAAAACGGCCGGCTTCGTGCTGCCGATCCTGCAGCGCCTTGCGGCCACTGCGCGGGCACCCGGCCGTGCATCGATCCGCGTGCTGATCATGACGCCTACCCGCGAACTGGCATCCCAGGTCGAAGAAAGCGTTCGCACCTACGGCAAGTACCTGAAATTCAGCTCCACCACCGTGTTCGGCGGCGTCGGCATCCAGCCGCAGGTCACGGCGCTGCGGCGCGGGGTCGACATCGTGGTGGCAACGCCCGGCCGTCTGCTCGACCATCACCGCAGCCGCACCATCGATCTGTCCGGCGTCGAAACGCTGGTGCTGGACGAAGCCGACCGAATGCTCGATATGGGATTCATGCCCGATATCAAGCGCATCCTGGCGCTGCTGCCGAAGAAGCGGCAGAACCTGCTGTTTTCGGCGACCTTCTCCGACGAGATCCGCGACCTCGCCACGGGCCTGCTGCACGCGCCGGCACAGATCCAGGTCACGCCGCGCAACTCGACCGTCGAAGCAGTCCAGCAGACGGTGCACCCGGTCGACTCCAAGCGCAAGACGGAGTTGCTGGTGCATCTGGTCAAGGAGCAGCAGTGGTTCCAGGTGCTGGTTTTCACCCGGACCAAGCACGGCGCGAACCGGCTGGCCGAGCAACTCGAAAAAAGCGGAATCACCGCGCTGGCCATACATGGCAACAAGAGCCAGGGCGCACGTACGCGAGCGCTCGCCGAGTTCAAGAGCGCCAAGCTGCAGGTGCTGGTCGCTACCGACATCGCGGCGCGCGGACTGGACATCGAGCAGCTGCCGCACGTCGTGAACTTCGATCTACCCAACGTGCCGGAAGACTACGTGCACCGGATCGGCCGCACCGGCCGGGCCGGCGCAGGCGGCGAGGCGATTTCGCTCGCAAGCCCCGACGAGATGACTTATCTGCGTGACATCGAACGGCTGATCAGGCGCTCGATCCCGCGCGTGGTGGTCGCGGGCTTCGAGCCCGGAACGCGCGGTAGCGCCGAACCGGCCAGTGCAGCGAAACCGCAGCCTCGCGCGTCGCGGTCGAACGGTGCGCCGCGGTCGAACGGTGCACCGCGGTCGAACGGTGCATCACGGTCGAACGGCGCATCACGGTCGAAGGGCGCGGCGCGGTCGAACGGTGCTCCACGGTCGAGCGCTGCGCCGCGCTCGAACGGTCAGCCGCGGTCGAACAGTGAGCCGCGGTCGAACGGTGAGCCGCGCTCGAATACTGCGGCGCGCGCTCATCCGGCCAGTGCCAATCCCGCTTCGCAGCGACCGGCAGCCGCCAAGCGGCCCGTCTCCTCGCGCGGGCGCCCCTCCCTGGTGGACCCACTGGTTCGATCGAACCTGCCACCGGGCTGGACGATCAAAAGAACGTGAGCGCACTGGCCTCGCCTCGTCCCTGCTCCCTCATCCTGAGGTTCTCCCCGCGTCTTGGGAGACGCGCTGCAGCGGTGAACCCAGCTGTTACAAAGGGAAGCACTCGGGTGCGGGGCGAGGTCATCGCGCGGCCATTCCGCGCGTTCTAGGTGATGAAGCCGCCGCCCTTGCGCACAACCGAGTGGGTGGTCCAAATCATCACGACAAACTTGCGAGCCTTCGAGAGGGGTGTATGAAGAAGCTGTCGTTCGCCTTCGCGCTGCTGACGGCCGGCTGCGTCGTTTATCAGCCGGTCCCGACCTACCCGCCCCCGCCGGCCGCTCCGCCCGCCCCGGTCACCTATCAGCCTCCTCCGCCGCCGGTCGAGCCCGCCCCGATCGGGTACGGGCCTGCCCCGATCGCATACGAGCCCGCCCCGATCGCATACGAGCCGCCGCCACCGCCGCCGGTTGTCAGCGTGTACGTCGAGCCGCCGATCGACGAGCCGCCCCCAATCTTGGTTCCGTGGGCTCCTCCGCCGATGCTGGTTGAAGAGCCTGCGCCGCCGCCGTTCTACGGCGCCGTCTGGATCGGCGGATTCTGGGTGTGGCATGGAACCTGGGTGTGGGATCACGGCCGCTGGGCCGAGCCGCCACGGCCGAGTTACGTCTGGGTTCACCCGTACTACGAGAATCGCGGCGGCACCGTCATTTTCATCACCGGTCACTGGGGCGCGATTGGTGTCGCATTCGTACCGCCGCCGCGCGACCGTTATTTCGAGGTCGAGCGACCCCTGCCCGGCGTGGTCGCGGGGCCGCCTTGCATCGGCCCGGAGGGAGTGTTTGTACCGCCGCCACCCGGCTCTCGGCTTGGAATCATCATTCCCGCGCCGGTGGGCACGGCCCCGGCCGTCGTCACGAGCGCGCCGGCCGTGGTCAACGTCGGGATGCGGATCACCAACAACGTGAACAGCAATAACACGACCGTCGTGAACAACGTCACCAACGTGACCAACGTGACCAACATCACGCACGTGACGATCGTCGCGCCGGCCAGCGCCACCGCAACCGGACAGGCCGTGAACACCTCGGTTCCTGCGCAGGCGCATCTTGCCGCCGCGCTTCCTCCGTTGGTGAAAGTTGCCGCGCCGCCACCGGCCACGCAGCGGCCGATTCCGGCGTTCGTGCGCGGACGCCCGCAGGTTGCTTTGCCGCCGCCGCAGGTCGTGCACGCCATCGTGCAGGCCCCACCACGCCGTCCGATCCCGCCTGCGGCCGCTCCCGCGCCCGCGACGCCCCCTGTCGCGGCGCCGATGGCGCCGCATCCGGCGCCGACTGGAAATATCGGCGCCCCAGGTTCAAGAGAATCGTTCGATCGCAGGGACCGGGAGCGCGCGCCCAATGCGGCGCAGCCGGCACCGATGGTTCAGCCGACGCCGAACACCGCGGCTCCGCGCGCGGCACAGCCAGCGCCCATGGTTCAGCCGGCACCGAACACCGGTGCTGCGGCGCCCCTTGAACGCCCGAATGAGCGCCCAGCGGAACGCCCGGGCGAACGCCGCGAGCGCATTGAACCCCGCGCGCCGAACCCGGCCCAGCCCGCGGTCAATCCGAGCGTGCCGCCTCCTCCGCCCAAGGCTGCGGTCAATCCGAGCGCGCCGCCTCCTGCGCCGAAGGCTGCAGCCAATCCAAACGTGCCGGCCCCGGCGCCCAAGCCGGCGGTGCCTGCATCGGCACCCAGGAACCCGCAGAACACGCAAGGCGTCACGCCGCCGCGCAAGGAAAATCCCGCTGGCCAGCCCGCGGGCGGCGAAAAACGCGGCGCGGCTGAAAAGCAAAAACAAGACGAGAAGCAGAAGGAGCACGAGAAGGAAAAGGAGCGCGGCGAGCGCTGACCAGGCCGGGC
>DASWEO010000320.1:0-2645 GCA_036394715.1 Steroidobacteraceae bacterium
GAGCACAACCTCGGATTGACCTGCGATCCGGTCGCCGGCCTGGTGCAAATCCCCTGCATCGAACGCAACGCCATGGGCTCGGTGAAAGCGATCAACGCCGCCCGCCTGGCGATGCGCGGCGACGGCTCACACAAGGTATCGGTCGACCAAGTCATCGCCACCATGCGCCAAACCGGCCACGACATGTCCACCATCTTCAAGGAGACCTCCCAAGGCGGCCTCGCCGTCAATGTCCCCGAGTGCTGAGGCCGGTTCTCGTCATCCGCCTGCACAGGGATGTTGACTGGCCTAGCGTGAAGGGCTTGGGGGGAGAGGAAGCCTCAAGGCAACTGCTTCTTCGTTGCCTTGAGGCTTCCTCTCCCCCCAAGGCCATGCGACCGGTTCAAATTCACTGTGCCGAGGTACTAGCCCGTCGCTTGCAGTCCCTGCGCGATCCCGCTGATCGTAGCCCGCAACGCCCCGAACAGCTCCCGATCCTGCCGCCCCGTCTTGCGCCATCGCTGCAGCAGGTCCACCTGCATGAGATGCATGGGATCGATGTAGGGATTTCGCAGTTTGATCGACCGCTGAAGAGTCGGGTCGCTGTCGAGCAGGCGCGCTGAGCCGCGCAGCCGCAGCACGTGCGTCACCGTCAATGCGTATTCCCTGCGGATGGCCTCGGCTTGGGGTAGCAGCGCATCGCCGGCCAGGGCATCGTAGTGACTCGCAATGTCCAAGTCGGTTCGCCCCAGCATGGCCTCCACGTCGTCGAGCAAGTGCCCGAAGAACGGCCATTGCGCCACCATTTGGGCGACGACTTGAGCGCCGTGTTGCTCGAGCGCGGCCGACAGCCCGCTGCCGAAGCCGAACCACCCGGGCAGCATGTGGCGGCTTTGCGTCCACGCGAACACCCACGGAATCGCCCGCAGGGCGCGCACGCCGTTGCTCCCGGCGCGCGCCGCCGGGCGCGATCCGATGTGCATGCGTTCGATCACGTCAAGGGGCGTCGCCGCGCGAAAGTATTCGAAGAACTCTGCGCCGCCGAAGACCAGCTCGCGATACGCCATGAGACTGCGTGCGGCGATCGTTTGCATCGCCGCCGCGTGCGCCGGCGGTACCGGCGGTCCTTTTCCGGCGTGCGCCGTCGCCAAGGCCACGGACGCGAACGTGCGTTCGAGCGTGCGCATGGCGATCGGCCGCAAGCCGTAACTCTGATTGACGACTTCGCCTTGCTCGGTCAGACGCAGCACGCCGCGAATGGCACGGTCCGGCACGGCCTCGACCAAGTTCTCGGTACGCCCGCCGCCGCGCGCCGGCGTGCCGCCGCGGCCGTGAAATATCAGGACTTTGATGCCGGCCTCACGCGCCGCTTCCAGCAACTGAATCTGCGCCACCTGCAAGGCCCACCGTGAAGCTGCGATCCCACCCTCTTTGTTGCTGTCCGAATAGCCGATCACCGTCACTTGGGCGTTGCCGCGTGCGGCCAAGTGCCGCCGGTAGGCGGGCTCGCGGTGCAGGGCGCTCAAGATATCGCCCGCCCGCTCCAAGGAATCGATGGACTCTATCAAGGGGGCGACATCGAGGGGCGATTCGCCGGTGCGTTTGTCCGTGATATCCGCCCATCTGGCCAGCAGCAGCACTGCCAGGACGTCTTCCGGCCCCTGCGCGCCGCTCACGATGTATTCACCGATGGCACGGCCGCCGAATTTATGGCGCGCCTGTGCGATGGCCTCGAACACCCAGAGACTCCGCCGGCCGACGGCATCGAAAGCCGACGTCGGCCCCTGATCGCGGGCCAGGAGATCGCGCAATTGCCGCAGCCGCTCCTCAGGCGCCAGGGCCGGCCAATCGGCTACACCCAAGCCTTGCGCAATCACCTGATCATGCACGTGCGCATGCTGAGTAATGTCGAGCGTGGCAAGATGAAAACCGAAGGTCCGTACCCTGCGCATGAACCGCCGCACCAGGAAATATCCGGCGTGGCGTCCCCGGTTCTCGAGCAAGCTGTCGGCGGCGAGCCCTACATCGGCCAGCAATTCGTCGGGATTCTGGTATGCGTTGGGCCGGCCCTCGTAAGTCGCCTTGAGCCGCTCGCCGATCTGGCCGAAGAACACGCGGTATGGCATGCGGTCGTGCCGCGCCGGCGCCAGCGCCTGACCGCCCGGCAATAGGGTGCCGTAGGAATCGATGCGTGCCGCGAGTGCGGCGCTCACGCCGACGCGGTTTGCGCTCTGACTCAAGGATTCGGCGAGCTGGCCGCATTCGGAAAAATAGGTCGACACGATGACCTGTTGATGGCGGTGCAAGGTCTCGCGAATGGTCTTGCCGTGCACGTCCGGATTGCCGTCCATGTCGCCGCCGACCCAGGAACCGAAGTGCAGGATGCTCGGTACATCGAGCCGTTCCGCGGGAACGGAAAAGGCCTTGGCCAGCGCCGCCTCGATTTCTTCGTAAAAGAGCGGCACGACGCGGTAGAGGATGTCGATCAAATAAAAGAGCACGTGCTCGCGCTCGTCGACCACCGTCAGGCCCTCACGGGGATGCTCTTCGGTCTGCCAGATGCTGGTGATCTCGAGCCTCACGCGCGCCCACAAGGTATTCAATTCGGTGGAGGTCGAGGCCGGATTCAGCCGATCGAGCAAGTCGTGCGCGATGTGCTGCTGCTT
>DASWEO010000321.1:0-3122 GCA_036394715.1 Steroidobacteraceae bacterium
TTGCCATCAACTGCGGCGCCATACCGGCCGGGCTCATCGAGGCTGAATTGTTCGGTTACGAGAAGGGAAGCTTCACCGGGGCGGTGCGCGCACACGCCGGGGTGTTCGAACGTGCCCAAGGGGGGACGCTGCTGCTCGACGAAGTGACGGAAATGCCGCTCGATATGCAGACACGGTTGCTGCGCGTCCTGGAGATGCGCAAGTTCTATCGCGTTGGTGCGAACACCGAGTTCGCCACCGATGTGCGCATCATCGCGTCGACCAACCGCTGCCCGTTGCAGGCGGTTCAGAACGGCCTGCTTCGCGAGGATTTGCTGTACCGACTGGCGGTGTTTCCGGTCCACATGCCGGCGCTGCGTGAGCGAGGCGGCGACGTGGAACTGCTGGCGGAGCATTTCCTGGCTGAGTTGAACGCGCAGGGGGGCACGCAAAAGCGGCTCTCGGCGCTGGCCCGAATGATGCTGAAGCAGCATACGTGGCCGGGCAATGTCCGTGAGCTCAAGAATTGCATCGAGCGCGCCTACATTCTCTGCGACGCCGTTCTCGAATTGGCCCCGCTGATCCCCGGGGGCGCCGCCCGCGACGGCGAACCCAACGGCGACCGCGAGCGCTTGAATATTCGCGTGGGATCACGCATTCACGACATGGAGCGCTCGTTGATCGAGGCGACCCTGGATTACTTCAAGGGCAACAAGCGGCGCGCGGCCGACGCGCTGGGCTGCAGCCTGAAGACGCTGTATAACAAACTCAACGGATACTCACAGAACCAAGAGTGCGCGAATTCTTGAGCGGGGGGTGCAAGAGCACTCGAGCGTGCCGCCGAGTAGTTCAACGGAGACTAGAACGTGTCAAGAGTACTGATCGCGGATGATCATGCGGTGGTCCGAGCGGGATTCAAGCAATTCCTCGAAGCCGACGCGAGCATCAATGCCGTGGGGGAGGCTGCCAGCGGCAACGAGACCCTGGACTTGCTGCGGGAACAAGATTGGGATCTGGTGCTGCTCGACATTCACATGCCGGATCGCAGCGGCCTGGATATTTTGCGGCATATTCAAACCGGCCACCCCGGCGTGCGAGTGCTGGTGATGAGCGGCCTGCCGGAGCAGCAATACGCGGTCAATGTCCTGCGCGCCGGCGCGAGCGGCTATCTATCCAAGGACAGCGAGCCCGAGGAGTTGATGAAAGCCGTGCGCACCGTACTGGCGGGCCGGCGTTATGTCAGCGCGGCGCTGGCGGAAATATTGGTGGCGGATCTGGACGGGGACCCGGACAAACCGCTGCATGCGCGCCTTTCGACCCGTGAGTTTCAGATATTCTGCAAATTGGCGGCAGGGCGTGGCGTTTCCGATATCGCCAATGAGCTGAGTCTCAGCGTAAAGACGGTGAGCACGTATCGGAGCCGTATCTTGGAAAAGATGAGTTTTACCGCGAATGCCGACATTACGTCCTATGCATTGCGCAACGGGCTCATTCAATAAGCGACGCGTGTGAGAATCTTCCTACATCAGAACCTGCGAAGCCGGTCTGGCCGGCATACTGCGCATGACGCTAAACTGCGACAAGCATGTACACCACCAATACTATGGGCGCGATGTCAATGGCTCAGCATTTGAGAGTCTTATTGGTCGAAGACTCCAAGGTGCTGACGGAGCGATTGACGGAAGCGATTCGCCAAATCCCTCAGGTGGAGTTGATCGGCACCGCGGACACCGAGGCGACGGCGGTGGCGTCCGCGCAGCGCGACTCGGTCGACGTGATCATTCTTGATCTGCATCTGAAGCAGGGCACGGGCTTCGGTGTCATGCGCGCGCTGGCCACGGCTCATTTGAAGCCGCGAATCATCGTATTGACGAACTACGACCTGCCCGAATACAAGAATGCCGCGATCGCCCTCGGCGCCTCGCATTTCTTGGATAAGGCGCGCGACTACGGCAGGCTGCCGGAAGTCCTGCACGAGATCTGCGAAGCCCATCTCGCGAAACACTGAATCGCCTCGAAGCGCCCGCGCTTCACATCCGCGCATCACGCGGGCTCGCCCCCAGCATTCTCGGCAACGGAATGACCGCGGTCACGATCGTGCCGCCGGAACTCGGACTGCGCACGTCCCAGCTGCCGCCGAGCGCGGTGATCCGGTGGCGCATGGATGCGAGGCCGTGGGATGTAATGGTCTGGAGCCGATTCGGCGGGATTCCTTTGCCGTCGTCCGAGACGCGCAGGATAAAGGTATCGCGATCGATGCCGATGACCAGGTCCGCGGACTTGGCCTCCGCATGCTTGAGGATGTTCGTCAAGGCTTCCTGGGCGATACGGAAGACGCCGATGGCGGCATCTGGATTGAATTCGGGCTCGGAATCGGGAATCGTTTCCGTGCACCTGAGTCCGGCGCGGCGGCAGGTCTCTTTGAATTGCCAGCGCAGCGCCGTGAACAAGCCCATGTTGTCGAGCAAGGTGGGCCTGAGCTCCTCGACGACGCGGCGCTTCAAATCCACTCCCGAACTCAACGATTCGTGGATGCGCTTGAAGCGCTGTTCGATGGCCGGATCGCTGGTGGGCAGCCGCTGCTGAAGCCAGGATAAATCCATCCGGGCCGCCACCAGCAGGCCGCCGAGTTCGTCGTGCAATTCGCGCGACAGGGCGGATTTCTCCTGTTCCGACACCCCCTGCAGGTGGGTGGAGAGCGCGGTCAGCTCCCGGGTCCGCTCGTCGACCTCACGTTCCAGTTCCTGCTTCTGATCGCGCAGATTGATGGCCTGCCGCGCGCGCCGGCGCATATCCCCATAGACGAGACGCGTCGCGAGCAGAACCAGTCCGATATTGAGGATGACCCCCGCGGCCGATACCCAGCGCGACACTTGAAAATCCCCCTGCCACTGCTCCGTGGCCGCGGCAAGCTCGTGCGCCTCCGCGAGGCGCATGTCGCCGACGATCCGCAATATTTCATCCATGGTGCGTTTGCCCACGTCGGTGCGCACCACGTTCACCGCGGGCGTGGTGCCTCTTTTTTTGAATAGCGCCAGGGTATCCTCGAGCTCGCCGAGTTTTTTCCCGGTCAGGATTCGCAGCTCCTGGAACTCGCGGCTGTCGTCGTTGCCGCCGTAGGCCTCGTGCACGCGATCCAGCGC
>DASWEO010000322.1:0-5693 GCA_036394715.1 Steroidobacteraceae bacterium
CGTTGACAGTGCGTCTCGCGGCTCCCTATAGTGGTGCCCGGTGGGAAATTGTGGGAGAAAATGGGTCTTGGGACCCATCCAAAGATGTTTCGGGGCGCCAATAAACTAACTCTCGATGTGAAAGGTCGGCTGGTTATGCCCACCCGGTATCGGGAGCGGCTGCAGGAGCTTTGCGGGGGCAAATTGGTGGTGACGGTCGACAAAGACCAGTGCCTGCTCATCTACCCCCTGCCGGATTGGGAAGAGATCGAGCGGAAACTGAACCGATTGCCGACTTTGCACCCTGAGGTAAGGCGGTTGCAGCGGCTGATGATCGGCCATGCCACGGATCTGGAACTGGATGGACACGGGCGCCTGTTGTTGCCGGCGAGCTTGCGCGAGTTCGGCCAACTGACGCGAGACGCCATGTTGATCGGTCAGGGGATGAGGTTCGAATTGTGGGACGAGGCGCGGTGGATCGAACGGCGCGACGAATGGCTGGCGAGTCCGGGAAGTACCACCGACTTGCCCGCTGAACTCGACACGCTGTCGTTCTAGCCGGCCGGCGCGGTGAGCGACACGACAGCGGGGCACACGCCGGTACTGCTACCTCAGGTACTGGCCGCGTTGGACATACGGGCGAGTGGCACCTACTTGGACGCCACTTTTGGTCGAGGCGGACATGCAGGGGCGATTTTGCAGAACCTCATCGCGAACGGTCGTTTGCTATGCCTCGATCGTGATTCCACGGCCATTGAAGACGCGCGGGTTAGATTCGCATCGGATCCGCGCGTGGCGGTTTTTCTCGCCCCGTTTTCCTCACTGGCGGATTGTGCGGACCGGGTCGAGCCCGGGCTCAAGTTCGACGGCATCTTGTTCGATCTGGGCGTGTCCTCACCGCAGCTCGACGACGCGGCGCGCGGCTTCAGCTTCACTCAGGACGGGCCGCTGGATATGCGCATGTCCAGAGGCTCGGGCGTGAGCGCCGCCGACGTGGTCAACGGCGCCCCCTTGAGCGAGCTCATTCGGATCTTTCGCGAATACGGCGAAGAGCGCCAGGCGCCGCGCATCGCGCGCGCCATCGTGAAGGACCGAGAATCACAGCCCTTCGAACGCACCTTGCAGCTTGCCGAGATGATCGCCAGGGTCGCCCGCAGCCAGGAGCGTCACAAGCACCCGGCCACGCGTGTGTTTCAAGCGCTGCGCATCCATGTGAACCGCGAGCTCGCCGAGCTCGAAGCCGGACTCGATGCGGCGCTCTCGCGTTTGGCACCCCACGGCCGCTTGGCGGTGATCAGCTTCCATTCACTCGAAGACCGCATGGTCAAGCAATTCATGCGCCGCCATTCGCTGGCCGATCCGATGTATGCGGGGCTGCCCGACATGCCGGCGCATGCCCGGCCGAAGCTCAAGCTCGTAGGTAAGGCCGTTCAGGCCGATCCGAACGAAGTCTCCAGGAATCCGCGGGCGCGCAGTGCGCGCCTGCGCGTCGCCGAACGTCTCGAAGGAGTAGCCGCATGAAATACCGCCGTTGGCTGCCGCTGATCATGCCCGTCTTGTGGCTCACCGTGCTCGGTTCCGCGAGCCAAGTGATCTATGCCCGGCACAAGGCCCGCGACATGTTCGTGCATCTGGAGAAGCTGAATGCCGAACGCGACTCGCTCGAGATGGAGTGGGGACGACTGCAGCTGGAGCAGAGCTATTGGTCCTCGCACGCCTTCGTCGAGAGAGTCGCCAACGCCAAGCTGCGAATGAGCCTGCCGCAGACCCATGACGTACGGATCGTGCGGCCGTGAAATTGCGCCCCGGCGACAACGATGCTCAGGCGAAGAGCTATCGCTGGCGTTCGACCGTGATTTTGGGTTTGGTCCTGTCGGGCGCGGCACTGCTCGTGGCACGCGCAGTGGAGCTGCAATTGCTTGACCACGGCTTTCTTGCCAAGCAGGGCGACGACCGCTCGATGCGGGTGGTCAAGATCGCCGCGCATCGCGGCGCGATCACGGATCGCAACGGGGAGCCGCTCGCGGTCTCGACGCCGGTCGACAGTGTGTGGGTCAATCCACAGGAGCTCAATGACAACATCGACCAGCTGCCGAAGCTCGCGAAGGCCTTGAAAGAGGATCAGCAGTGGCTGGCGCGGCGGATCACCACCAATCTGGATCGCGAATTTCTCTACTTGGTCAGGCACATGCCGCCGGAGCAGGCCGCGCACATCAAGGCGCTGGGAATCCCCGGGGTGTACCTGCTGCGCGAGTATCGGCGCTACTATCCCGCGGGCGAAGTGTCCGGACATGCCGTCGGCTTCACGACCATCGACGACAAGGGCCAGGAGGGGTTGGAGCTCGGCTTCGATCAATTGCTGAACGGCGAGGACGGCGCGAAGCGCGTCATCCAGGATATGTACGGACGCTACGTCGAAAATGTCGAGAGCATCCGTCCGCCGCGGCCGGGCCGCGACTTGGTCACGAGCATCGATCTTAGGATCCAGTATCTCGCCTACCGCGAACTGAAGGCGGCGATGCAGGAGTACCAGGCGCACGCGGGCTCCGTCATCGTGATCGACGTCGATACCGGTGAAGTGCTGGCCATGGTGAACCAGCCGTCCTACAACCCCAACGACCGCGAGCAGCTCAAAGCGGGCCTGTACCGCAACCGCGCCGCCACCGACATTTTCGAGCCGGGTTCGAGCATCAAGCCGTTCATCATGGCCGCGGCGCTCGCCTCCGGACAGTATCGCCCCGACAGCGTGGTGGACACTTCGCCCGGATTCCTGAAGGTCGGCGCCAAGGTGTTCGAGGACGAACACGACTTGGGCGCGATCGATCTCGCGACGGTCTTGGCGAAATCCAGCAATGTCGGCACCGCAAAGGTGGCGCTGTCGCTTCAACCCGAACAAATCTGGAACACGCTGACCGCATTGGGCCTGGGCCAGGTGACGGGCAGCGGCTATCCGGGCGAGTCGGCCGGCATGCTGAGCAACTATTCCCACTGGCGCCCCATCGGCATCGCCACTCTGTCGCACGGCTATGGAGTGTCTGTCACCCCGCTGCAATTGGCGCATGCCTACGCGACCATCGGCGCCGGCGGCGTGAAGCGACCCATTTCCTTCGAGCGCGTCTCCGGGCCCGTCCCCGGCGTGCAAGCCCTCAATCCCAAAGTGGCGCACGAACTGGTGCAGCTGATGGAGCAGGTGGTCGAAAAGGGCGGCACCGCGACTCGCGCCTCGCTCATCGGGTATCGCGTCTCCGGAAAGACGGGCACCGCGTTCAAATCGATCGCCGGCGGCTATTCGACCGACCGGATCATGGCGGTATTCGCCGGCTTGGTCCCCGCGTCGCACCCGAAACTGGCCACGGTGGTGGTGATCGACGAGCCGAGCCGGGATATGCATCAGGGCGGCACGCTCGCTCAGGGCGGCACGGTTGCCGCGCCGGTATTCGCCAGCGTGATGTCCGGCGCCCTGCGCCTGATGGACGTGCCGCCCGATGATTTGCAGAATGTGCCGGCCGCCGCTCTGGTGCAGGCCAACGAGACGCCATGAGCACCTCCCTCATGTGGCTGCTCGACGGCATCGCGGCGGTGCCCGCTATGGAATCACGGGGCGTTGTCGATCTCACTCTCGACAGCCGAGAGGTGCGTCCCGGCAGCCTGTTCTTCGCGCTGCCCGGCCGCACTGCGCATGGGCTCAAGTTTGCCACCGAGGCGGCCGCGCGCGGCGCGAGCGTGGTGCTGTGGGAGCCCGGCGCCCAAGTCTCGCCCCCGAAGTTGCCGGCGACGGTATTCGCGGCGGCGATACCGGGGCTCAAGGGACTGGTCGGCCGCATTGCCGATCGATTCTTCAATTGGCCCTCATCGCAGCTGCGCATCACCGGCATTACCGGAACCAATGGCAAGACCACGTGCGCCTATCTGCTGGCTCAATGTCTGGAGCGGCTGGGATCGCAGGCTGCCTATATCGGGACCATCGGCTGGGGGCGTATTGCGTCGCTCGAGCAGCCCACGCTCACCACGCCCGATGTGGTCACGCTGCATCGCGAACTCGCCGCCTTGCGCGCCTCCGGCGTGCGCGAGGTGGCGATGGAAGTATCTTCGCAGGCTCTGGATCAGGATCGCGTCGCCGGCGTGCGATTGCATTCGGCCGCATTCACCAATTTGAGCCGCGATCACTTGGATTATCACGAGACCATGGCGGCCTACGGTGCTGCGAAGGCGCGGTTATTCGATGCTCCCGATCTCAAACACATCGTCGTCAACGTCGGCGATGCCTTCGGCCGCGAACTTGCGCGCAAGCTTGCCGGACGGGTGCCCCTGACCGCCGTTTGGATCGGTGCCGGCGAATCAGGGTGGCTGGCCGAGCGCGCGCTGCGCGCGGCCCAGGTGGCCTTGGATGTGCACGGCGTCTCGATGCAACTCGACGGCAGCTTCGGCAAGGCCCAAGTCGCCACCCGGTTGCTGGGCCGCTTCAATGCCGAGAACGCCTTGGTGGTCATCGCCTGCCTGCTGTCGCTGGGCACACCGCTCGCCGAGGCGGCCCGCGTATTGGCGGAGTGCGTGCCGCCTCCCGGACGCATGGAAGTGGTTGAAGCCGCCGCCGGCGATAAACCCGCCGCGGGCGATAGACTTGCCGCCGGCGATGAACCTGCCGCCGGCGATAAGCCGATGGCCGTGGTCGACTACGCGCACACGCCCGATGCGCTCGCCCAGGCACTCCGCGCCTTGCGCGAGCATTGCAAGGGTGCGTTGTGGTGCGTGTTCGGGTGCGGCGGCGACCGCGACCCCGGCAAGCGTTCCATCATGGGCGCGGTTGCCGATGAGCTGGCGGACCGGATCATCGTCACCGACGACAATCCGCGCTCCGAGAATCCAGAGATCATTACCCGCGCCATCGTGAGCGGCATCAAATCGCGCAACGTGCGGGTCATTCACGACCGCGGCGAAGCCATCGGCACGGCACTCACGGAAGCGGCGGCAAGCGACGTGGTGCTGATCGCGGGCAAGGGTCACGAGGACTACCAAATCTACGGCGGCACGCGGCGCAGCTTCAGCGATCGGCGCGAAGCGCAGCGCCATCTCGGGGCGGCCGCGTGAGCGGGGAGTTGAACATGAAGCGAACGTTGCGCGACGCGGCAACGGTGATCGGCGGCCAATTGGTCGGCGACGATCGCCCCTACGGCGCGGTGGCCACGGACAGCCGCACGCTTCAGCCGGGTTCGCTGTTCGTCGCGCTCCGCGGACCCACCTTCGACGGCGGAGACTTCGTAGCGGCCGCGGCGGTCCGGGGCGCCATCGGCGCCATCGTCGAACGGGCGGTGCCGCACGCGCTGCCGCAGATCGTCGTTCCGGATGCGCTGCGAGCGCTGCAGCACTTGGGCCACGCCTGGCGCGGCCAATTCACCATTCCGATCGTGGCCATCGGCGGCAGCAACGGCAAGACCACCGCCAAGGAAATGACCGCCGCGATTCTGTCGCGCATGGGTCTGTGCATGGCGACTCACGGCAATCTCAACAATCATATCGGCGTGCCCGTGACGCTGATGCGCCTCGAAGACTCGCACCGCAGTGCGGTGGTCGAGATGGGTGCGAATCGCATCGGGGATGTCGCCGAGCTGGTACGGCTGGCGCGGCCGACCGTGGGTCTCATCACCAACGCCGGCGCCGAACATCTCGAGGGCTTCGGCACTCTGGACGGCGTCGCCCAGGGCGAGGGCGAGATG
>DASWEO010000323.1:0-1834 GCA_036394715.1 Steroidobacteraceae bacterium
GCCCGATCTCGCTCGCTAGAGAATGCGCTCTCCACGCTTGGTGCGACACAGATGCAATATGAGAATAGAAACTCTATATGTGTCAATGGTTTTTGCGGATTTTGATTCCGCCATTCCCAGGTTCGAATCCTGGCGCCCCAGCCAGCCAGTCCTGTCTCTGCGGTGTGATTTCCAGGTGTGGGAGAACCGCCGACATTCCCGAGGGTTAGCGGGCAATGGGCGGGTCTTTGGCGAGGAAAATCGGGCGCTTCCCACCGAGGGGGGCGTTTTCCTCGACGAGTCTCTGCTGCATGAATTTTCAATATCCGGAATTTGACAGGTGGTGTGACCAGAGACCGGTTGCGTTTTGGCAGAGACGGGTTCGAAGGTCGCCTGGCTCGACATCAGCCTCGTCAAGGCCGGTATTGTTGGCCATGCTCCAGGCACGCTTTGAGCGATCTTTAAAACGTTAGGCCGATCGCTCCCAGGCATTCGGTATGGTTTGGGCAAGCGCCGTTACCGTGAGATCGCTCGGTGCGGCCCCCGCGATGATTGCGGCGAGCATCCCGGGTGGGGTAAACGCGAGCGGCGCCAGCAGGCGAACGTGTCTTTCCACCTTGCCCTCGTGTTGCGCGATCTCGGCGAACGATTGAACGCGACCCGATACGAGATCGTCGATCCAAGTCCGTGCTTTGACGATCGCCAGCAGGATGGCGTCGCGTGTCTCCGGTTTCAACATCGCCTTGCCGCTCGGCTGATGCAGAACCCCTTTCACTGAAACGAAGGCCGGCGCATTCCACGGCACGGTGATGACAGGCGCCGGCGCGATTGCGGTATCCTCGTCACTATCACGCGCGTGCGGCGCTGCGGACGACCTATTTGTCTCGGTTGCCTCGACGGCACGTGGTTCTCGCAAGTGGATTTCGATCGATTTTGGACTGATGACGATGCGTTCGACGAACCGGTCGATCGCCTCGCGATCGGAGACGTCGCTGTGACCTTCGGTCGGCGCATTTTTCCGTAAGCTTTGGCGAACCGCCTCGACAACCGTCGCCTCGACCTGGGCCGCCGGGACCCGCGCTACACCGCCTGCCTCATCCTTGCGGCGCTGCAGAAGGGCGTGGGACACATAATAGCGATAGCGAACGCCGGCCTTGTTTGAATGGCTGGGCGTCATCCGGTTGCCGCGATCGTCGAAAATTCGCCCCATCAGAATGGCGGGCGAGTCCGCGACGTGCGCATGCCTTTCCAGGGCACATTCGGCCAGCCTGGACTGGACGGCGTCGAACGTGGCGCGGTCGAGGATCGGCTCATGCTCGCCGGCATGAATTTCGCCACGGTAGGCCACGTCGCCGACGTAGAAGCGGTTCTTGAGGAAATGCGCGAGCGCGCCAACGCTGTATCGCCCGCCTCCTTTAGACCGGCCGCTCGCGAAGGTGCGGGCCTTCGAGGCGATGTTGCGCCGACCGAGTTCCTCCGCCAGGGCGCCGACCGAGCCGCATTCGAGATAGAGCCGGAACATGGTGCGGACCGTCTCGGCCTCCTCGGGCACGATGACCAGCTTCTTGCCGACGCTGGCATAGCCGAGCGGGATGGGGCCGCCGACCCAAATGCCCTTGCGCTTCGAGGCCGCAATCTTGTCCCGGACCCGCTCGCCGATGACCTCGCGCTCGAACTGCGCAAATGACAACAGGACGTTGAGGGTCAGCCGTCCCATGCTGGTCGTCGTATTGAAGGACTGGGTGATCGAGACGAACGAGACGGAATGCTGGTCGAAGAGTTCCACCAGCTTGGCGAAGTCGGCGAGCGAGCGGGTCAGCCGGTCGACCTTGTAGACGACAATGATGTCGACCTT
>DASWEO010000324.1:0-11573 GCA_036394715.1 Steroidobacteraceae bacterium
CAGCAGCTTCTGGTTCGGAATGGTGATCAAGGAGTCCACGTACTTGGACAGTTCCAGCATGCCTTGATCGGCCACGCGCGAACGCTTGTTGCCCTCCATCTCGAAAGGCCGGGTGACCACGGCCACGGTCAGGATGCCGAGCTCCTTGGCGACCTGCGCCACCACGGGAGCCGCGCCCGTTCCGGTTCCGCCGCCCATGCCGGCGGTGATGAACAGCATGTCGCAACCCTCGATGAGCTCGATGATGCGATCACGATCTTCCATCGCCGCCTGACGGCCCACCTCGGGGTCGGCGCCGGCGCCGAGGCCCTTGGTGATGTTGCAGCCGATTTGCAATGCGGTGCGCACCTTGGAGTGCTTCAGCGCCTGCGCATCGGTGTTGATGCAAATGAAATCCACGCCCTCGAGGCCTGCTTGGACCATGTGCGAAACGGCATTGCCGCCGCCGCCGCCCACGCCAAGCACCTTGATGACGGCGCTTTGACTATAAGAATCCATCAGTTCGAACATTCCGGTACTCCTACTATTTTGTTTAAGAGGCACATAAACTGCAGTCTTAGCCTTCAAAAATTGCCTTGAAACCAGGCCTTCATTCGCTCGAAGATATTCTTCATGCCGCCCGCGAGCAGCGGCGCTTCCGTGCGTTGTCCATCGAGATTGCCCTTGGCGTAGAGCAGGAGCCCGACGCCGGTGGCATGAATCGGATTACTCACCACGTCCACCAACCCGCTGACGTACTGCGGCACGCCCAGGCGCACGGGCATGTGAAACACCTCCTCGGCGAGTTCGATGGCGCCTTCCATCTTGGAACTGCCGCCCGTCAGCACGATGCCGGTCGCCACCTGCTCCTCCAAGCCGGCGCGGCGCAATTCATCGCGGATCAAACCGAACAACTCCTCATAGCGCGGCTCGACGATCTCGGCGAGCGTTTGCCGGGCCAGACGCCGCGGCGGCCGGTCGCCCACGCTCGGCACTTCGATGGTCTCGTCGGGATTTGCCAGCTGCGACAGAGCGCAGGCGTACTTGATCTTGATGTCCTCGGCGTACTGCGTGGGCGTGCGCATGGACACGGCGATGTCGTTGGTCACCTGATCGCCGGCGATCGGAATCACCGCGGTGTGGCGAATCGCGCCGCCGCCGAACACCGCGATGTCGGTGGTGCCGCCGCCGATGTCCACCACGCACACACCGAGATCCTTTTCATCCTCGGTGAGCACCGCATAGCTCGAGGCGAGCTGCTCCAGGACGATGTCGTCGACGGCGAGGCCGCAGCGCTGCACGCATTTGACGATGTTCTGCGCCGCGCTGTCGGCGCCGGTGACGATGTGCACCTTGGCCTCGAGGCGCACCCCCGACATGCCGATCGGATCGCGGATGCCTTCCTGGCTGTCGATGATGTATTCCTGCGGCAGCACGTGCAGGATCTTTTGATCTGCGGGGATGGCAACCGCCTTGGCCGCGTCGATCACGCGCTCGACATCGCCCTGCACCACTTCCTTGTCCTTGATGGCGACGATGCCGTGCGAATTGAGGCTGCGGACGTGGCTGCCGGCGATGCCGGCGTACACCGAGTGGATTTCGCAGCCCGCCATCAATTCCGCTTCTTCCACGGCGCGCTGGATGGATTGCACGGTGGATTCGATATTGACCACGACGCCCTTCTTCAGGCCGCGCGAGGGATGGCTGCCGATGCCGATGATCTCGAGCGCACCGTCGGCCTTGATTTCGCCGACGATGGCGACGACCTTGCTGGTGCCGATGTCCAGGCCCACCAATAAATTCCGATCGGAACGCTTCGCCATGTATCGTTTGCTCTCTAGACGTCGGTATCGTCGGCATGTTTGGACGGTACCGGTGCCGGGACCGCGGCGTTGCGCCAGCCGATGGCAAAGCCATTGGAATAGCGCATGTCGACATAGGTAATTTCATTCAAGCGATGCGAAATGACTTGCGATGCCGTGTGGATGAAGCGGTCGATGCGTTCATCGACCTCGCGCCTTCCCAAGCGCACGGTCACCCCGCTGTCGAGATCCATCTCCCACGCGCCGCGCTCGTCGAGGCGCAGCGCCGCGATGCGCATGCCCGCTTCGAGCATTCGCCCCTGGACCGATAGGTAGCGCTGCGCAACCTGCGATTCCGTACCCTCCGGACCGCTGAGGCGGGGCAATTCCGCGGGCACGTGCGTCGCCGACCTCACGAAGAGTTCGCCGCGCGTATTCAAGAGACCCGACTCGCCCCAGCGCGCGGCGGCGGTTTGCTCGATCACGGTGACGTGCAAGCTGTTGGGCCAGCGGCGCTGAATGCGGGCGCGCTCCACCCAGGGCAGTGCTTCGACCGCGCGCTGAATGCCGTCGAGGTCCGCCGACATGAAGCCCGCCTGGCTGAACGGCGCAACGGCTTTTTCGATTTGACCGGGGGAGACGCGCTGAAAGCTGCCGTCCATCGAAATGACGCGCACCGGACGGTCGAGAGCCCAGGTGAGCGCGGCCAACCCACCGGCCAGCAGTACGACCAACGCGGCACGGCGCGTGTGGCGGCGCCACTCGAACCCGAAGGAGAGCCACTGCCGGCGGGGCTTCTCCATCTTGGGTTTGTTCTTGAACCGATTGCGGCGCCAGCTGAAGTTCCAGTTCATTTGCGCGCTCGCAGAAAACTGGTTTCGAGAACGCGCCACACCAGCTCGTCGAAGTCGATGCCGGATTGACGCGCCGCCATGGGCACCAGGCTGTGATCGGTCATGCCCGGCGTGGTGTTGATTTCGATGAAGTAGAACTTGTCCGTGGCGCGGTCGCGCATGAAGTCGACCCGGCCCCAGCCGGCGCAGTCGGTCACTTGGAACGCCGCGAGCGCCGCCGCCTGCAATTCGGCTTCGGCCTTCGCGTCGAGGCCGCTCGGGCAGTGATACTGGGTATCGTTGCGAAAGTACTTCGCCTGATAGTCGTAGAACTCGGTCGCGGGCTGGATGCGGATCGACGGCAGACCGCGATCGTGCAGCACGCCCACGGTATATTCGGCGCCGGTGACGAAGCTTTCGGCGAAGACGATGGGATCGATGGCGCGCGCCTCGGCGTAGGCAGGCGGCAATTCGGCGGCGGTCTTGACCTTGGTGATTCCGACGCTCGAGCCCTGCGAAGCGGGCTTGACCATCATGGGCAGGCCGATGCTCGCGAGCGCGCGCGGCAAATCCGCCGGGCTCAACAACACGGCATATTCGGGCGCGGCATATCCCGCGCCGACCACGACGCGCTTGGTCTTGAGCTTGTCCATGGTCAGAGCCGAGGCGAGGACGCCGCTGCCCGTGTAGGGAACCCCCAACCACTCGAGCGCGCCTTGCATCAGGCCATCCTCGCCCCCCGGTCCATGCAGGGCGATCCATACCCGGTCGAACCCCTCGCTCACTAGGTTCTGCACGGGATGATCCAAAGGATCGAAGGCGTGCGCGTTCACGCCGCGGCGCAGCAGCGCCGCGAGCACCGCGTTGCCGCTCAACAGAGAAATCTCGCGCTCGGTGGAATCACCGCCGAGCAACACCGCCACCTTGCCGAACTCCACGGCGGAGCGGGCGCGCCGGGTGGCCGCCTTGGTGATGAGCAGGCTCATGCCGGTTCTCCGACGATGCGTACTTCGGTGTGAAGCGAAATGCCGTGAATCCGGGCGACCGTGCGCTGCACGTGCATGATGAGCGCCTCCACATCGGCCGCAAGCGCGTGCCCATGGTTGATGATGAAGTTCGCGTGCTTCAGGGATACCGAGGCATCGCCGATGCGAAAACCCTTGAGTCCGGCGCTTTCGATCAACTGCGCCGCGTGAGCTTTTGGCGGATTGGTGAATACCGATCCACAGCTCCACTCGCCGATGGGCTGTGTCTCCCTGCGCTTCTCGAGCAATTCGCGGATGGCATCGGGATTGACGCCGGGTGCGCGTTCGAACTCGAGCCGGGCGCCGATGAACCATTCGTTGTCCGGTCCCTTCACACTGCGATAGCCGATGGCATAGTCGGCGGCCTGCCGCGTATGCCGTGCGCCCCGGCGATCCAGTACATCGACCTCGATCACGTGGCGCCACGTCTCCCCGCCCCAGGCACCCGCATTCATCGCGAGCGCGCCGCCCAAGGTGCCGGGAATGCCGGCAAAGAATTCCGCGGGCCCTAATCCCCATTTCACGCACTGCCGGGCGATTCGCGCGCAGGGCACGCCGGCCTCGGCCTGGATGCGGGTCGCGCTCAAGCGTTCGAGGGCCCCCAGCGCGCCATGCGTCGAGACGACGGCGCCGCGGATTCCGCCATCGCGCACCAGGAGGTTGCTGCCGAGGCCGATCCAGAGCAGCGGCACATCCGGGGGCAGCTGGCGCATGAAGGCCGCCAGGTCCATGGCGTCGCGCGGCGTGAAGTAGAGATCGGCGGGGCCTCCCACGTGCCAGGACGTGTGCTTCGCCATGGGTACGTCGTGGAGGACGCGTGCGGCGAATTCGGGCGCCAATTCCGGCGATCGCTGCGCGCTCATGGCGGCGCTCCGGCCGCAATGCGGCTCTTGAGATCGTGGGCCACGGCGCCGATATTGCCGGCGCCCATGGTCAACACCACGTCGCCGTCCTGCAGTACGCCGCGCAAGCTATCGGCGAGATCGTCCACGCGCTCTATGAAGATGGGTTCGACGTGGCCGCGGGTGCGCACCGCGCGGCAAATCGCGCGGCCGTCGGCACCCGCGATCGGCGCTTCGCCGGCGGCGTACACTTCGGTCACCAGCAGCACGTCGCACTCGCTCAAGGCGCGGCCAAAGTCGTCCAGCAAATCGCGGGTACGCGTATAGCGATGGGGCTGGAAGACGAGCACGAGACGCCGCGTCGGCCAGCCCTGGCGCACCGCATCCAAAGTTGCCGCAACCTCCGTCGGATGATGCCCATAGTCATCGACGATCAAAGCGCGGCCGCCCGGCCACTCTATCTCACCCAATTGCTGCAGCCGCCGATCGATGCCCTGGAATTGCGCCAGTGCGCGCTGAATCGCGGCATCGGGCAGGTCGAGCTCGGTCGCGACGGCGACCGCGGCCAGCGAGTTCAAGACATTGTGCCGGCCGGGCAAGTTGATGGTCACGCTCAAGGGCTCGCGGCCGGCGCGCAGCGCTTCGTAGCGCGACTGCAGGCCGTCGCGCACCACATTGACGGCGCGAATATCCGCCTCCGGCGTAAAGCCGTAGGTGACGAAGGGGCGTGCCACGGCTTCGAGAATGCTCCGCACCTGTTCGTCGTCGGTGCACAGCACTGCGAGCCCGTAAAACGGCAGGTTGTGCAGGAAATCGACGAAGCTCAGTTTGAGCCGGGCAAAATCGCCCTCATGCGTCGCCAGATGATCGTTGTCGATATTGGTGACGATGGAAATCATCGGCTGCAAGTGCATGAACGAGGCATCGCTCTCGTCGGCCTCCGCCACGAGATAGCGGCCCGCGCCGAGCTTGGCGTTGCTGTCCGCACTCTTCAGACGGCCGCCGATGACGAAGGTGGGATCCAAGCCGCCTTCCGCGAGCACGCTCGCCACCAAGCTCGTGGTGGTGGTCTTGCCATGCGTGCCGGCCACGGCGATGGAGTAGCGAAAGCGCATGAGCTCGCCCAGCATTTCCGCGCGCGGCACCACCGGGATGCGCTTTGCGAGGGCGGCCGCGACCTCGGGATTCGACCGGTTGACCGCGCTCGAGACCACCACGACATCGGCCTCGCCCAAGTGCTCCGCGGAATGGCCGATGAAAATCGCCGCGCCCAGGCGCGCGAGGCGCTGCGTGACCGCGTTGGGCTTGAGATCGGAGCCCTGCACGGCGTAGCCCAGGTTGAGCAGCACCTCGGCAATGCCCCCCATGCCGCTGCCGCCGATACCGACCAGGTGGATGCGATGAATGCGGCGCATTCGATCTTCCATGCGCGTGCGATCGCTCGCGCGCGTGCGGTCGCCGGTGCGTGTTCGATCCCCGGTGCGCGGGAGTTCGCTCATGCGTGCGCTCCGGCCGCGATGCAGAGGTCGGCGAGTTGCGCCGCCGCATCGGTGACGCGCGAGCCGCGGGCGGCCTCGGCCATCTTGAGCAGCCGCGCCCGGTCGGCGACGAGCTCACTGAGCGCCTCGCCCAGGCGCTCGGGCGTGAGATCGCGCTCCTGGATGAGCCGCGCGGCCCCGCCTCGAACCATCACTTCGGCATTCTTGGTCTGGTGATCGTCGGTGGCGACCGGCAGCGGTATGAAGACGGCGCCCAAGCCCGCCGCCTGCAGCTCGGCGATGGTCATGGCGCCGGCTCGGCATACGGCGAGATCGGCCCAGGCGTAGGCCGCGGCCATGTCGTCGATGAAGGGCAGTAGATCTGCCTCGACCCGCGCATCGGCGTAAGCGGCGCGCGCCGCCTCGAGTCCGCGTTCCCCCGTCTGATGGCGGACCTGCGGCCGAATCTCGGGAGCCACGAGGGCGAGCGCCTGCGGAACCACGGAGTTGAGACGCAGCGCCCCCTGACTGCCGCCGAACACCAGCAGGCGCGAGCGGCCTTCACGGTCCGCGAATCGCACTCGAGGCGCCGCCAGCGCCGCAATGTCCGCGCGCACCGGATTGCCGATGGCGCGTGCATGAATCTTCGGCCCGAAGCTCCCGGGAAATGCCTCCAGCACCTGGCTCGCGAGGCGCGCCAGCCAGCGATTGGTCATGCCGGCGACGGCGTTCTGTTCATGGATCAACAGGGGAACTCGCAGCAGCCACGCGGCGATGCCGCCCGGGCCGCTGACGTAGCCGCCCGCCCCCAAGACCGAGCGGGGCCGCACTCGGCGCAATACGCTCAAGGCCTGCGCCACGGCTTTGAATATCGCTACCGGCGCCAGCAGCCACGCCTTGATACCCTTGCCTCGAATGCCCGCGACCCGCACCCATTCGATCGGAAAGCCGTTCGCCGGCACCAGCCGCGACTCCATGCTCCCGGGCACTCCCAGCCAGACCACGGCAACCCCGCGATCGCGCAATACCTTGGCCACCGCGAGCGCGGGAAATACATGCCCGCCGGTGCCGCCCGCCATGATGAGGACCGGGCCGCCGCTCATCGGACACCCCCCGGCATGCGCGTCACGGCGGAGCGCGAGCTGCACTTGACCTCGTGATAGATCCGGAGCACCACGCCGAGCCACGCGAGGCTCACCAGCAGGCTGCTTCGGCCGTAGCTCAATAGCGGCAGGGTCAGGCCCTTGGTCGGCAGCACACCCATGTTGACGCCGATGTTCACGCTGGCCTGCAGTCCCAGCCAGACGCCGAAAGCCAGCGCCAGGTAGGATTGGAACCTCATGCCGGCTTGGGCCGCCATGCGTGATATCTGAAAGGCGCGCCACACCAGCGCCATGAAGAGCGTGATCACCCCGAGCACGCCGACCAGCCCCAGCTCCTCGGCGAGCACGGCGAACACGAAGTCGGTGTGCGCCTCGGGTAAATAGAACAATTTCTGCACGCTGCTGCCGAGACCGACTCCGAACCAGGCGCCGCGGCCAATGGCGATCAGCGACTGCGTCAACTGAAAGCCGCCGTTGAAGGGATCGTCCCAGGGATGCAAAAATCCGGTCAGGCGCTTGAGACGATAGGCCGAGGTGAGCGCCAGCATCGCGAACGCCAGCGCCGCCGCCGAGACCAGAAGCAGCACGTACCTCAAGCGGGCGCCGGCGACGAACAGGACGGCAAAGCCGGTGGCGAACAACACCGTGGCTGCGCCAAAATCGGGTTCGAGCAGCAGCAGCAGCGCGGCGACGCTCAGCAGCCCCACCGGCTTGGCAAGTCCTTGCAGGGTTTGTTCGAGCTCGCTGCGCTTGCGCACGCAATAGCTGCACACCCAAGTCAGCACCAGGACCTTGGCAAGCTCCGAGACCTGGAAATTGATCGGCCCGATCCGCAGCCAGCGCCGCGCGCCGTTCACCATCGCTCCGATACCGGGAATCAGCACCAACAACAAGAGCAGCAGGCCCAAGCACAGCAGCGCGAGACTGTATTTGTCCCAGAGCTCCGTCGGCGCGCGCGTCAGCACCCAGGCGAACAGCGCCCCCGCGGCGCCGAAGATGAATTGCCGCTCGAGAAAGAAGAACGGATTGCCGAGATCGCGCGCGGCGATCGACATGGACGCGGAAGTGACCATGATCAGGCCCACCAACAACAGGCTGGCCACCAACCCCAGAGTGATGTAGTCCCAGGCGAAGGGCATCCGTTCGCGCGCCCGCATTCCATAGGACATGGTCGCCGTGGTCATGCGGGCCTCCGCTCGAGCTCGCGGACCGCGTCGGCAAACACGTCGCCGCGATGGCCGTAGTCGCGAAACATATCGAGGCTGGCGCAGGCCGGAGACAGCAGCACGGTATCGCCCGCCCGCGCAATCCGCGCCGCGGCCGCCACGGCCTCTTGCATGGACGCAACCGTCTCCGTGGTGCACACGCCCGCGAGGGCCGCTGCCACCGCGGGAGCATCCTTGCCGATCAACACCGCGTGCCGCACCTTGCCGCGAAAGGCTGGGCCAAGCGGCGTGAAGTCTTGGCCCTTGCCCTCGCCCCCCGCAATCATCACCAGAGGCCCCGGCATCCCGGCGACGGCCGCGATGGTCGCACCCACGTTGGTGCCCTTGGAGTCATCGATGTAGCGCACTCCGGCCGCATCGGCGATCCACTCCGAGCGGTGCGGCAGACCGGGAAAGGACACCAGCGCATCGATCATCGCCGCCGTCGGCAATCCCACCGCACCCCCTAAGGCCAATGCCGCGAGCGCGTTGGCGGCGTTGTGCAGGCCGGTGATCTTCATGCGGGAAACGTCCAGCAATCCTTCGCCGCGACGAGCGAGCAGAGTCCGGGCACCGCTCTGCAACAGGCTGAAATCAGCGTCACGGCGTTCAATGGAAAACGTCACTGTGCGCTTAGGCGTGCCGCCGCGCATCGCCGCCACCAGCGGATCGTCCACATTCAGCACCACGGTCGCGGCGTGGGCGAATATCCGCGACTTGGCCAGCGCATACGCCGCCACCGACGGATAACGGTCCAAATGATCGGCCGTCACGTTCAGCACCACCGCGGCCTGGAGCCGCAGGGAGTACGTGGTCTCCAGCTGAAAACTCGACAGCTCGAGCACGTAGAGATCCGGAGTGGGCTGCTCCAGCAGGTCGAGGGCCGGTTCGCCCAAATTGCCGCCGGCGAGCACCGTGCGTCCCGCCGCCGCGGCCATGCGCGCCACCAGGCTCGTGACCGTGCTCTTGCCGTTGGTGCCGGTGATGCCGATCACCGGCGCCTGCACATTGCGCGCGAACAGCTCCACATCACCCAGCACATCGATGCCGCGATCCCGCGCCGCGCGCGCGATGGGCTCGTCCAGCGACACCCCGGGGGACATCAGCACCTGCGACGCTCCGTCGAGCAGCGACAAGTCGAAGCCGCCGAGTCGAAGATCGAGCGAGTTCGCGAGACCGCCGAGTTCGGCAAGCCCCGGCGGTGTGCGGCGCGTGTCGGTGGCGCTGACCGGGATGCCGCGCTTCGCGAGATGGCGCAGGCACGAGGCGCCCGTCTTGCCGAGTCCTACGACGACGCTGTGCATCAGCGGATCTTCAAGGTTGCAAGACCCACCAACACCAGCACGAAGCTGATGATCCAGAAACGCACGATCACTTTCGGTTCGGCCCACCCCTTGAGTTCGAAATGATGATGAATCGGCGCCATGCGGAAAATGCGCCTGCCCGTGAGCTTGAACGACGCCACCTGCAGCATCACGGAGACGGTCTCGAGGACGAATACGCCGCCCATGACGAACAGCACGATTTCCTGACGCACGATCACCGCGAGAGTGCCGAGCGCGGCGCCGATGGCCAGGGCGCCCACATCGCCCATGAACACCTGGGCCGGATAGGAGTTGAACCACAGAAATCCCAAGCCGGCGCCCACCAAGCTCGCGCTGAAAATCAGCGCCTCGCCGACGCCGGGGATGTAGGGAATCTGCAGGTACGTCGCGAACCTGATGTTGCCGGTGACGTAGGCGAACACACCGAGCGCCGCCGCCACCATCACGGCCGGCATGATGGCGAGGCCGTCGAGACCATCGGTCAAATTCACGGCGTTACTGGTGCCGACGATGACGAAGTAGGACAGCGCGAGGAATGCCGCGGTGGACATGGGTACGGCCACGGTCTTGAAGAAGGGCACGTACAGTGCGGAATCGGCCGAGAACTGGTGCAGGTTGTGCAGTGTCAGCGCTGCCGCCAGACCGATCACCGATTGCGCCAAGTACTTGTAGCGCGCCGCGAGACCCTTCGAGTTGCCCACGACCAGTTTCAAATAATCGTCGTAGAAACCGATCAAGCCAAAGCCCAAAGTGGTCGCCAATAGGATCCACACGAAGCGGCTGGACATGTCGGCCCACAGCATCGTCCCAAGGCCCATCGCCACCAAGATGAGGCCCCCGCCCATGGTGGGCGTACCGGACTTCAGCAAATGCGATTGCGGACCGTCGCTGCGCACCTGCTGCCCGATCTGGTAGCGGCTCAGCATTGCAATCATGGTCGGACCGATGAATAGAGCCAATGCCAGCGCCGTGACCGCCGCCAGAATGCCGCGCAGCGTGAGGTACTGGAAAACATGGAAGCCGCTGTAGAAGCGCGCCAGGTATTCGGTGAGGGATAGCAGCATGGCTAGCTCGCTCTCATCATGTGGCCGGAACTTGCGCCGCCGCCGGTAAGCGCCTGAACCACCCGCTCCAGGCGATTGACGCGCGAACCCTTGATCAACACGGTCACGCCCGGGGCGAGCTCCGCCTGCAGCCGGCGAATCAGGGACTCGGCGTCCGCAAACCACTCGGCGCCCGAACCAAAAGTCTCGACGGCACGCGAACTCTGCGGACCCACTGCGAACAGCCGCTTGATCCCGCAATCGCGCGCGTACGCGCCCATGTGCGCGTGACTGTCTTCGGCAAACTCGCCGAGCTCCGCCATGTCGCCGAGCACCAGCCAGGTCGCGCCCGGCAGCGAACGCAGCACCTCGAGTCCGGCGCGCACCGAACTCGGATTGGCGTTGTAGGAGTCATCGATGATCCAGCTGTCGCGCGCTCCGGCTTTCAGCTGCAGGCGGCCCGCGACCGCCCGGAAGTCTGCGAGGCCGAGAGCGATTTCCTCGAGGGATGCACCGGCGGCGCTGGCCGCGGCGGCAGCGGCCAGCGCATTGCCGATGTTGTGGGCGCCGCCCGCTTTGAGCGTGATCGCGCGCTGCCCCAGCGGACACGCCAAGGTGAAGCGCGTCGCGAATTCGCCGCGCTCGATGGTCTGCGCCGAATCCTTCGCCATGAAATCCGCATTCGCGTGCATGCCGAAGGTGAGGATGCGCCGCGCCGCGCTCACTTTACGCCAATAGCCGGCGTAGGCATCGTCGGCGTTGATGACCGCCGTCGCGGTGGAGTCGATGCAGGACACCATCTCGCCCTCGCCCTGGGCGACGCCGTCCAGAGTGCCGAAGCCCTCGAGATGTTCGGCGCCGGCGTTGGTGATGAGACCCACGGTCGGCCGCGCCAGCCGTACCAGCTCGGCGACATCCCCGATGCGATTCGCACCCAT
>DASWEO010000325.1:0-3547 GCA_036394715.1 Steroidobacteraceae bacterium
GATGGCCCGGTTCGAGTCCGGGCGAGGGCACCAATCCAACCCTATACCGCAAGCCTCCGTACCTGGCTCAATCGTTTCACCAAGGCAGCAAGCCGCAAGAGTGGTCCGGCAATGGCCAGGGCCAGAAATGGCAAGTAATAAGCGACCTCCCAGACTCCGCCCTGAAAAGAATTCTTGGCGAAGTCGGTCAGGAAGACCAGTGCTATGTATTCGACTCCGAGCGTACGCACGGTACGCCAGACTGTCGGATTCAATCGGGCGGAAAGGCGCTTGACGGACAGAATTGCCAGCACGTATGTGAAGATGGCGGCGATGCCAAAGTAGATGAGCGAAGATTGCGGGAGCGGGCTCGGGGAGACGTAATAAAGCCGTGCAACGAGGCCAAGGTGGACGAGATGTGCAGACGCGAACGAGAGCCCGAAATCCCGGCCGCGGTGCGCCAGGGCTTGGAACTTTGGACCGAAGAGCGTAGCCAGAGCGCCGCCCGCGTAGGCCAGCCAGAACAGAAGGAACGACCACCGCGCCGTGGCACGCAGCGCCACGCCGAGTTTCTCGCCCGGTGTGGCGCCCACGCGAACGATCAATACGATGACCAGCGCCACAACGATTGACGCGGCCATCCACTCTGTCGTCGTCCGTCTGTGCATGGCTATATCCCACACAGTCTGGAACGCGTTAATGCCCTGGTAAGGCAGACATGGTACGCCCTTATCTTGACAACGGCATTGCGATTCGACGTGGCGCAACGCCGCAACCGGCCAGGCTCGAGCTTATCTTTTTGTGCATTCGCGGTAAGATTCGCGGTTCGCCCTGATCGCCGGAGGGTCTGCTTGTTCCGCTATTTCGAAAACCTCGTTTCGCCTTACCCGAATACGCCGCCGCCGCCGCTGCCTCACGGGTTTTTTGCCTTTCTATGGGCCTGCGCCCGAGGTGTGCGGCGCTATATCGCGGCAATGACCTTGTTCACCGCCGTGATCGGAGTGTTCGAGGCCATGCTGTTCAGCATGCTGGGCCACGTGGTCGACTGGCTGGCCAAGGTGGAGCCGTCGAGGCTGTGGACCGAGCAGCGCGGCCACCTGGTGCTGCTGGCCGCCGTGCTCACCGGCAGCATCATGTTGATCGGCCTCCAGAGCCTGCTCAAGCAGCAGACGCTCGCCGGCAATTTTGCGATGAGGTTGCGCTGGAACTTCCATCGCAACATGCTCGCTCAAAGCCTGAGCTTCTATCAGGACGAATTCGCCGGCCGGGTCGCGGCCAAGCTCATGCAGACCGCGCTCGCGGTCCGCGACACGTGGATGATCCTTGCGGACATCCTGGTCTTCGTGGTTATTTATTTCGTCACCATTGCACTGGTCGTCGGCAACTTCCATCTCTGGCTGCTGGCGCCGTTCATGGGATGGTTGGCCATCTATGCGGTGGCCATCTGGTACTTCGTGCCGCGGCTGGGTGCGGTCGCCATGGCCCAGGCGGATGCGCGTTCGATGATGACGGGCCGCATTACCGACGCCTACACCAACATCACGACCGTCAAGCTGTTCTCGCATACCCAACGCGAGGCGAGCTACGTGCAGACTGCGATGGCCGAGTTTCTGCAGACCGTGTATCGACAGATGCGCATGGTGACGGGCTTCGAGATCGTCAATCACGCCCTCAGCATGGGATTGATCGCGAGCACGGCGGGAGTCACCCTGTGGCTATGGACTCGAGGCCAGGTCGGCGTCGGCGCCGTTGCGGCGGCAACCGCCATGGCTCTGCGGCTGAATGGAATTTCACACTGGGTCATGTGGGAAATGGCCTCGTTGTTCGAGCAAATCGGCACCGTTCAGGACGGCATCACGACGCTGGCCCGGTCCCCCACCGTGCAGGACCGCCCCGATGCGCAGCCGCTGCGCGTCACGCGCGGCGACATACGCTTCGAAGCGGTCACCTTCGCCTATGGCGCCGCCACAAACCCGGCCCGCTCCGTGATCGACAATCTCAATCTGCATATTCGTCCGGGCGAGAAGATCGGTTTGGTCGGCCGTTCCGGCGCCGGGAAGAGCACCATCGTCAACTTGCTGCTGCGCTTCTATGACATACCGCAGGGACGCGTGTTGATCGACGGCCAAGACATCTCGCTCGCCACGCAGGATAGCCTGCGCGCCCAAATCGGGATGGTGACTCAGGACACGTCGCTTCTTCATCGATCCGTCAGCGACAACATCCGCTATGGCCGGCCCGACGCCGGGGATGCCGAGATGGAGGCGGCGGCTAGGCGCGCCGAGGCCCACGACTTCATCGTCATGCTGAGCGATGCGATGGGGCGAACCGGCTATGCCGCCCACGTCGGAGAGCGCGGAGTCAAGCTGAGCGGCGGTCAGCGGCAGCGGATTGCCATCGCGCGAGTCATGCTCAAAGACGCCCCCATTCTGCTGCTCGATGAAGCCACCAGCGCGCTCGACAGTGAAGTTGAAGCCGCCATCCAGCAGAGTCTCAATCGCCTGATGGAGGGCAAGACGGTGGTGGCCATCGCGCACCGGCTGTCGACCATCGCCGCCATGGACCGGCTCGTCGTACTGGACAAGGGCCGCATCGTCGAGGAGGGCAATCACTATTCGCTGTTGGCTGAAGGCGGTTTGTACGCGCGGCTCTGGGCTCACCAAAGCGGCGGGTTTCTGGGCGAGGATGTCGACGACTCGAGACTTCCCCGGCGTCAAATCTCCGCGGCCACTTTCAGTCCTTCGTAGACGGCTTCCTCGGCCGTGCGCGGTGACGCGGCGTCGCCGATGACGTGGGCCTCGACATCCAGACCCTCGAGCGAATCCGAGAGTTCGTCCACCGGCGTGTGACCCGTGCACAGCACCAGGGTATCGACCTTGTCGATGACCACCGCCTCGTTGCTGCTGATGTGCTGCAGATAGACGCTGTCCGAATCGCTGCCATACAAGCGCATGTACGGCAGCACCTTGACCCCGAGTTTGTGCAGACTCGCCGCCGAGTGGTCCCGCACGTACAGCGGCAAGGTTTCTCCGGCAGCGATCCCGCTGACGGCAAGCCGCACCGACCTTCCCAGTTGCGCCAGGTGTTCGGCGATGCCGATGCCGATCCAGTCGCTACGCCAATCGATGACCAGTACTGATTGGCCAATGGTTGCTCCTTCACCGCGCAGCACCTGCCAGGCATCCACGATCTGCAACGCTCCTTCCTGCGGAAATTCCGGCCGATAGGGTTTGGCGCCCGTGGCAATGAGCACGACATCCGGCGCCGCAGCCATCACCGCCGCTCGATCGATGCGAGCGCCCTTGTGGATTTGCACTCCGGCCAACTCCAGCTCGCGCTGCAGATTGGTGATGAGGCCGCCGAATTCCGCGCGCCCGGGCAGCATCTGCGCGAGCAGCGCTTGACCGCCGAGGCGCCGCTCCGCTTCGTACAGTGTGGCGTGATGACCGCGCTGCGCCGCAATTACTGCCGCCTTCATGCCGGCCGGTCCGCCGCCGATGACCATGACTTTCCTGCGGCGCGAGGCAGGGGACAGAGTCCCGAAGCGCAGCTCCCGACCGCTCACCGG
>DASWEO010000326.1:0-10699 GCA_036394715.1 Steroidobacteraceae bacterium
GTGCCGTAAAAAGTGCAGGTGCCCGCGGTGTGATAACTGCCCGCCTCCGATTCGAGCAGCGCGTCGCGGCCGACTTTTCCCTCGGCGTAGAGCTCGCGTATCCGCGCCTTTTCCTTGTTCGGAACGCCGGAGGGCATCGGGCCGCCGGGGACGAAGATCACGGGCAAATGGCCGAAGGCCAGCGCACCCATCAGCATGCCGGGAACGATTTTATCGCAGATCCCGAGGCACAGCGCCGAGTCGAACATGTTGTGCGCCAGTGCCACTCCGGTGGCCATCGCGATCACATCGCGGCTGAACAGAGATAATTCCATTCCGGGCTGACCCTGTGTCACGCCGTCGCACATGGCGGGCACGCCGCCGGCGAATTGCGCGACCGCGCCGGCTGCGCGCGCCGCCCGCTTGATCAGCGCCGGATAACGCTCCAACGGCTGATGCGCGGACAGCATATCGTTGTACGCCGACACGATGGCGACATTGGGCCAGCGCATGAGCTTGAGCGCCTCCTTATCGGTGGCATCCGAGGCGGCAAAGCCGTGCGCAAGATTGGTGCACGACAACCCCCCGCGCGCGGAGCCGCGCCGCCGCGCCGCGTCCATGCGCGCCAGGTAGTCGGCACGCCCCGAGCGGCTGCGCTCGCGAATCCGCTCAGTGACTTCGCGTACGCGAACATGAACCTTCTGTAATTCGGCGGGCATGCTTCATTGTAACCTACTAGACGGGGTCGTCCCGACCCCGTAGATTCGGCGCGAAGCGCCTTGTGACTTCGCGCTCGCGGTCGTGAATCTTGTTTGATTCCGCAGAGACGGTTGTGCCGCATCTCAGAAACCTACTAGACGGGGTCGCTTCGACCCCGTAGATTCGGCGCGAAGCGCCTTAATGAGGTTTTGACGGTGGCGGTACTTCCGACTTTCGACATGTTGCTTTTCGGCGGCACCGGGGATCTGGTGACGCGCAAATTGTTACCCGCGCTCTATCGGCGCTACGCGGCCGGACAGGTGTCCGCGGAATCGCGCATTTACGGCGTCGCCCGCACGGCGCTGTCGCGTGCCGAATACTTGGCGAAAGCGGAATCCGCGTGCCGCGAATTTCTCGGCAAGGAATTCGACGCACCGCATTGGGCGGCGTTCAGCGGCCTGCTCAGCTATCTCAAACTGGATGCGGCAGCCGAATCGGACTACGCGGCGCTCAAATCATTGCTCGAGGGCCGCGACGACACCATCCGCGTGTTTTTCTTTTCCACCGCATCGAACCTGTTCACCGTGATATGCAGGAACCTGGCCAAGGCCGCGGCCGTGACCCCGCTCTCGAGGGTGGTGCTGGAGAAACCGCTGGGACACGACACCCAATCCGCCGACCTCATCAACGCCCAGGTCGGCGAGGTGTTCGCCGAGAAACAGATTTATCGCATCGATCACTACCTCGGCAAGGAGGCGGTGCAAAATCTCATGGCGCTGCGTTTCGGCAATGCATTGTTCGAGCCGCTGTGGCGGCGCGGATTGATCAAACACGTGCAGATCACGGTGGCCGAGGAACTGGGCGTGGAACGCCGCGGCCAGTTCTACGACAAAACCGGGGCATTGCGCGACATGGTGCAGAACCACTTGTTGCAGCTGCTGTGCATCATGGCGATGGAACCGCCGGCCAGCAGCGATCCGGACGCCGTGCGCGACGAGAAGCTCAAGGTGCTGCGGGCACTGCGCCCGTTATGCGACCGCGACGTTCTCACGAAGACGGTGCGCGGCCAGTACAAGGCCGGCGCCGTCCGAGGCGCGCCCGTGCCGGGCTATCTGGAAGAAGCCGACATCGCGCCGGACAGCAGTACGGAGACGTTCGCGGCGCTCAAGGTTGAGATCGATACCTGGCGCTGGGCGGGCGTGCCGTTTTATTTGCGCACCGGCAAACGGCTGCAAGACCGCCTGACGGAACTCGTGGTGACTTTCGACGAAGTGCCGCATCCGATTTTCGAGAACCCGCCCACCTCGCGTACCGCGAACGAGCTGGTGATTCGGCTGCAGCCGGATGAAAGCATCACGATGACCATACTGGCCAAGAACCCGGGCGAAGGGATGCGTTTGAAGCCCGTGAGTCTCTCTCTCGACCTAGGCGAGACATTCAAGACCCGGAGCCTGGATGCCTATGAAAGGCTTTTGATGGACACGGTGAAGGGAAACCTCACCTTGTTCATGCGCAGAGACGAGCTCGATGCGGCTTGGGCATGGATAGATCCCATTCGCGCCGGTTGGGAACAATACGACGAACGGCCCAAGATCTATATTGCCGGCAGCTGGGGGCCGGCGGCCTCCAGCGCGATGATCGGGCGCGACGGATTCGCGTGGCACGACGAACTCTGACTACCATGAACCCTGATCTGCCATGAACTCCGACCTATCAGCGCAGCGCTACGCCGATATCGAAACTCTCTCGCGAGAGCTTGCCACGCTCATTGCCGGAAGTCTCGCCGCGGCAATCAGCGCACGAGGACTCGCGAGCCTGGTGGTGTCGGGCGGGCGATCGCCGGTGAGACTGTTCGAGATCCTGCGCACGCAGCCGCTCGATTGGGACCGCGTCTGCATCGCCCTCGCCGACGAGCGCTGGGTGAGTCCGGAAGATCCCGCGAGCAACGAGCGGCTGGTACGCGACTTCCTCTTGAAGGACCATGCCGCTTCCGCGCGCTTCCTCGGCCTCAAGAACGGTGCGCCCACCCCGGATCTCGGCGCCGTATCCGCGTGGGAAACATTTGCACGAGTGCCGCGGCCATTCGATGCAGTGATCCTCGGGATGGGCGACGACGGACACACGGCTTCCTTGTTCCCGGGCTCGCCGAATCTGCCCAGCGCCTTGAATGCGGCGGCGGGATGCGTGGGCATGTGGTCCCCCGTGGCTCCGCACCCCCGTCTCAGCTTGAATTTGACCGCATTGCTCGATTCGCGGCGCATCGCGGTGTTGATCACCGGCGAGTCGAAGTGGCACACCTATGCCGCCGCCTGCGCAGCGGGCCCGGTGGAAGACATGCCGGTACGTGCCGTGCTGCGCCAATCGCGCACACCGGTCGACGTACTGTGGTCACCGTAGAGAAATCGCCGTGAGTTCACTGCCGCTGGAAGGCCACACTGAGCTCAGTAAGGAAGCGCTCAAAAACGGCTTCCTGGACGACTTGTTCTACGTGCAGGGCAAGTTCCCGGCGCTGGCGACCAAGCACGACTATTACATGGCGCTCGCCTTTGCGGTCCGCGACCGCATGCTGCAACGCTGGATCAGCACGGCGGCTGTGTACACCAAGCAGGCATCACGAACCGTCGCGTATCTGTCGGCCGAGTTCCTGATGGGGCCCCACCTGGCCAACAACCTCATCAATCTCGGAATCTTCGATCCGGCCAAGCAATGCATGACTGAACTGGGACTCAATTTCGAGGAATTGCTGCAACAGGAAGAAGAACCCGGGCTCGGCAACGGCGGACTCGGACGGCTGGCCGCATGCTTCCTCGATTCCTTGGCGACCCTCGAAGTGCCGGCCGTGGGCTACGGCATCCGCTACGAATTCGGCATTTTCCAACAGGAGATCGTGGACGGCTGGCAAGTTGAGAAGACCGACAAGTGGCTGCGCTTCGGCAACCCCTGGGAACTGGTGCGCCCCGAGTGGGCCGTCGAGGTGAAGCTCGGCGGCAGGACGGAACAATACGTCGACGAACGCAATCGCCCGCGCGTGCGCTGGGTGCCGAACATGACCGTCATCGGCGTGCCCTACGACACCCCCATCCTGGGCTATCACACCAATACCGCCAACACCCTCAGGCTTTGGCGGTCGGAAGCTCCGGAGTCTTTCGACTTCGCCATCTTCAACACGGGCGACTACTACGGCGCGGTCAATCAGAAGGTCGCGTCCGAGAACCTGAGCAAGGTGCTCTATCCGAACGATGAGCAGCTGCGCGGCAAGGAACTGCGGCTGGAACAGCAGTATTTCTTCGTGTCGTGTTCCTTGCAGGACATGCTGCGCATCCTGCGTACGCAGAAGCTTCAGCTCGACCAGTTCCACGAGAAGTTTGCCGTGCAGCTCAACGACACGCATCCCGCGATCGCCATCGCGGAATTGATGCGCCTTCTGGTCGACGAGGCTCTGATGCCCTGGGGCGATGCGTGGCAAGTCACGTCCCGGACTTTTGCCTATACCAACCACACCCTGCTTCCGGAGGCGTTGGAGCGCTGGTCGCTGGAGGTGTTCGGCCGGATCTTGCCGCGGCACCTGCAGATCATCCAGGAAATCAACGCGCAATTCCTGGAGGAAGTGCGCATGCGTTTTCTCGGCGACGAGGCGCGCATCGCCCGCATGTCGCTGATAGACGAAACCGGCGAACGCTACGTACGCATGGCTCACCTCGCCTGCGTCGGCAGCCATGCCATCAACGGAGTCGCCGAACTGCATTCGGAACTGCTCAAACGCGATGTCTTGAAGGACTTCTACGAATTGTGGCCGCAAAAATTCAGCAACAAGACCAATGGCGTGACGCCGCGGCGCTGGATGGTGCTGTCGAATCCGAAACTCTCGGATCTCATTTGCGGGCACATCGGCACGGACTGGATCAAGGATCTGGCGCAGCTCCGCAGATTGGAGCCGCTGGCGGAGAACCCCGAGTTTCGCGCCCGATGGCGTGAGATCAAGCACCACAACAAGCAGGGATTCGCCGCCCTCGCGCTCGAGCGCACCGGCATCGTCACCGATCCGGATTCGATTTTCGACGTTTTGGTGAAGCGCATCCACGAATACAAGCGGCAGCACTTGAAAGTGCTGCACATCGTGTCGCTGTACCACGGCATCAAATCGAATCCGGCAATCGAGGTGCACCCGCGCACCTTCATTTTCGGCGGCAAGGCGGCCCCCGGCTATCATCTCGCGAAACTCATGATCAAGCTGATCACCGCGGTCGGCGACGTCGTCAATCGAGATCCGGACGTGCGGGGCCGCTTGAAAGTGGTGTTTCTGCCGAACTTCAACGTCACCAACGGACAGCGGGTATACCCGGCGGCGGATCTCTCGGAGCAGATCTCCACCGCAGGCAAGGAGGCGTCGGGAACCGGCAATATGAAGTTTTCGATGAACGGCGCACTCACCATCGGCACGCTGGACGGCGCCAACATCGAGATCCGCCAGGAAGTCGGCGCCGAGAATTTCTTTCTGTTCGGATTGAGCGCGCCCGAGGTCTATGCCTTGAAGACGAAGGGCTACAGGCCGATGGACTATTACGAGGCCAATCAGGGATTGCGCGACGTGATCGATCTGATCCGCAGCGGCTTCTTTTCGCGCGGCGACACGGAGCTGTTTCGCCCCCTGATCGACGGCTTGCTGTACCAGGATCCCTATCTAGTGCTCGCGGATTTTCAATCCTATCTCGAGTGCCAGGCCGAGGTGTCCAAGACTTACGACGACACCGAGCGCTGGACGCGCATGTCCATTCTCAACACCGCGCGCAGCGGAACGTTCTCATCCGATCGCACCATTGGCGAATACTGCGCGGACATCTGGGGCGTCAAGCGCGTGCCGATTCACCTGCTCACACACGCGGAAGCAGGAATCGCATAGTCCTGCGCAGCGGCTCCGCCGCGCCCCATAGCAGCTGGTCGCCCACGGTAAAGGCGGATAGATATTCCCCGCCCATCGCGAGCTTGCGCAAGCGGCCGATGGGGATGTTCAAGCCGCCGCTGACCGCCGCCGGCGAGAGCTCGCGGATCGAGGACTCGCGGTCATTGGGCACCACGCGCACCCACGGGTTGCCCCCGGCAATCAACCGTTCGATCTCGGGAAGCGGCAAATCCCGCTTCAGCTTGATGGTCAGCGCCTGCGAATGGCAGCGCATCGCACTCACCCGCACACAGATGCCTTCCATCGGTATCGGGCGCGCCCCGGTTCCCAGTATTTTGTTCGCCTCGGCGCCCGCCTTCCATTCCTCGCGGCTCTGGCCGTTGCCCAAATCCTTGTCGATCCAGGAGATCAGGCTGGCCGCAAGCGGCACGCCGAATTGCGTCCGGGGAAACTCCGGGCCCGCCAACGCCGCGCTCACGGCGCGGTCGATGTCGAGAATTCCGGAAGCGGGATCGTGCAACAGAGTCGCGGCCGAGCGATGCAATGCGCCCATCTGTTCCAGCAGTTCGCGCATGTGCTTGGCGCCGGCGCCGGACGCCGACTGGTAGGTCATCGCGGTGATCCAATCGACCGCGCCCGCCCGCAGCAATCCGCCCACCGCCATCAGCATCAGCGATACCGTGCAATTGCCGCCGATGAAATCCTTCACGCCGTTGTCGAGCGCCGACTGCATCACGGGCAGGTTCACGGGATCGAGAACGATGACGGCGTTTTCCCGCATGCGCAGGGTGGACGCGGCGTCGATCCAATAGCCCTGCCAGCCCGCGGCGCGCAGGCGAGGATGGATGTCCTCGGTGTAGTCGCCGCCCTGGGCGCTGATGAGCATGGGAAGCTTGGCGAGCGCCGCAATGTCGTTTGCGTCGTGCACCTTGGCGTGCGCGGACTTGGCGTCCTGCGCCGACGCCGCGCAGCCTAAGTCGGGAGCCGCCACGCCCGCCTGCGAGGTGCTGAAAAACACCGGCGCGACGTGTTCGAAGTCCTTCTCCTCGCGCATTCTGTCGAGGAGCACCGAACCCACCATGCCGCGCCAACCGATGATGCCTACGTGTTTCATGTCTCGATCATAAACTCAGCCGCGGGAGGACGCAGATTATAGTGCGAGGCCATGGCATAGCCGTAGGCGCCGCAGGTCGCGATGAGCAGTACGTCTCCTTCCTGGGTTTGCGGCAGCCAGCGATCCGACCCCAACTGGTCCGCGGTCTCGCAGATCGGACCGACCACGTTGACCCGATGGCTCATGGGATCCTCGAGGCGCGTCAGATTGCGGATATCGTGATGCGCCCCGTAGAGCGCCGGCCTGATCAAGGAATTCATGCCGGTGGCGATGCCCACGTACTGAACGTCGCCCTTGCCCTTGAGCTGGGTCACGACGGCGACCAGCACGCCCGCCTTGGCCACCAAGAACCGGCCGGGCTCCATCCAAAACTCGATGTGCGGAAACCGCTTCGCGAGTTCGGCGACTCCGCGATCCAGCTTCTCCAGGTCGATTTCGCCGTGACCCAGCTGCTCGGGCACTCCGATTCCGCCGCCCAGGTCGATCACCGCGACCTCCGGGAATCGCGCCGCCAGATCCGCGAGCAGTGCGCCCGTCTCGGTCCAATTGGCCACATCGAAGATGCCGCTGCCGGTGTGCGCGTGCAGCCCGGTGACACGCACGCCCGCGTCCTGGGTCAACGCCGCCAATTCATCGGCCGAGCTCAAGGCCACGCCGAATTTCGAGTGAACTCCGCCCGTACGCACATGACTGTGATGGCCGCGCCCGAATCCCGGATCGATGCGCACAAAAATCTCCCTGCCGCGAAACACGTCCGGCCACATCTTGAAGGGATAGAGATTGTCCACGGTGACGCGCACGCCCATACCTAAGGCAACTTCGTACTCACTGCGCGCGGCGAAATTGGGGGTGAACAGCACCCGTTCGGGAACGAGACCGGGTACGGAGGCAAACGCGTGCTCGAGCTCGCCCTGCGATACGCACTCCAAGGTCAAGCCCGCGGCGTATATCCGGCGCAGAATCTGCGCATGCCAATTGGCCTTCATCGCGTAGGCCCAGCGCTTCACCGAGCGCACGTTTTGCACCGCCGCGACGGCCTCATCGAGGGTCGCGGTGTCGTATACGAATGCCGCCGACTCGCGCGTGGCTATGTCGATCAGGCGGCGGCGCTTCTCGGGTTCCTCCCACCAGTTCACGGGCGGCGCGGCGGTCTTTTTCTCGGAGAACAACTGCTGCCAGGTGGGTCCCAAGACCTTGTCCGAACCGATGCCCTGCATCAGACGCTCGTGCAGCTGCTGCACCAGACGATCGCCTTGAGATTCGTCGATCACGAAGGTGAAATTCAAATCGTTCGCGGCCTGGGTCACCAGATAAATCTTCTGGTCCTGGAACAATTCGAAGGCCGATCCCAGCTCGTGCAAGATGCCGCGAATGTTGTGTCCCAACAGGCTCAAGGAAGCGCACGGCCCCATAATCTCGACGCGGCAGAGAACCCCAAGCGCCGACGCCAAACGGTCGAGCGCGCCCGAGTCCAGGGTGTTGGCGGTGGGGTCCAAGGATACGGTGACATTCGTCTCCGACGTGGACACCAAGTCGACCGATAAGCCTTCTTGTTTGAAGATCTGGAATGCATCCGCCAGAAAGCCCACCTGATGCCACATGCCCGGGCTTTCCATCGAGACCAAGGTGATGCCCTTTTTGATCGCGATGGCTTTGACTTGCGCGGCGCTGTCGGCGACATTCGCGGACACGATCGTGCCTTCGAGTCCCGGGGCCTGCGTGGCATAGACGTGCAGCGGAATCTTGTATTGCCGGACGGGCAGGATGCAGCGCGGGTGCAAGACCTTTGCGCCATTGCTGGCAATTTCCTGAGCTTCGTCGTAGTGCAGGGCGCGCAGCAGCCTGGCGGTGGGCACGGCGCGGGGATTGGCGCTGAACATGCCGGGTACGTCGGTCCAAATCTCCAGGCGCGCTGCCTGCAGTTTGGCTGCGAAGTACGAACCGGAGGTGTCCGATCCGCCTCGGCCCAGCAGCACCGTCTCTCCGGCATCGTTCGCCGCAATGAAGCCCTGAGTAATCACGACCTGATCGAGCGCCCGCCAGCGCGACTGCAAGGCGGCGTCCGGCGTGAAATCGCAGGTTGCCGACAGCAGGCTCGCCTTCTGCGTGGCGCTGGGGCGCGTATCGGCGCGCAGGACCTGGCGCGCATCCGCCCACGCGGTGCCGATCCCCTGCGCGTTCAAGAACGTCGCTCCCAAGGTGGTGGCGAGCAGTTCGCCCGTCGCCATCACGCGGGCGCGAAGGCCGTCGCTCGACTCACGGCTGCGCTCGGCCAAATCCGCCATCTGCCGCAGCTCCTGCATGAAGCGCTCGAACTCCGGACCCGGGACGAGCCCTAAGGCCCGTGCAAGAGCGCGGTGCCTGGAGTCGATTTGCTCGAGAACGCTTTGGGAAGTCCCGGACGCGACGCCCGCCAACAGGGACTCGAGACGATCGGTGATGCCGGAGAGTGCCGAATGAACGATCACCGGCTTCAAGCCCGCGGCAATGCGGGCGCGGACTACACCCGCGATGTTGTGCCAATTGGCCACGGAGGACACGCTGGTGCCGCCGAACTTGAGCACGACCCAGGCTTGACTATTTTCCGGCACGGCGGTGATCGCACATGTGATTTATTCCGCGTCGCCCAACCGCGTGCTGCCGGCTTGAAAGCGCCACGAGGATGAGTGCCGGTTCTCGGCTAATCGTCTTCGAAAATGTCGCGCAGTTCTTTTTCTAACTGGCGCTCGGCGAGTACGTCTTCCACTCGGCTCCAGGCCGCCTTGCCGCGTTTGCCGACCGCAACGGCCTTGGGGCGCCGCTCAGTGCGCTCCAAGAGGGGATCGAAGTCGTGCGATTCTTCGGCTTCCCCGAGAAACTCATCGTCGATATCAAAATGTTCGTCTTCGCGTTCACTCATTGTTCGAGAAAAGCCCTTGAAATCAATAGGATCGATCAGCCCAACCGGTGAAGCTGCGCACTATAGCCGATTCTGCCCGGCATTCAACTAGCACATCAAAAACTGCCTTTCCGCGCAGCCACGGCTTCAATGCCCCGCTCAGGTGCCGGTCCGAGCCGGGTCGGCGCGTGCCGGCAGCGCCCCAAGGGCCACGGCCCGGTTCACCGCCGAGAAAATCGCCAGCAACGAGGCAGTAATGATATTGGGGTGCATACCGGCCCCAAACAAGGTCCGCCGCGACCGGGTCGTAATCTCTATGTATGACACGGCCTTGGCGGCGCTTCCCTGACCGCGAGAGTGCTCTTCATAGGACAGCACGTCGAAAGGCAGGGCGATGGCTTTGACCATGGCATCGATGGGCCCGGAGCCCTGGCCGTGCCAGGTCTCGAGCCGCCCGTCGATCTCAACCTGCACCGTGATGCGCTCGCTGTCGGCGCCGTCCGTCGAAGCCGCCAGCTGGTGGGAGCGATACACATACGGGGTGCGCGGGGTGAGGTATTCGCTGTCGAAAAGATCCCATAACTCTTGGGAAGTCAATTCCTTACCCGTGATATCTGCGGCTGTTTGTACGACCTGGCTGAACTCAATTTGCAGCCGGCGCGGCATGACCAGCTGGTAGTCGCGCTCCAACAAATACGCCACGCCGCCCTTGCCGGATTGGCTGTTCACTCGAATGATCGAATCATAGGAGCGGCCGAGGTCTGAGGGGTCGATGGGCAGGTAGGGAACGTCCCAGATATCCGACTCGCTTCTCGCGGCCAGACCCTTTTTGATCGCATCTTGATGGGAGCCTGAAAACGCGGTGAACACCAGATCTCCCACATAGGGGTGGCGCGGATGGATGGGCAGTTGATTGCAGGCCTCGGCACAGCGTGCCGCCTCATTGATGTTCGCAAAATCCAGCTTTGGATCAACACCTTGCGAATAAAGGTTAAGCGCTAACGTTACTACGTCGACATTGCCCGTGCGCTCGCCGTTGCCGAACAAGGTACCCTCGATGCGCTCCGCGCCCGCCATGACGGCGAGTTCCGCGGCGGCCACCGCGGTGCCGCGATCATTGTGCGGGTGC
>DASWEO010000327.1:0-13577 GCA_036394715.1 Steroidobacteraceae bacterium
CCGCTTGCCGCCGCTGTTGAAAATCTCCTGCACGAGCGCGAGAACGCTACTGCGCAATGACAAAATGCGCATGACCTCGGCCGAGACGAGCGCCACTCGCTGGCACAACCCCGTCCTCTTGGAGTAATCTGGAATTCATACGCCGGCTAAGCGGTTGCGCAAAGGACTGACGCCCCGGCCCACCAAATTCTTCCGGCCAATGGTGGCCCAAGGCGTTATCCAACTCATGACCCGGATCGAAGTTCCGAATTCCACGGGAAGGCGCCGGTCGACCGGCCGTCTCGGCCGCTGGTTCATGATACTGCTGCTATTGATCATCGTCGGCAGCGGACTGTGGACGTGGCTGACGCTGGCGTGGGCGTATGCCGAGGGAGAGCGCGCGGGCGTACTGCAGAAATTCGTACGCCGCGGCTGGATCTGCAAAACCAGGGAGGGAGAAATCGCGCTCTACTACGGCGGCGGCCAATACATGGGCGCGGGCATATCGCCTCAATTATGGGACTTCAGCGTGCGCGACAAGGCGGTCGCCGACCAGCTCAACAAGGCCGTCGGTCACCGAGTTCAGCTGCACTATACCGAGCATCCCGGCATACCCACTCCCTGCTTCGCAGAAACTCGTTTCTTCGTGGATCGCGTGACCGTGACCGACAATGAGCCCGGCGCCGTTCCGGGCACACCGTCGCCGGCAGCGCCCGGGGCCGCCCCATCGCCCGCCCCTGTTCCTGCGCCGGCTGCGCCCCCGCGTTAGGAAAATCGGCGACCCGAACTCGCCACTTGCTCGGCGATGCTCACGGCGGTGCGCAGCGCGAGCAGTCCATCTTCGCCGCTCACCGGAGGTGCGCAGCCGGTCGCCGCCGATTCGAGGAAGGCGGCGATTTCGTCTTTGAGCGCATCGCCCTGCTCGTAGGTATTCTCCTCGATGGCGACCTGCGGCATGCCGTCTGCACCGACGCCGGTGCCCTTGCGAATCACCGTCAGCACCTTCTGCTGCAAATCGACCGAAATATAGGCGTCATCCTGGAATAGGCGCAGCTTGCGCTCGGTCTTCAAGCTCACACGGCTGGCAGTTGCGTTCGCAACGCAGCCGTTGGCGAAGCGCAGACGCGCATTCGCTATATCGATTTCCTTGGAAAATACGCTGGTGCCGATCGCGTCGACCGCCACCACCGGAGAGCGCACGATGCTCAAGATCAAATCGATGTCGTGGATCATGAGATCCAACACCACATCGACGTCCGTGCCGCGATACTTGAACGGCGCCAGCCGCGCCGACTCGACGAAGCGGGGAACGGTCAAGCTGGGCTGCACCGCCTGCACGGCGGCGTTGAAGCGTTCCAAGTGACCGACTTGCAGAACGCGGTTGGCGCGGCGCGCCAGCTCGATGAGGCGCTCCCCCTCCGCCACGGTCACGGTCATCGGCTTCTCGACCAACACGTTCGCGCCGGCGTCGAGAAAATCCTTGGCGACGTCGTAGTGCAAGGGAGTCGGAGTCACGATGCTCACGGCATCGACATGGCCCAGCAATTCCCGATAGTCCGCATAGGCCGCAACGCTCAATTCGGCCGCCACCGCAGAACGCGCCGCCGCGGACGGATCGGCAACGCCCACCAAGTGTGAGTTGGGCAGGCTCGCATATTTCTGCGCATGGAATCGGCCCAAGTAGCCGACGCCGACCACCGCCGTGCGTATCAAGGCGGCGCGTCTCGTCGCCACTTGCTGCGCGCGCGGTAATCCTGACGTAATTGCAGGGTGGCTCCGCCGACGATCGCGAGCGCGGCTCCGCCAAAGCAGAGCAGCCCGCGCCAGACCGTCCAAAGTCCTTCCCACAGCGACCACAGCATCGCTCCAATCGCCAATATCACCCCGATGCCGATGAAGGCCCAGGGCTTTGCCTCGTACAGCATCTGAGGGGTCCAAGCTCGCATAGCGCGATTCTACAGCGCTTAGGCGGCGCGCGGCCGGATTCGTTTACAATCGGGCGCATGATGATACGGAGAATCCTTCAGGGCCTGGGGCTGACCAGTCCATGGTCCCTGGAACTGGGGGTGGCCGCCCTCGGACTGCTGGCCGGTGTGGGCATTATGCCCGTGCTCATCTTCTACGCCGGCGTTGCCACGCTCGGCCGCTACGAGGGTGCGAGCCTCGGGCACCTGTATCACAGCCTGTTCGTGGGCTTCAGGGAAGGGTCGATTGCTTCCTGGGTGGTCGTCCTCGGGCCCTATGGGCTTTACTTGCTCTTCAAGGGCCTTCGCCTCTGGTGGCGGGCCAGCGCGCGCTTAACCTAATTCACGATTCAAGTTCCGGGCGGCTCGGACGCTAACTGGCCAATAGGCGGATTTTGATCCGATTCTGATTGTTGGAGAGCCGCGCGTGAATCCCGAGATCGAAGCTCAACTTCGCATGTCCGTGAATTTCCCCTCGCCGCCGGGCGTGGCGACGCACATCATTGAGCTCGCGCAAGATCCGGACATCGAGATGGGCAAGGTGGCCAAGGCCTTGAGCATGGACTCGGCGCTCTCGACCAAGGTTCTGCGCATCGCGAATTCGCCGCTGTATGCCCAGCGCCGCAAGAGCGAGAATCTGCGCCAGGCGCTGGTGGTGCTGGGATTGAATGCCACTCTGACCCTTGCCTTGAGTTTTTCCCTGGTCAAGTCCCTGCGGGGCGGCAAACCGAACGGCCTCAGCTACGGCCTGTACTGGCGCCGCGCCCTGCTCGCGGCAACCTCGGCGCGCGCGCTCGGCGACGCCATGCATCAATCACTGGCCGAAGAAATATTCCTGGCAGCGCTGCTCCAGGATGTGGGCATGCTGGCGCTGGACAAGGCGGTGCCCGATTTGTATTCCCAGGGGGAAGCCCTCCAGCGCAACCATGTTGCGCTGGCCGAGCACGAAAAGAAGCGTTTGCAAGTCGATCATGCAAAGATCGGCGGCTTGCTGATGAAGGGCTGGAATCTACCCGAACGCCTGCATCGTGCGATCGCGCACAGCCACGAATTGGAGCTGAGCTACACCAGCGACCCCGCGCAGATCTTCAATCGCTGCGTCGCCCTGTCGGGACCTGTGGCGGATTTATTCTTGCTGGACCCCGAACATCGGCCGTTTGCCGAGACGGCGCTGTGCGCCGAACGGAGCCTCGGGCTCGATAAAATGGCCTTCGGCCAGGTGTTGGGCACCATCGGCGCCATGATTCCCGAGACCGAAGCCATATTCGAGACCGACCTGCTGGCCAGGCAGCATCCGGAATTGATTCTCGAGCAGGCGCGCGAGGTATTGATGCTGCGCAGCCTGCATGCGCTCCGCGAGATCAACACGTTGCGGGCGGCGGCGGAAAGCTCCACGTCGCGGGTGCTCGAGCTCGAGGAGGAGACCCGCCGCGACACGCTGACCGGCGTCTACAACCGCGCCTACCTCGATCAATTCCTCGGGCGCGAATTCGACAACTCCACGCGCCACAAATGGCCCTTGAGCGTGGCCTTCGCGGATCTGGATAAATTCAAGACCATCAATGACAACTTCGGCCACCAGGCCGGAGACCGCATTCTGCAGGCGACCGCGCGCATACTTCGCGGCAACACGCGCGAATCCGATCTGATCGCCCGCTACGACGGAGAAGAGTTCGTGGTGGTGCTGCCGGCAACCGATGCCGAGACGGCGCGCAGCATTTGCGAACGCATCGTGATGGCGTTTCGCAATACCGGGCATGTCATCGGATCCGATCACGCCACGGTGACGATCTCCATCGGCTGCGCCACACACGGGACGGAAACCCATTTCAACAATGTCGCCGACCTCGTCAAAGCCGCCGATCAAGCTCTGTACACCGCCAAGGTGCGCGGCCGCAACCGCTCGGTGCCCTTTGATCGGCAAATATCCGGGGCGCTTGCGCGCATAGGTTGAGGGCTTATGTCGTCATCGGCTTGAGCTGCGTCACAGTTTTGCCAAGTCGCCGGTCTCTCGCTGTCGCAATTTGGGAACATGTGCGGGACGGCAAAATCAAAGAAGACGGCAAGAGCTATTGACGTGTTGGTTCTTTTTGTAGAGGGAAGACGATGGCGAGCAACGACAAGACCGGAAATGATCCGGAATCAAAATTCAGTTTCGGCGTGCGCGAACTGCGGCAGGCAAACGTAGCGCGGGAGCTCAGCGTTGAAGCCGCGCCGGTCAAGGCGGCGAACCAAAATCGCGGCTTCGATCCCTACAACACCTCGGGCAGTTTCGATCGCAAGAAAAACTGGGCGCGGGTCGGCAAACGCTAGGAGCCTGTCTGACTAATGATCGCCGTCGCGAGGGCGACCCACGGCGAGCAGATTTTTGTGATCGTTTCGCGCGCATAGTGGGCACTATGTAAGCGAAAGGATCACAAAAAGATGCCGCTGTGGGGCGGCCGCAGCAGGCGCATCATTAGTCAGACAGGCTCCTCGCCCTAAGGCGCCGCTCTGTGGTCGCGGCTGACGCGGAACTCACTGTTGGGATACCAGCGCGGGAATCGGCGGGTGCGCGCCACCCGGTTGCCGACGTCGTAATAGAGCGTGAGGTCTTCGACCGCGCCGCGCACGTCCCAGTCCGCCGAGTATTGATCGCTCGGCTGGTGATAGCGATGCGCCATGTAGTCCTCGAGCCGCGCCCGCCCCCATACGGGCCCGCGCGCGCTGTCGTCGAGACCGCCTTTGGCATACAGCGCCGGCACACCGGCTTTCGCAAAGCTGAGATTGTCGGACTGGAAATAGAGTCCCCGTTCCGGCGTGGGCTCGGGGGTGATCTCGCGCCCCTGCAGTAGTGCCCCCGCCCGCGCATACTCTTCCAGATCAGTGTTCCCGACGCCGAACACCGTGACATCGCGCGTGGGGCCGCCGAAGTGCAGCGTATCCAGATTGAGCACGGCCACGGTGTCCCGCAAGGGGAAAACCGGGTTCTCCGCGTAGTATTCGGACCCCAACAGGCCGGCTTCCGCGCCGGTCAGGGCCAGAAACACGATCGACCTATCCGCCACGGGCTTGGTACGGACCCAGGACTGCGCCAGTGTCAGCAGGCCTGCCACACCGGACGCATTGTCGATCGCGCCGTTGAAGATATTGTGGCCTGGGCGCGTGGGGTCGCGGCCCAGATGATCCCAGTGCGCGGTGTACACGACATATTCACGGTGGCGGCTGCCGCCCGGCAATTGCGCGATGACGTTGGCGGAGGTGAACAGGCGAACGCTGTTATGCAGCGTGACATCGGCATGGAGACCCATCGGCAGCGCCTTGAATCCCGCACGGGCCGCCGCCGCCGCCGTGGCTGTGAAGTCGAGCCCGGCTGCGGTGAACAGGGCGCGCGCCGCATCCTTCTGGATCCAGCCCTCGATGGCCGCGCGTCCCGCACCACCATCCGCCGTCGAGAGGCCCAGCTGCGCTCCCGTCCAAGTGCTCTGCACGAGGCTCCAGCCGTAACCGGCCGCATCGCCATCGTGAACGATCAACACCCCGGCGGCGCCCTGCCGGGCAGCTTCCTCGATTTTGTAGGCCCAGCCCCCGTAAAAGGTCATGGTACCGCCCCTGAATACCTTGGGATCCTTGGTGGCGTATCCCGGATCGTTGACCAAGACCACGACGGTCTTGCCGTGCACATCGATGTCGGCGTAATCGTTCCAGGCGTACTCCGGCGCCACGATGCCGTAACCCACGAACACGAGCTCGCTGCCCCGCAGCTCCGCCTGCGGGGTGCTGCGCTTGCTCCAAATGACCATGTCCTTGCCGTAGGCAAGCGTGAGGGTCCCGTGACGGCCTGTGGCGGACAGGGATGCATCGGCGCCGGCCAGACTCTCGACCATCGGCAGCTGCTGCAGGAAACTCTCGCCGTTTCCGGGTTTCAAGCCCAATTTGCGAAACTGCTCGACCAGGTACGCGACCGTCTTTTCCTCGCCGGGCGTGCCGGGTTTTCGGCCCTCGAAGTCATCCGAAGCCAGCACGCGGACATGGTTGCGGAAGACCGTCTCATCGATATCGGTCGAAGGAGGGGGGAGTTTGCGTCCCGCACCCGCACAAGCCGACAGCAGCAGGCCCGCGGACGCCAAAACGCCCCAATAACCCCGGATTTGCATGATTAGCCCACTCCCAGTTCAGTTGCGGCGCGGCCAGTAAAGCAAAATCACCGCGCATAGGCAGGCGGCGGTGGTGAGGTGCGCCCAGCCTCGCCACGGGCGTGCCTTGACCTGCCCCAGGAAACTACCCGCGCTGGCGGCGGTCAAAACGCCAAATGCAATCAAGCTCGCCACGAGCCGCGGCAATTCATGCGACAAATCCGGGTGCTCGCGGGCCAGGACGCAAAACACGATCAGGACGGCCCCCAGGCCGAAAGTGATCGATGCCGCCGACCCCAGCACGATACCGATCAAAACAGTGAACGGACGCATACCGTAAGGCTCATATACACTTGCTAGCAGGGGCGGGCTTCTCTAGCCTTGATGGGAATTGGGGAGCGGAGTTTACAGGAGAACTGGTACGGTGATGACTAATAGGCCTTGGGCCAATCGTTCGCGCTGGATAACCGGCATTGCGGTCTGCGCGAGCGCAGTGGGGCTTGCCGCCCTGTTGGGCGCGGCCATGACGCCCTCGCCCGCCGTTCCGGCAGCCACCGCGGTGCTCGCGCCCACGGAGCAGGAAAACTACGTCGCGCGCCGCGTGGCCGATATCGTCGCGCGCGAACACTACCGGCGGGCTCCGCTCGACGATCATCTCTCGAGCTTGATCCTCGACCGTTATCTCGACGCCATCGACGGCGGCAGAAGCTATTTCTTCGCGAGCGACATCGCCGAATTCGAGCGCTACCGCTACGAGCTCGACGATGCCATCAAGGCCGGCGACGTGGAACCCGCGTTCGTGATTTTTCGGCGCTATCAGCAGCGCAGCCGCGAGCGCATGGCCTATGCGATCGAACTGCTGAATAAGAAGCCTGACTTCGACGTCGACGAATCGTTCAATTTCGACCGCGAGAAGGAACCCTGGCCGGCGAACACCGCCGAAATGAACGAGCTGTGGCGCAAGCGGGTGAAGAACGACGAGTTGTCGCTCGTGATCGCGGGCAAGCAATGGACCGAAGCCGCCGACGTCCTGCACAAACGCTACGAGCATGTCGCGAAGCGCATGGATCAGAGCAAGCCCGAGGATGTGTTCGAAGCGTTCATGAACGCTTTCGTGCTGTCCTTGGATCCGCACTCGAATTATTTTTCGGCGCGCAACTCCGAGGAATACAACATCCAGATGAGCTTGAGCTACGAGGGCATCGGCGCCTCGCTGCAGCTGACGGACGATTACGTCACGGTGATCGACGTGATCGCGGGCGGTCCGGCCGCGACCAGCGGCAAGCTCGCCGCCAACGATCGCATTACCGCGGTCGGCGAAGGCAAGACCGGAGAGCTGACCGACGTGATCGGATGGCGCCTGGACGACGTCGTGCAGAAGATTCGCGGGCCCGGCGGCACGTTGGTGCGCCTGCAATTGCTGCCCGCGGGCGCGGCGCCCGGTTCGCCGCAGAAGGTGGTGGAATTCACGCGCAACCGCGTGTCGCTCGAGGCTCAGGCCGCGCACAAGGCGATGCGGGTCCTGCAGCGCAACGGCCACGATGTGAAAGTCGGCATCATCACCGTTCCGAGCTTCTACCAGGACTACGACGCCAGCCGCGCCGGGGCGAAGGATTATCGCAGCACGACCCGCGACGTGCAGCGCCTGATCACCGAGCTCCGTAAAGACGGTTCCGACGTCCTGATCATGGATCTGCGCGCGAACGGCGGCGGGTATCTTCCGGAAGCCGAGTCCCTCACGGGTCTGTTCATCGACCGGGGACCGGTGGTGCAGCTGCGCGATACCACCGGACGCATCGAGGTCGACGACGATCCCGATCCGGCGGTTTTCTACAGCGGCCCGATGATCGTGCTGGTGGATCGGTTCAGCGCCTCGGCCTCGGAAATCTTTGCCGGCGCCATCCAGGACTACGGCCGCGCCCTCATCGTCGGCCAACAGACCTACGGCAAGGGTACGGTGCAAAACGCGCACCCGCTCAACTACACGATTTTCGGACGCAAGCCGGAGTTGGGCCAGCTCAACGTGACCATCGGCAAGTACTATCGGATCACCGGGGAGAGCACTCAAGACCGCGGCGTGACCCCCGACATCACATTGCCCTCGCTGATCGACGCCAACGAAGTGGGCGAGAGCACGCGCGACCGCGCCCTGCCCTGGGACCACATCGAACCCGCCGCGTTCAGAGTGGAGGGCGATCTGAAGGCCACCGCGGCTTCGCTGGAAAAGCTGCACGCGGAGCGCACCGCGAACAGCGCCGACTTCCGCTATTTGCATGACGACATCGCGGCGCTCGAGGCGATGCGCCGCCAGAAGACGCTTTCGCTGAATATCAAGACGCGCGAGGCGGAGCGCAAGCGCCTGGAGAGCGAGCGGCTCGATCGGGAGAACGCCTGGCGGGCAGCGCATGATGTCAAACCGGTGAAGTCCGCCGAGGAAATCAAGGACGACGCGGCGGCCAGCATCCTGCTCGATGAGGCCTCGCAGATCGCCGCGGATCTCGCGGTGACGGCGGCGCGTCGAACCGCGCCCACGCAGGCGCGGCGCACTAATTAGGCGCTTCAGCGCAGCAAAAGGGTGTAGAGGTCCCAGTAATCCTCGCCGAGCACGTTCCACGCCGCCGCCGCCGGGGATTTCGCGGGCTTGCCCGGGTCGAGATCGGCCGGCGCCGCGGGCGCAAGGGAGTCCGCGGTGGGTACGGTGTCGGCGTTGTTGCGGTATTCGCAAGTGGCGCGCAGGCGGTCCAACTTCACCTTGAGCGCAACGGTGATCTGCTTCTGATTGGCCACGGCGGCCTGTGCTTGCTGCAGGCGCTGCATATAGCCCTCGCAGTCGTCGCGCGTGCCGAAGCTCATCTCGTGGACTCTGCGCGCGACGGCCTCCTTGGCGCGCGCCGCGAGTCCATAGGCGTCGACATGTTCGCACAGCAATTCGGCGAAACTGATGATGGCAAGGTTGATGTTGCGGCGTGCGGCGTGCGAGATGCCGGGAAATCCAGCCGCAGCTTCGTGGTCGATCGCGCTGCGCTCGGCGTGCAGATCGCCGACCGCGGCGTCGGCCAACACGACCTGATGGCGCACCAGTTCCAGAGATTTCTGGCGGCGGCGGCGCTTGAAATAGTGCCAGAAGGCGGTCAAGCGTCCGATCTCGTTTTGCGCCGCGGCCAGATGCCCGCGCTGCAAGTCGGCCTCGGCCGCCGCCTGCTGCAAGCGCTGATCGACATCCGCGAGCCGCGCGCTCTTCGCCGCTTCGGTTTCCGCCTTGTGCTTCGCAAGCTCGCGCGCCTCCTGCTGGCGGGTCAGCTCGGCGGCGAAAGTCGAGAGCTGCTGGTGGCAGGTCTTCCATAGCGTGCGCAGCTGATAGAACACCAAGGCGCCGAAGCCGGTCTTCGGATCGCCGAGCAGATCGCCGAGTGCGTCCAGCTGCTCCTGTACGCGTATGGTCGCGCCTTCCTGCTGCTTGAGGCGATCGCGCAGTAAATGAAATTCGTCCTTGAGGTCGGCGTAGGCTTTTTTGAGGCCCGCACGATTTTGGAAGAGCTGCATGAGCCGCTCTTCGTCGGGACTCACGGCGCCCCCGTCCGCACCTCCTTTTAGAAAACTTAAGCGATCGATCAAAGTCCCGCCTCGAGCCTCAACGGTGAATAGCCGGACATCGGTCAACCACCAGGGCAACCCAAGCCGCTAGAAGTGATGCCCCCGCTCGGCACAATATTCCAGCCATTTATTTAACATCATGTTTCGAGTCCAGCGCTGATCCAGTTCACGCTTGAGTCTCGACTGCAGCTTGGCGAGCTGCGGATGGCGCTGGAAACCGCGGAAACTGCGCACCTCGGCCAATCGGGCGTCGTGATACACGCACACCTCCAAATCCGGGTCGTGAACCCGCGCCCCCTCGAATTCGAACTCATATGTGAGGCGAAACACACTGGTATAGCGGCTCAATTCCTGCGGGGTGAGATAGAGATCACAGTCCGAGGCCACGTGCGATGCGCGCCGCGCCGTCACCGCGCGAAGATCGCTCACAAGCCAGCCCAAGCGCACGAAATTGCTCTCATACAGCGTCATCAGGCTGACAAAGCTGCCCGGCAGCGCGCGCCAAGTTGTCTCACACCATTGATCGGCTAACATGCCCCGAACTATACCACGCACGTCCGGAATGTCAGGGGCGCAAGCGCCGCTCGATGCCCGTGCGGTCGAGAATCCTGCTCGATATTTCTTCGATCGAGACTTCGGTGGCATCGAGCATCGGGATGCCGTGCCGCTCGAACAGCGATTCCGCCGCTCTGACTTCGAAAGCCACTTGCGGAGCGGATGCATAGCGGCTGTCGGGACGCCGCTCGTTTCGGATCTGCTGCAGCCGGTCCGGCTTGATCGTCAAGGCGAACAGTTTCCGCGAATACGCTTCGAGCGCAGGCGGCAGCTTCCGCGATTCGAGATCGTCCTCGGTCAGCGGAAAATTCGCGGCAAATATCCCGTATTGCATCGCTAGATACAGGCAGGTCGGCGTCTTTCCCGAGCGCGATACGCCCACCAGGATCACGTCCGCGCGCTCGTAATCGCGCACCACCGAGCCGTCATCGTTGGCCAGGGCGAAATTCGTGGCGTCGATGCGCGTGGCGTACGCATGCGTGTCCGCCATGCGATGTGTCCTACTTGCAACATGGGTGGATTGCGTCTTGAGTTCGTTCTCGAGCGGTGCTAGGAAAGGATCGAAGAAGTCCAAAAAAAATCCGCTGCTGCCGCGAACCACGTTGCGAACATCCTCTTGCACGAGGGTGCTGAATATGATCGGCCGCATCCCTTCCTGGGCGCCCACCAAATCGATCTTGCGAACCGCCTCAATCGCCTTGTCAACCGTGGCGATAAATGGCACAGTCACCTGACGAAATTCGATGCCGTCGAACTGTGTCATGAGACTGTGACCCATCGTTTCTGCTGTAATGCCCGTTTGATCGGAAACAAAGAACACGGTTCGCTTGATCACGGTAGCCTCGGATGTTGGCGCATCGTCGCAAAGTGTTTCACTTAACCCACCGGCCCACAAGCAGCCCACCATGAAGCCCTACATCATCCCCTTCGAGCAGCTGAAGAACAAAGACGTTGAACTCGTCGGCGGCAAGAATGCTTCCATCGGCGAGATGATATCCGGATTGGCGACGCTCGGCGTTATCGTGCCCGGCGGGTTCGCGACGACCTCGCATGCGTATCGCGACTTCCTCGCGCAGGACGGGCTGGATGAGCGCATCCGCGGCGTTCTGGCCGCGCTGGACGTCGATGACGTGGAGCGGCTCGCGGTGGTGGGCGCACAGATCCGCGGCTGGATGCTCTCCACGCCGTTCCCCAAGCGGCTACACGACGAAATTCTGGACGCCTGGCGAAAAATGGGCAAGGCAACCGGCGATCCGGCGGAATTCGCCGTCGCGGTCCGTTCCTCGGCGACCGCCGAAGATCTGCCGGAGGCATCGTTTGCCGGGCAGCAGGAGACTTTCCTGAACGTGCGCGGCGAGGAGCATTTGATGACCTGCGTGCAGGAGGTGTATGCCTCGCTGTTCAATGACCGCGCCATATCCTACCGTGTGCACAATAACTTCGATCATAGCGCCGTCGCCCTCTCCGTCGGCGTGCAGCATATGGTGCGGAGCGATCTCGGCAGTGCCGGGGTCATGTTCACTCTCGACACCGACTCCGGCTTTCGCGACGTGGTGTTCATCACGGCCGCGTACGGTTTGGGCGAGACGGTCGTGCAGGGCGCCGTCAATCCGGACGAATTCTACGTGTACAAGCCGGCGCTGCGCGCCGGACGCCGCGCGGTGCTGCGCAAGAATCTCGGCGGCAAAGCGCTCAAGATGGTCTACGGCGAGCCGGGGTCGAAGGATCGCGTGCGCACGGTCGATGTCGCGCCGGCCGATCGCAATCGCTTCTCGCTCGACGAAGCGGATATCGTGGCGCTGGCGAAGCAGGCGCTGATCATCGAAGAACACTATGGCACTCCCATGGACATCGAGTGGGGCAAGGACGGCGCCACGGGCAAGATCTACATCCTCCAGGCGCGCCCCGAAACCGTACAGAGCCGCGCCGGCCGCACCATTTTGCGATTCACGCTGAAAGCGCGCTCCAAGGTGCTGACCAGCGGGCGCAGCATCGGTCAGCGCATCGGCGCGGGAAGTGCGCGCATCATCAAGGACGTGAAGGAAATGTCGCGAGTCCGGGCCGGCGATGTGCTGGTGGCCGACATGACGGACCCGGACTGGGAACCCGTGATGAAGCGCGCATCCGCCATCGTCACCAATCGCGGCGGACGAACCTGCCACGCGGCCATCATCGCGCGCGAGCTCGGCATACCGGCGGTCGTCGGCTGCGGCACTGCGACCACTGCCGTCAAGGAAGGTCAGGCAGTCACGGTATCCTGCGCCGAAGGCGATACCGGTCATGTCTACGAGGGCATGCTGGAATACGATCAGCGGACCATAGAGATGGACGCCATGCCGGCGATCCCGGTGAAGATCACCATGAACGTCGGCAATCCCGACCGCGCATTCGACTTCGCGGGCATACCGCACAAGGGGGTGGGCCTCGCGCGTCTGGAGTTCATCATCAATCGCATGATCGGCGTGCATCCGCGGGCGCTGCTGGAATTCGACCGGCAGAGCCCCGAGCTCAAGGACACCATCGGCAAGCAGATCTCGGGTTACGACGGTCCGGTGAACTTCTACGTCGACAAATTGGCCGAAGGCATCGCGCAAATCGCCGCCGCATTCGCGCCGGAGCCGGTGATCGTGCGCCTGTCGGATTTCAAGTCGAACGAATACGCGAACCTGATCGGCGGCAAGAACTACGAGCCGCACGAAGAAAACCCCATGCTCGGGTTCCGCGGTGCGTCGCGCTATATCGACAAGGTTTTCCGGCCCTGCTTCGAACTCGAATGCCGCGCCTTGAAACGCGTGCGCGACGAGATGGGGCTGACCAATGTGCAAGTGATGGTGCCCTTCGTACGCACGTTGGGCGAGGCGAAGGCCGTCACCCAGCTGCTCGCCGACAACGGCCTGAAACGCGGCGAGAACGGCCTGAAGCACATCATGATGTGCGAATTGCCCACCAATGCGCTTCTCGCGGACCAATATCTCGAATTCTTCGACGGCATGTCGATCGGATCCAACGACATGACGCAGCTTGCGCTGGGCCTCGACCGCGACTCGAGCGTCGTAGCCAAGTCCTTCGACGAGCGGGACGACGCGGTCAAGGCGCTGATGGCCATGGCGATCAAGGCCTGTAAGGCGCAGAACAAGTACGTCGGAATCTGCGGCCAAGGCCCCTCCGACCATCCGGAGCTGGCGCGATGGCTGGTCGAACAGGGCATCGACAGCTTGTCCTTGAATCCGGACACGGTGGTCGAAACCTGGATGTTCCTGGCCGGCGACACCCCGGCCGCCAACGCGGGCGTCGTCACCCCGGGCACCGCCAAGCCGGTAGTGACAGCACGCAAGTAACGGTCGAGGCCTGGGGGATGGGAAGCCTGAAG
>DASWEO010000328.1:0-4212 GCA_036394715.1 Steroidobacteraceae bacterium
CTTGAGGAGCTCAACGCCAAGATCGCGCAGCTGAACGATCTGTTGTCGGTGGAAAAGCTCGGCAAGCTCAATCTCGACGATCAGGTTTCGCAGCTCCGCGCCGGGCTGGCCTCGGCGCAGGCCGAGCGCGATCGCGTCAAGGGCCTTTATGAAGGCCTTGCCGGCGCCGGCAATGACGCCGCGGGCCGCGCCAACGAACTCAACCGGGCGCTGGATTCCGAAAAGCAGGTGTCGTCGCGCGCGCTGGCCCAGATCGAGGTGCTGAACCAGAAGATCAGCGCGTTGCGCCGCCAGCTTGCCGCGCTCGAAGAGGCGCTCGAAGCCTCGGAAAAACGCGACAAGGAATCGCAGGGGCGGATCGCCGATCTCGGACAGCGGCTCAACGTCGCACTGGCGCAGCGGGTGCAGGAATTGTCACGCTACCGTTCGGAATTTTTTGGCCGCCTGCGCGCCATTCTCGGCAATCGGCCGGACATCCGGATCGTCGGCGACCGCTTCGTATTCCAGTCGGAGGTGTTCTTCGACACCGGACAGGCGCTCTTGCTGCCCGAAGGCCGCGCCGAACTCGACCAGCTGGCGACGGCGCTGATCGACCTGGACAAGCAGATTCCTGCCGAAATCGCCTGGGTGCTGCGGGTCGACGGCCATACCGACGTGCGGCCGATCAACAGCCCGCTGTTCAAATCGAACTGGGAATTATCATCGGCGCGCGCGATCTCGGTGGTGCAGTATCTGATCTCGCTCGGCGTGCCTGCGCAGCGGCTGGTCGCAGCCGGATTCGCCGAATTCCAGCCGCTTGACACGGCGGCGACCGAAGACGCCTACAAGCGCAACCGCCGCATCGAACTGAAGCTGACGGAACGGTAGTGGCCGAGACGTTTCACCTGCGCGCCTATCGGACCGAAGACGAGGACGCCGCCATCGCGCTGTGGCAGCGCACCTGGCAGCAGGCCTATCCGTCAATCGATTTCGCCCCGCGCGTGCCATGGTGGCGCGAGCGCTGGCGCAACGAACTGGTGCAAAATGCGGCGATCATTGTTGCAGAACAGGCCGGTACGCTGATCGGATTTGTGACGATCGATCTCAAAGGTTATCTCGACCAGCTCGTGGTCAGCCCCACCTATTGGGGCTCGGAGCTCGGCAATGCGCTGCTCGACGAGGCCAAGCGCCGGTCGCCCGATCGGATCACGCTATTGGTCAACACCGACAATGCCCGCGCCATCCGCTTCTACGAACGCAACGGTTTTGCGAAGGCCGGCGGCGATGTAAACCCGACCTCGGGCCGGCCGGTGCTGCGGATGGAGTGGAAGCCGTAGCACCTTTCCTTCTCCCCTTGCGGCCTTCGGCCGCCGTTCCTTAAACAGGACGCCGATGCTTTGCGTCGGCTATGCGAAGTCCGTGCCGGATGAGGGGTTGCCATGGACCGAGACCTCTCACCCGCCCTCACTACATTCAGGCATCTTCCCCCGGAACCGACTTCGCTTCATTCTGGATTTTGGACCCGAAGCGGGGCCTAATCTGCGTCCACCCGCTGCGACGCAGCAATTGGCCGAGCGAGATGTGATACCTTCGTCGCGCATCAACGTGGAGATGAGGGTTGGATGAGGCGGCGGGATTTCATCGCGCTTATTGGTAGTGCCGTCGCTTGGCCCAAACGTGTGGGTGCGCAACAGCCTGCGGGAAAGATCCACCGGATCGGTTGGCTGGGGTCCGGTTCGTTCGGGGCTGTCCCACACCTAGATGAGGCGTTCCGACAAGGACTGCACGACCTCGGATGGGTTGAAGGGCAGAATATCGTCATCGACTATCGTTCTGCGGGGGGCGGGTTTGACCGGCTTCCCGACCTCGCGGTCGAGCTAGTGCGGCTCAACGTGAACATCATTGTCGCAGTGGCAACAGCAAGTTCGGCGGCAGCAAAAAAGGCCACCGACACGATCCCGATCGTAATGATCGCCACCGGCGACCCCGTGGGGGTGGGGTTAATCAAGAGCCTTGCACGCCCAGGCGGAAACGTCACCGGGTTGTCTTTCAGCGTTGGAATGGAGACGTTCGGGAAAGGGCTGGAGCTACTCAAGGAAGCCGTCCCCTACGCGCGACGTATTGCGGTCCTATCGAACCCTGCCAATCCTAACCAGCCGCTCGCGATTAGCAGCATTAGTTCGGTGGCCAAGTCGCTTGGAGTGGAGCTTCAACTCCTCGAGGCGCGGGACGGCAATCAGTTCGGCGGGGCCTTCGAAGCGATGGCCAGAGAACGCGCGAGTGCGCTCATAGTGGTGCCGGACACAATATATATCATCAACCGCAAACGGCTGGTGGATCTCGCCGCAGCGAACCGCCTGCCCGTAGCCTACGGCTATAAGGAACATGTGGAAGCTGGTGGTCTCATATCGTACGGGCCAAACTTGTCTGATCTCTGGCGGCGGGCGGCAATCTTCGTGGATAAGATACTCAAAGGCGCGAAGCCCGCCGACCTACCCGTTGAGCAGCCCACGAAGTTCGAGCTGGTGATCAATTTGAAGAGTGCGAAGGCGCTGGGGCTCACGATCCCACCTACTATGCTCGCCCGCGCCGACGAGGTGATTGAGTAGGGCCGAAGGGGAAGAGGGAAAGAGCTACACCCCCTCGAACTGCAATCTCGCCAGCCGCGCATAGAGTCCATTGGCGGCGACCAGCGAGGCATGGGTGCCCTGCTCGACGATGCGGCCTTTATCCATCACCATGATACGGTCGCAGGACAACACGGTAGCGAGGCGATGGGCGATCACCAGCGTGGTGCGGTGATACATCAATTCCTCAAGCGCTGTCTGCACCAGCGTTTCGCTCTCGGCATCGAGCGAGGATGTCGCTTCGTCGAGCAGCAGCAGCGGCGCGTCGCGCAGGATCGCACGCGCAATGGCGATGCGCTGGCGCTGCCCTCCCGACAGCGTCACGCCGCGTTCGCCGAGCTGCGCTTCGAATCCGCCCGGCAGGCGGCGGATGAATTCGGTGGCGTGAGCAAGTTCGGCGGCCCGCTCGACCTCGGCATCGTCGGCATCGGGCCGGCCGAAGCGGATGTTTTCGCGCGCGCTCGTGGCGAACACCACCGAGTCCTGCGGCACCAGCGCGATGCGCGCACGCACCTCGCGCGGATCGGCCGCTCTGATCGGGATGCCATCGAACGAGATCACGCCGTGCGCGGGATCGTAGAACCGCAGCAGCAGGTGAAACAGCGTGCTTTTTCCGGCACCCGAGGGGCCGACGATCGCAACCTTCTCGCCGGCGCGTACCGACAGCGAAACGCCGTCCACCGCCAGCGCATCCGGCCGCGTCGGATAGGCGAAGCTGACGTTTTCCAGGCTGACATCGCCGCGCGCCGGCACCGGCAAGGCGCGCGGCGATGCCGGTGCCGCAATCTGCGACTTGACGCGCAGAATTTCAAACAAGCGCTCCGCTGCGCCGGAGGCGGCCGAGACATCGCCCCAGACCTCGCTGAGCTGGCCGAGCGCCGCGGCAGCGAAAGCCGTGTACAATACGAACTGGCCGAGCCGGCCCATACTGATGGTACCGGTCAGCACATCGTGCGATCCCACCCAGAGGATCAACACGACGCTGGTAAAAACAATGAAGATGATGATCGCGGTCAGAACCGCGCGCGCCCGGGTCGAACTGCGCGCCGCTTCATAGGCCTGCTCGACTTCGCCGCCGAAGCGCGCTTTCGCCAGCCGCTCGCTGGTATAGGCCTGCACGGTGCGGATGGCGCCGACCAGCTCCGAAGCATAGGCGGTGGCCTCCGCCAGCGTATCCTGGGCCTTGCGCGACAACCGTCGCACCCAGCGCCCGAACGCCACCAGCGGCAACACAATCAGCGGGATTGCCAGCAGGACAAAGCCCGAAAGCCGGGGGCTCGTGATCACCATCATCGCGGTGGCGCCGACGAACAGCATCACATTGCGCAGCGCGGTCGATACCGACGCGCCGACCGCTGACTTGATCTGGGTGGTATCGGCGGTCAGGCGCGAGATCAGTTCGCCGCTGCGCGCGGAATCGAAGAATGCCGGCGACAGCGACACCAAATGAGCGAACACGTCGCGCCGCAAATCCGCGACGATGCGCTCGCCGATGGTCATCACCAGATAGAACCGCGACGCGCTGGCGGCGGCGAGTACCGCGACCATCGCGATCATCACGCTGAAGTAGCTGTTGATCAGCGCGATGCCTTCGGGCGAGAACCCG
>DASWEO010000329.1:0-15651 GCA_036394715.1 Steroidobacteraceae bacterium
TCTTAGCGGCCTTTTTCTTAGCTACCTTCTTCTTCGCCTTCTTTGCTTTCGCTGCCATGATAGAAACTCCGTTATCGGGTTAGTCCGGGGTCCGAGTATATACACGAATAATTAATTTACAAGCGCCGTCGCGCTTCTTCCTCGCCAATGTGGTAGCCATGTGAGCGACTTCACTCAGGCGACGTCACTCGAGAGTGAGAACGAAATCCCAATCCTTCTTCGATACCGGCATCACTGACAGACGATTCCCACGACGCAGCAGAGCGAAATCCTCGAGCGACTTTGCCGCGTGTTGCCGCAGCTCATCGAGCGTGATGATGCGGTCGAGCTTGCGGACCAACTTCACGTCCACGACGAACCAGCGAGGCGCATCCTCCCGGGAGTCGGCGTCGTAGTGATGATCCTTGGGGTCGAAGGCCGTCCTGTCCGGGTAGCCCTCCTTCACGATGCTGACGATGCCCGCTATACCGGGAACGTCGCAGCTGGAGTGATAGAAGAACGCTTGATCGCCCTTTTTCATGGAGTCCCGCAGCATGTTGCGCGCCTGGAAATTGCGCACTCCATCCCACGCCGTGGTCTGTTTGGGCCTTTTGCTCAAAGCATCGATGCTGAAGCTGTCCGGTTCCGATTTCAGTAGCCAATGGTTCATAGGGCACCTTTCGAGTAGTGCTGCAGTCCCGATTCCGTCGCCAGCGAATCCAAACTCACGTCCCAGGGTTCGGCGAAACTCGATTCGGTCCGCTGACAATCGAACGCGAGTCCGACCAAGCGCGGACCCGGCCAGTTCCGCCTGCGGCGGCGAAACTCCAGCGCTCGATCATAGAACCCGCCGCCCATGCCCAATCGCCTCCCCAAGGCATCGACGCCCACCAAGGGTATGACGATGAGGTTCAACCATCGAGACGCCGTGGGCAACGCCTGCGAGGAGGGGACGGCTATCCCGAACACGCCGCGCCGCGTTTTACCTTCGAGGGGATAGAAGCGTATGCGGCTGTGGCGCCGGTCGACGATGACCGGCACGAACAAGCGCACGCCGCGGCGGCGCGCCGCCGCGATCAACGCCGCAGTGTCCGCCTCCCGATCGAAAGGCAGATACAGCGCGACGCGTTTGCCGGATCTGAACATGGACATTCCGGCCACGGCCTTGGCGGCCAGCCTCGAGCGGTACCGGTGATCGGCAGTGCCCAAGGAGCGCCGCTGGGCGCGCAGATGTTTTCGTAGCGGGACTTTCATCGAATGGGGATGGCGCTACCCGCAGATGCCGTTTTGGACCGTTGCTCCCGATGCCTTTCGCAACAGGTGGGGCTAACTGCGGCACTTAAGGCTTTCCGCTCGAGGCGGACTTGCACAATGTTGCCAGCAAGCAATGGCCCCTGGGGTTTCAAACTTAGGGTCGAGAGGTAACCCGATCCGCATCGAACACCGCAGGCAGCGCCAAATTTAATCGTCAGAGCAGGGCCCTCTGCCGGCACCCCGGCTGGGGCGCCTCCTACGGGAGTCCCCGCAGGCATCTCAAAGCTCGAGCTGTTGGCCCTTCTCCAGAGCCGACTCTACGCGCTCGCGCAGGATTCGCAAGCGTCCCCCAACGTCGGATTCGAGATTGGTGTCACGGTTGCGAAATCGAATCAACTCGTTGGCCATGTTGAGCGCGGCGATCACGGCGATGCGATCCAGACCGACGACCTTTCCGCTGTCGCGGATCTCGCGCATTTTCATGTTCAGGAATTCGGCCGAATCCAAGAGGTCGGAGCGCTCTTCGATCGGACAGGTAATGTGATACTCCTTCTCGAGTATGCGCACGCTGACTCTCGCTTGATTGTCGCTCATGCTTGCTCCATCGACTTCAATCGACCGATCATGGCTTCGACCCGCGCTCGAACCTGTTCGTTCTTTTGCAGGAGACTCGCGCGCTCGGAGGTCAAGGTTTCCTGACGCTGGCGCAAGGCACGATTCTCTTCCTTGATCTGCGTGACGGTCACGATGAGGTCCTCGAGCCGTTTCTCGAGCCGTTTCAGCTCCAATTCGACCGCTGACTTAGGGTTGGCTTCGTTCATAGGCCTCCAATATAGAGCGCGAATTAGCGCAATGCAAAGGGCGGTGCAGACCCTTACTGCGGTATTATTGTAGCAATCATGATGTCGGATATTCGATTCGAGGACTTTGAAGACGCTTTGGTGACGGCCGGCAGCCTGGCCGATGCCGCGGAGGCGCATGGTTCGTTGTGCGGCGCGCTGTGTTCGATGTCGCCCTATAAGATGCAAGACTGGGTCAATGAGATCCTGCCCGACGGCGCGGCGCTCTCCGATGAATCGGCTGCCATGATTGAAAAGGTGTTTACGGCCACCGCGACGTCCTTTGGCGAGCAAGGCATGGCATTCGAACCGTTGCTGCCGGACGACGAATCGCCCCTCAACGGCCGCGCCAACGCGTTGGCCCTGTGGTGCACCGGGTTTCTCTATGGCCTGGGGACTGGACATATTTCCGATCTCGAAGCGCTGAACGGCGACGTCGGAGAGATTGTGCGCGATTTCACCGAGATCTCGCGGGCCACCGGAGATGACGCGGAGGCGGATGAATCCAACGAGCAGGCCTATGCGGAACTAGTCGAGTTCATTCGGGTCGCAGCTCAAGTCGTGTTCGAAGAACTGCTGCCGCTTCGCCGACAGGTCTATCCGGCGCAGCAGCGGCTGCATTGAGATCAGCGGTGGACCGCAAGGAATTCGCGCGCCGGCGGCGCCAATTCATGCGCATCATCGGCAAGGACGCCATCGCGATCCTGCCGGCGGCGCCCGTGCGCCATCGCAACGGCGACGTCGAGTACGCGTATCGGCAAGACAGCCACTTCCACTACCTTTGCGGATTTCCGGAACCGGATGCCGTCGCGGTGCTCGTACCGGGGCGCCCCCAGGCGGAATATCTGCTGTTCGTCCGTGAGCGCGACGCCCTGCGCGAATCTTGGGACGGCGCGCGCGCCGGAACCGACGGCGCGGTCGAGCGCTACGGGGCGGACGACGCCTTTCCGATCGCGGACATCGATGAAATCTTGCCCGGATTGATGGAAACGCGCCCGCAGGTCTATTACTCCATGGGCGCGCACACGGACTTCGATTCTCATGTTTTGAGTTGGGTCAATGGTCTGCGGGTGCAGACCCGCCAGGCAGCCGGCGCGCCCCACGAGTTTGTTGCGCTGAGGCACGTTCTCGACGACATGCGGCTCTACAAGAGCCCCGCCGAAACGGTCAGTCTGCGGCGCGCCGCGCAGATCGCCGTGGGTGCTCACCGCCGCGCGATGCGCTTTGCACGCCCCGGGCGCATGGAGTACGAGGTCATGGCCGAGGTGCTGCATGAGTTTCGTTCGCACAATGCGGATATGTCCTACTACCCCATCGTCGGCGGGGGAGCCAACGCCTGTGTCATGCATTACCGAGACAACGATCAGCCGCTGTGCGATGGCGATTTGCTGCTGCTCGACGCGGGCTGCGAGCACGAACTGTACGCATCGGACATCACGCGCACGTTTCCGGTCAGCGGCCGGTTCACGCCGCCGCAACGCGCGATCTACGACGTCGTGTTGGAGGCTCAGCTCGCTGCCATCGACAAGGTGCGTTCCGGGAACCACTGGAATCATCCGCACGAAGCTGCGGTGCGCGCGATTACCCAGGGTCTGGTCAAGCTGGGGCTGCTCAAGGGCAAGGTCGCCGCACTCATCAAGGACCAGGAGTACCTGCGGTTTTTCAGCCATCGTACGGGACATTGGCTCGGCCTCGACGTGCATGACGTCGGCGATTACAAGGTCGGCGGCGAGTGGCGGGTGCTGGAGCCGGGAATGGTGCTGACCGTCGAGCCGGGAATCTACATTCGACCGTCGCCGCGGATACCGAAGGAGTTCTGGAACATCGGCATTCGCATCGAGGATGAGGTGCTGGTCACCCCCGATGCCGCCGAGGTGCTGACGAGCGCTCTGGAGAAGACCCCGGAAGAGATCGAGTCGCTGGTGCAGGCCGCATGACGGCTCAGGCGACGACGCACGCGGTCGACGTCGCCATCGTGGGCGGCGGCATGGTGGGAGCCAGCCTCGCCGCGGCGCTGGCGCCGCTGGGGTTGAAGATCGCGCTCGTGGAAGCCGTTCCGCACGATTCCGCATCGCAGCCCAGCTTCGATGAGCGCACCACGGCGCTGTCGAACGGCAGCCGCCGAATTCTCGAGACTCTCGGTGTGTGGCCCGGCGTGTCGTCGCTGGCGACGCCGATACGCAAGATCCACGTATCGGATCAGGGACACTTCGGCTTCGCGCGTATCGATGCGGCCGAACTGGGCCTCGCGGCAATGGGCTACGTGGTGCCCAATCGCGCGCTGGGGGCCGCATTGTGGTCGCGCCTTCAGGCGAATGCCGACGTTCAGGTCTTCTGTCCGGCAAAGGTATCGCGCATCACGGCGGGCGAGCACGCGGTCACGCTGGAGATCGCAGGAAACGGCGCCACGGCCAGTCTCGACACCCGGCTGGTGGTTGCCGCCGATGGCGTGCAATCGGCCGTGCGCAGCGCGTTTGGCGTCGACGCGGAATCCCGGGACTATCAGCAGACTGCCGTCATCACCACGGTGCTGCCGCAGCGATTCCATGATCATGTGGCGTACGAGAGATTTACCGCCAGCGGACCGCTGGCGCTGCTGCCGCTCGAGGGCGGCCGATGCACCTTGGTCTTGACCTTGAGCCGGGCGACGGCTGAGTCGGCCATGGCGTGGTCGGATCAGGAGTTTCTCGAAGAGGTGCAGCGGCGATTTGGATTTCGCCTCGGGCGTTTCCTCAAAGTCGGCCGGCGCAGCCCGTACCCGTTGTCGCTCACCCGCGCCGCACGCACCAGCGCGGGGCGCTGCGTGATCGTCGGCAATGCCGCACAGGGGCTGCACCCGGTTGCCGGCATGGGATTCAACCTAGGGCTGCGGGACGTCGCCAGTTTGGCCGAACTCATCGCCGAACGCCGCCATGAGTCCCACTTCGACGCCGGGGCGGCAAATGTGCTGGCCGAGTACGATGCATGGCGCAGAGCGGACCGCGGCGGCGTCATCGCCTTCACCGATGGTCTCGTGCGGATGTTTGCCAATCCGTCCAGCGTGGTGCAGCGGCTGCGCAATGTCGGACTCTTGGCGTTCGACTTGTTGCCTCCTGCCAAGGCTGCCTTGTCCCGCTTGAGTACCGGCGCCGGCTCCGGTGGTCGCACGCGAATCCCGAAGCTCGCGCGCGGCGTCGCGTTGCGATGAGCGCCCCCCAAGCCCGCGACTTCGACGTGATCATCGTGGGCGCCGGTGTGATCGGCGCGTCCATGGCGAGCCTCCTCATGGCGCGCAAATTGAGCTCACGCGTGGCCATCATCGCGGATCGCTTCGCCACTGCGGCGCCGGCGGATGCCGATTGGGATCTGCGCGTGTTTGCCCTGAGCCGCGCATCGGAGCGGCTGCTCGAAATGTGCGGTGTGTGGGATTCGCTGCCGGCCGGGCGTGTATTCGCGTACGAGCGCATGTGCGTCTGGGATGCGCGCGGCGAACCGCACGGAACGAGTTCCTTGAGCTTCGACAGCGCGGAAATCGGGGAACCGAATCTAGGATTCATCGTCGACGGGCGCGCCCTGCAATGGCATTGCTTACAGGCCGCGCGGAGCGCGGGCGCGGTGCTGCTCGAGGCCGGGCTCGCAAGTCTAGCCGCCACGGATGCCGATGCCTCGATCAGCCTGAGCGATGGCCGAACGCTGCGCAGCCAGTTGGTGATCGCGGCCGATGGACCGGAGTCCAAGACCCGAGAGCTTCTCGGCATCGAAACCGCCGGCCATAGCTACCGTCAAGATGCCCTGGTGGCGCATGTGCGCACTGCCAAGTCCCATGGCAACACCGCGTGGCAACGATTCCTCAGGGGAGGACCGCTCGCCTTCCTGCCGCTGCCGGACGGCCGCTCATCCATCGTATGGAGCTGCCCGCTTGACGAGGCCGCACGCCTCCGCGCGCTCGACCCTGCGGCCTTCGGCGCCGCCTTGACCGCGGCCAGCGGCGAGGCACTGGGCGATTGCGAACTGTCGACCGCGCTGGCCAGTTTTCCGCTCAAACTGCAGTATGCCCTGGAGTACGCACGGCCGCGCGCCGTGCTGCTCGGCGACGCGGCGCATGTGGTGCACCCTCTGGCCGGTCAAGGTCTGAATTTGGGGTTGCTGGACTGCGCTGCGCTCGCGGATGTTCTCGGGCAAGCGGGAGGCGCCGGCTATTTCGGCGAACACCGGCTGCTGCGGCGCTACGAACGCTGGCGCCGCAGCGAGAACCTGTTGGCCGCCGGCGCTCTGGACGGGTTGGAGCGATTGTTCGCGAGCGCCGATCCCTTGAGCGCGGCATTGCGCTCCGCGGGTTTGAGCGCGGCCGACAAGCTGCCGTTCGTCAAGCGCCGCCTCGCGCGGCGAGCCCTCGGCTTAACCGGCGATCTTCCGAGTTTTCTGAAGGCGGATGCAAGGATAGACCCGGTTTAGTGTCCGGGCTCATCCACGCTCGCGCAGCGAGCGGTTAAAGGACGGGGCCGTCGCGGCCCCGTAGATCCGGCGCGAAGCGCCTAAAGAAGGTCGAGCTTGGCCGCACAAATGAAATCATTCTCGGACAGCCCGCCGATGGAATGCGTCGAGAACGTGACGCGGCAATAGTTATAGCCCAGCTCCAAGTCCGGGTGGTGGTCTTCGGTGTTCGCGATGTGCGCGAGCGCGTTGACGAAGCTCATGGTGCGGTAGAAGTCTTTGAATTTGAGCGAGCGCTTCAGGCTCTTTGAATCTTCGGCAATCTGCCAATCGTCGTGCAATTGCTTGCGCAAGAGTTTTGCCTGAGCCGGCGTCAACGGCGGTACGCCGCCCTCGCAGGGCGCGCATTTCCTGGCGGACAATTCCTTCACGGCTAATTCCTGGCGTACGTGCGCTCGATGTAGCGTTCGACCAGTTCCTGAAACTCTTCGGCGATCCGATCCCCTTTGAGGGTCACCGTCTTTGCGCCGTCCTCGTAAACCGGTGCGACCGGATTTTCACCCGTGCCGGGCAGGCTGATGCCGATGTTGGCGTGCTTGCTCTCGCCCGGACCGTTGACGACGCAGCCCATTACCGCGACCGACATGTCTTCGACACCCGAGTGCCGCTTGCGCCACTCCGGCATGCGGTGGCGGATGTGGCTTTGGATTTTCTGCGCCAGCTCCTGGAAATACGTGCTGGTGGTGCGGCCGCAGCCGGGGCAGGCGATCACCATGGGAGTGAAGGCGCGCAGGCCCATGGTCTGGAGTATTTCCTGGGCCACGATCACTTCCTGAGTGCGGTCGCCGCCGGGTTCCGGCGTCAAGGACACGCGAATCGTATCGCCGATGCCCTGCTGCAACAGCACGCCCATCGCCGCGGTGGAGGCCACGATCCCCTTGCTGCCCATGCCGGCTTCGGTCAACCCCAGATGCAGGGGAAAGTTGCAGCGCGCGGCCAGATTGCTATAGACGGAGATCAAATCCTGCACGCCGCTGACCTTTGCGCTTATTACGATCATGTCGGACTTTAGTCCTAAACTCTCCGCGCGCTTGGCGCTGTCCAGCGCGGACACCACAATGGCCTCGCGCATCACGTCGATGGCCGCCAGCGGCGTCGCCAGCTTCGAGTTTTCATCCATCATGCGGGTGAGCAGGTCTTGATCGAGACTGCCCCAGTTCACGCCGATACGCACGGGCTTCTCGTACTTGCAGGCGGTTTCGATCATTTCCGCAAATTGCGGATCCCGCTTGCTGCCGCGGCCGACATTGCCCGGATTGATGCGCAGTTTGGAGAGCGCCTGTGCGCAGGCGGGATGCGCCTTCAGCAGCTTGTGGCCGTTGAAGTGAAAATCGCCCACCAAGGGTGTGTGGACGTTCGAGGCATCCAGGCGGTCGCGGATATGGGGCACGGCCGCAGCCGACTCGTCATTGTTGACGGTGATCCGCACCAATTCGGACCCGGCGCGCGCCAGCGCCTTGACTTGCGCCACCGTACCGTCGATGTCCGCGGTATCGGTATTGGTCATGGACTGCACGACGATCGGGGCCTTGCCGCCGATGGTCACCGCTCCTACTTTTACGCCTAGGGACGTTCTACGGGAAATCATGCCCCCGATTATACCAGGGGTGTGCCTTTCGCCACGCGCACGACCACGGTACCGGCGATTTTGTCGTGCCAGGCTTGCTTGTGATCGTCGAACGCGATCCAGAAAAATCCAAGCCCGGCGACCGCCAAGGACAGGAAACAGGCAAGCGCACGGACGATTGCCGTCTCCCAGTCGATCTGCCGCCCGTCCAATCGGACGACCCGGAGGTCGAACACGATGCCGCCGATCGTCGAACCGCGCAATTTCCACATCATCGCCCCGTAGGCCGCGAGCACCGGCAATTCGAGGTGATACACGTGGAGTACACCCATGAGAAAGCCCACCAGGAGGGCATCGAGCAGCAGCGCCGCCATGCGAATCCAGAAGCCTGCGCGGGGCAAGGCCGCGGTGACGGGCGGGGGTGCCGGAGCGTGCGGCGCTGCAGTCGTCGGCGCCGGACCGCGCGGATCGGGCGCCTCGGTGGCGCTCGATGCCGGCGCGCCGCCGGTTGTCTGGGCGGCGTCAATGGGCGCCGCCGCGCCGGTCAAGGGCGCCTCGCGGCCCATCGACGGCGCGCTGGCCAGGCCGGGCGATGCGGTAGAGCCGAGCGGTGCGTTCGAGCCGGGCGACGCGCTCGGGCTGAACGGCGCAGTTGAGCCGAAAGGAGCCTCTTTGGCAGCCTGATGCGCGCGGGCGGCCAGGATCACGGTATAGACCACGGCGCCCAGCCCGAGCAAGCCGAGAAGCTTGTAGACGAGGAATCCGAGGACCGGTACCAAGTACAAAACCAGCACCAGTGCCCCGCCGATCAGCACGGCAACCGCTGGATGGCTCATCGGCCCCACGCCTTGTCTGCCGGTGACACGCCCGCCCAGCCAGGCCAGCATCACCGCCTTGCCGAATAGGCCGGCGCAAAATAACGCGAACACCACGAACGGTACCGCCGCAATACCGATCACCGTGACGAATAACAACGTCACCAGCACGGGAGTCATCAGCATCGTGATCAGCGCAGCCAGCACCGACCGGCCGGGCTGCGTTTCGAATGTGTGCACACATCGCGTGACACCCTCGCGAAACAGCAGCGCAAGCCCCGTATACAGCGCGAGAAAGGCGAACGCCAATCCCCAGGCCCAACCCAGCCCGGGCGCCAGGGCCAGCGGGCGTGCGTACAGCAGGCAATGCCGGACCCAGGCGCGCAGCCAGTCAACGCCGCCGACGCTGCCTAAAACGTTGTGGACATCGCCGTGAACGACCGCAGCCGGGTCGCGCTGTACGGTGCCGCCGACGGCAACGACATCGCCGTCGATCTCCGCATGGGGTCCGAGCTCCATATTCCCGAGCACGGTGACGGCGTCGCCATCGACCTTGCCGTCGATATAGGCATTGCCGAGAATGGCGACGGCACTGGCGCTCACTTCCCCAGTGATGCGGGTGTCGCCGATGATCGAGACCACGTCTCCCGCTTCGCCGTCGCTGGTCGACGAACCGAAGATGGACACGACCGAGTTGGCGGTTTCCCCGCGAGGCAGATTTGAATCGTGGCCGATGTTGACGAGATCGTTGCCGTGAGGGTGGTGGCCGTCCGAGTCTCGGTGGTGATGCCAATCGAAGCGGTGATGCCGGTGCGCGCCCTCCTCCACAGCTTCGGGAGCCGGTGCAGCGGAGGCTGGTGCGTCGGGTGTCGCCACCGGCTCTGCCGCGCGGGCCGCCGCGACGACGATCAAGGTACAGAGCGGCAGCACCGCCAGAAATGTCAGCCGCTGCAACAGAAAAGTATTCATAGAATTGACTCACTGCCGTTCACAGGCTGAAGGTAGAGCGCGCGGTACACGGCGGCGCCCAGTCCGAACAAAATCGCGTACAGCACCGCGCATACGGCCATGGCTGGGTAAGCCCAGGCCGGCGGCTGGATGCGTGCGAGGACGGCGACGAGATTTGCGGCCGAGGCCGTGAGCCCCCAAAGCTCGCGTACCCAGGATAGGGAACGGATACCCGTGACCGCGGTGGCGCCCCCCAGGAACGCCGCGCTGATCAGCGCGCCGCATATCACGAGAAAGCCCGCTCGTGCGAGCAGCGGCCAGTGGGCGAAGCTGCGCCGCCACCAAGGAAGCGCGGCACGGCGCTCCAGTTCGCGGATCACGCGTGTCTCGAGCGCCCGGGGCGCGCGCCGCAAGGGCAGCTCACGCAGCGCGCGATCGAGCAGCCGTTCCAGCGCCTCCCGGGATTCATTCGTGGTCATTTCAGTCTTCCAGGGTGCCGGCGGCGATGCCGCTCGATTGCAGGACGGGCAGCAGCGCCGCGCGGGCGCGGCGTATATCGGTTTTGATCTTGGCAAGCGAAGCGCCGAGCTTGACGGCGATCTCCTCGTAGGAGAGATCCTCAAAGTGATACAGCACCAGTGCCAGCCGCTGATGCTCGGGGAGCTTACGCAGCGCGCCGTCGATCAGTACGCGGCGCTGCTCCGCACCGAGGTCTGCAAGCAGCGTGTCCGGCTGCTCCCCCAGATCCGGTCCCGGCGAGTCCTCTTCGGCGGCTGCCGGTCTCAGTTCCGAGAACAGGCGCCAACGCCTGCGATACCGGCTCAAATGATTGAGCGTCAAATTGGTGGTCACCGTCTTGAGCCAGCCCCCCGCCGTCAGACTGCTGCGGAGGTGCGCGAAATGTTCATAGGCTCTCAGGAAAACCTCCTGCGCAATGTCCTCGGCCTGCCGGTCATTGCCTGCCAGGCGGGAGGCGGTCGAAAAAACCATATCCTGATAAGCACGCATGAAGGTCGTGAACTCGGTCGAGTGGTCTGGCCCGGTAGGTGGATGGCGCACTGGAGTGTGTTCGTTTAGACCCAGAACACCGCTGACCGGATAAAGTTGCAAAGCTGCGATGCGGCAGGGCAGCACCGGTCTTAAGATAGGCTGAGGTTGTTGACGGAATCTATCGCGCAGATTCACCGAAGGCGAAAGTACAATGCTGAAGATTTTTCAAAGTGTGCACCCCTTGATTCTACTGGTGATCGCAACGACGCTGGAAGTGAGCGGCGACGCCGTGGTGCGAATGGCGATCTACAATCATGTGGGCGTGGGCCGTATCGCACTGTTTCTGGCCGGCGCGGCGCTGCTATTCGGTTATGGATCGTTTTTAAACCTTGCGCCGATCGAGTTCGGCCGCGTGGTTGGGCTCTACCTTGCGACTCTCTTCGTGGTTTGGCAGGTGATCAACTTCATCGCCTTCCGCACTCTCCCGACGATGCCCATCCTGGTCGGTGGCGGGCTGGTGATCGCGGGAGGGGCAATCATCACCTTCTGGAAACCCGCCTAGCGCAGGATGTCCCTAGGAGCCTGTCTGACTAATGATGCGCCTGCTGCGGCCGGCTGCTACGCCATCCGTGGCTTCGCAGCCGGACCGGGCTGGCCATCCTTGGCCAGCCGTGCAACGCATGCGTTGCACCCCCACAGCGGCATATTTTTGCGATCCTTTCGCTTACATAGTGCCCACTATGCGCGCGAAACGATCGCAAAAATCTGCTCGCTGTGGGTCATTGCGCTGCGCACTCCCTGCTCCGCGCAAGCCCGGGGCGACCATCCATGGTCGCCCGTGCGACGCATGCGTCGCACCCTCGCGACGGCGATCATTACTCGGACAGGCTCCTGACGTCGACGCCGGGCTGTTCGCCGCGCTCGTATCTGCGCGTTTGCGCCAAGATTGGCAATTTCGCGCAGGGCGGCGTCCATGCAGAATCATCGCGCGGTACTTTCAAGGAAGAAGCCCTACTCGCCGAGGGGTGTTTAAGGATGCGCGGCCGCGGTGCGGACGGGACGTTCATTCACGAGCGTCCCGTCCGCCCTTATCGTGCACCCGTTTCTGCAGCACCACTGCGCGCATCACCGCCGGCTCGGACTTGCGGTAATCTTCCGCGTCCCTTCCATTAGGAGCAGGCGATGCAATCTTTCAGGCTGGCGGCGCTCGCGCTTGGCGTGGCGACCGGGTTGGCTTCTCTCACCTCGCCGCGCGACGCATGCGCCGCATCAGACCCGGCAGCGGACCTGCGGCTGCCCGTCAATGTGGCCGCCGCGATGCGGAGCATCGACGCGGAACGCATCCGCGCGCATGTGCGGTTCTTGGCGGACGATCTCCTCGAGGGGCGGGGCACCGGTGCGCGCGGCGGCGACATCGCGGCGAAGTACATCGCCGCGCAATTTGCGTTGGATGGACTGAGACCGGCGGGGGACGACGGCGGATATATGCAAAAGGTCGAATTCACCGGTGTGCGGACATTGCCCGCGACGAGCTTCTCCCTGCAACCGGAGCATGGAAAGGCCGTCGACTTGAAACTGGGCGAGGATTACGTGACCAGCAACCAGACTCAGACGGACAGCGCCGATATCGATACGCCCATCGTTTTCGTCGGCTACGGCATCGAGGCGCCCGAATATCGCTGGAACGATTTCAAGGGCGTGGACGTCAAGGGCAAGGTGCTGCTGGTGATCGTCAACGAGCCGCCGTCGAAGGATCCAAAATTCTTCAACGCGGAGGCTATGACCTATTACGGACGCTGGACGTACAAGTTCGAGGAAGCGGCGCGCAAGGGTGCGGTCGGAGTTCTGATCATTCATCGTACCGATCTCGCGAGCTACGGCTGGGGGGTGGTGCGCAATTCCTGGAGCGGTGAACAGGTGTACCTGAGCAACGACAGGGATCCGAAGCTCAAGGCGGCGTCGTGGATACAGCTCGATGTGGCGCGGCAATTGTTCGGTGCCTCGGGACTCCGCCTGGACGAGATGATGGCAGGCGCCGGCACACGTGGGTTCAAGGCGCGGGAATTGCCGGTGCGATTCAAAGCGCACATCGCGAGCGCGGTGCGCAAATTCGTGTCCTACAATGTGCTCGGGTTGCTGCCCGGCACCGACGCCGAAACCCAGGCCGTCATCTATTCGGCGCACTACGACCATCTCGGAATCGATCCGACGATGAGCGGCGACAACATCTACAACGGAGCCGTCGACAACGGCACGGGTGTCGGGATCTTGTTGGAATTGGCGCATGCCTACGCGTCGTCGCCGGCTCGGCCGCCCCACCCGGTGCTGTTCGCGTCGGTGACCGCCGAGGAGAAAGGCTTGCTGGGGTCGAATTATCTGGGCAAGCGCCTGCCGATTCCGGCCGCGCGGATCGCGCTCGGCTTGAATTTCGACGCGATACCGCCGATCGGCGTGCCTGAGTCCGTGAACGTGACGGGTGCGGAACGCACCTCGTTCTATCCCACCGTCGAGAAAACAGCCAAGGCCTTCGGCTTCGACATCCAGCCGGACGCCGAACCCGGCGCCGGCCACTTCTATCGCTCCGATCACTTCAGTCTGGCGCGTGCCGGGGTTCCGGCATTCTCGATCAACACGGGCGTGAAATTTGCCGGGCATCCGCCGGAGTGGGGCAAGGCGCAGCGCGACGAGTACACCGCCAAGCACTATCACAATCCCAGCGACGAGTATTCGCCTTCAATGGATTTCTCGAGCAATGCGTCGCTCGCCCAATTCGGCTTTGCGCTGGGCTGGCAGGCGCTGCTGGCGAAGGACACCGTGAGCTGGCTGCCGGGTGATGAGTTCGAATCAGTGCGCCTGCGCGGCGGCGTCGCACAGTAGATTCGTGGGCAAGTCGCGCAGCGTCAAAGCCTCGAGCGACATATCGAAACCTTGAGCGACATATTGTAAGAAGTATATGACGCGTCGCATTGTGGCGACGCGTTGCTTCCGCCGCAGCCGCGAAACGACAATAACGTGCGCCCGATCTCATCTGCCTCTGGGTGGGAGTCGGTACGCTGAAGTCACGGTATCAACGACTCAACGACGGAGCTTCCATGGCCGACGATTCAATGACGGGAACCTTTCAGATCAAGCTGCCCAAGGATCTGCTGTCGGAGTCCAAGCGCGCTCCCAAACCCAAGAATGAGGAGCTTCACGTCGAGGGTTGGCGCAACTCCTGGTTGTCGCGCATTTCCGAGCTGTTGGTGGGCAAGGACTAAGACGTAAGACGGTCGGCAGATAGTCGCGCGGTAGAGTAGGTAGTACCCGGTCACGGCAGGGAAAGCCGGGACCCGGCCGAGGAATCGCGCCGCGGCACGCGGGCCGTCAGGACGGGCCGGTAGGGACCCCGAAGGGGGCCCGCCGCCCTGCGGCAATTTACCTGATTTTAAGTTAAATCCGGCGAATTTGTCCGCGGCATCGGCATTAACATGGCGCACGGAGGTGGTATTCATGCGCTTAGCTCGCCCTGTTTATGAAAGCCTGCCCTATGTGTATATGGCGATAGGCGGACTCGCGATATTTCTTTTCTACCTTGATCCGGATGGCCGCCGCGCCGTCGCAGCCTTCGCCATCGGCGTCATCGTCGAGACGGCGGCGCTGACGCTGCTGCTGCGCCGGCAGGATTATCGTGCATTGAGCCGCGAATACTCGGGTGAAACCATCGAGTTGCCGTCTACGCTGCACGGTTAGTGCTTTTCAGGAATCTCGCTTTCGGCCGTATCGCCGATGCCGCGCATTCGCGGCATCCGTTCGTCGATGTACATGATTTCATGTTGACCGACCTGCACCACGTCACCGTCGTTCAAGTTGTACCGGCGAACGCGCTTGGATTGGACGTAAATACCATTGGTGCTGTTCAGATCCTCGATCAGGCACGAGTCCGTCTGCGTCACGATCTGGCAGTGATGGCGGCTGATGAATTTGCTGTCGATCTGTAAATCGTTGTCCGGCGTTCGGCCGATCACCAGGCGACCCGGCTTGAGTTCGCGCTCCATCATGGTTTTGCCCTCGCACGCGAGCAGTATTCGCCCGACCGTATGGCCGGTGCCGGTGTGAGGCGGCAGACTCTGGTCCAGATTGGGAGCGCGCATGCTGTTGGTGCTGGCGCCGAATTCGACCCACTGCAGCTCCTGAATCGCGGCATGGAGATCGTCCGCAGTCACCGTATCCCGGTCCCGTCCGAAGGCAGCCATCATGCAGGTATCGCATAGAGTGTTGATGAGGCGCGGCACGCCGCCCGTGTATTTGTAAATCGTGGCGTAGGTGTCGTCCGCAAATATGCGCCGCCCCTGGGAGCCGGCCACCTCCAGCCGATGATCGATGTACGACGCCGTCTCAGCCTTCGTGAGGGCGGTCAGATGAAATCGCAGGCGTACGCGTTGCGCGAGCTGAACCAGCTCGGGCGAATCGAGCTTGTCGTTGAGCTCGGGTTGCCCTGCGAGAATGATGCGAAGAGCCTTCTCCTTGGTGGTCTCGATGCCTGACAGCATGCGTACCTCTTCGAGCACGCGGTGACTCAAATTCTGGGCCTCGTCGACAATCAGCAAAACCTTGCGCCCGCTGACATGCTGATCCACCAGGAATTGATTCAACGTCGCCAGGACTTCCGGCTTCTTCATGTTGAAGGGCGAAAAACCGAATTGCACCAGGACGGTTTGCAGGAATGCGGTCGGCGACAGTTGGGTCTGGTTGACCAGTGCGACGACCGCATCGGTTTGCAATTCGTGCAGGAACGTCTCGATCAAGG
>DASWEO010000330.1:0-3117 GCA_036394715.1 Steroidobacteraceae bacterium
TGGCTGCTTGGCCCGCTCGACCGAGAAGCGACAAATCTGAGAGCGGACGGCGGTAAGAACTGGCCGAACCGCCGTCTGCACGCGCTTTAGCGGGCGTCAATACGCATATTGATTTGGGCAGACCACATAGCCATAGGCATCGCGGTAGCAGCCGTTGTTGTAGTTGCCATAGTAACCGCCGTAATAGCCGTAGGCTCCCGCCGCAGCGGCTCCGACCACTGCCGCGCCCGCCGCGCCTCGCCACGCCCCGCGATAAGCCGCGTTGCGATAAACCCCTCGGGCGACCGCCGCGCGCGCTACCGGGCGGCCCGCGATCGGACGGGACACGTGAGCGTATCTCCCCGCATGTACAGCCCCGCCCCGGAAGTGCGCGGCCCGAACCCCGCCGCCATGAAAACCTCCAGCCCGGAAACCACCGACTCCACCACGGCGAGCGAATGCGTCGTCGGGAACTAGGCTGGCGGCAATAAGAACGATTGCCGCAAGAGCGGCGAGAGCATACCGAAACATGGTGCTTCCTCCCTAGTTTGCTTGTTATTCGATTGAAATGTTCCGCTTCGCTCTGCGTTTGCGAAACAGGACGCACAGCACACTGCGACGCTCTCGGCACGGGTACTTGACGTAGATCAACGGGATGACGGTCACTAATTTTTGGCCAAGGTGCGGTTCCTTGGCAGCGGGGGCATAGACGGCACTTGACCGATCCGCGACCCGGGCGGCCTCCCCCGCCTGCGTTGAGCCAGATCAATACTTCGCCGGCAATCGCGCTCGAACCTTCGCCATTGCGTCTGACAAGGGAGACGACATGCAATCTCTGCTCAAGGAGATCCGGCACAGCCCATTGCTCTGGATGCTGGCTGTCGTGCCAATCGTGCTGGTGGCCGAAAAGGCGGCGCCGGAGGCGCACACCCTCCTGTTCGTGCTCGCAGTCCTTGCCATTGTGCCGCTAGCGGCGCTTCTCAGCCACGCGACCGAAGCCGTCGCCGCAAAGACGGGCGATGCAGTGGGCGGATTGCTCAACGCAACGCTGGGAAATCTGACCGAGCTGATCATCGCCGTGACCGCGCTGCACGCCGGTCAATACATGCTGGTGAAAGCATCGATCGCCGGCGCGATCGTCACCAACTCGCTCTTCATGCTGGGCGCCTCCTTCCTGCTCGGCGGGCTCCGCTACCATGTCCAAGAATACAACCGGGCCGGCGGAAGGCTGTATTCGGCGCTGCTGCTGATGGCAACCGTTGCCCTCCTAGCCCCGTCGGCGGTCGCCGACCTTGACCTCGCGCACGGTGAGGTCCTGACACAAAAGCTCAGCGCCGGCCTCGCCATGCTGCTCATCACCGCCTATGGCCTGGGCCTTGTGTTTTCACTCAGGACACACAAGGAATTCTTTGCGAGCGAAGAGCATGGCGAGACCGAGGCGCCGTGGCCGATCGGCCTTGCGGTCGGCACGCTCCTCGTCGTTACCGTGCTGGTCGCATTGGTGAGCGAGATCTTTGTGGAATCCGTGCAAAAGGCGGCGGAGACGTTCGGGATGAGCCCGGCTTTCGTCGGCTTCATCATTGTCTCGCTCGTGGGCGCTGCGGCCGAGATGGCCGTGGCATTCTCTGCCGCGCGCAAGGACCGCCTCGACATGAGCGTCAGCATCGCGCTTGGCAGCGCCTCGCAGATCGCGCTGTTCGTCGCGCCAGTGCTCGTGCTGCTCAGCTATGTCGTCGGGCCAGCGCCGATGAACCTGCAGTTCTGGCCCGGCGCCGTGACCATGGTGATGATCGCTGCCGTGATGGCCACCTTCATCACGAACAGCGGACGTTCGGCATGGTTCATCGGTGTGCTGCTCATCTTCATCTACGCCATATTTGCACTGACGCTCTATGTGGTTCCGCCCCCAGCCCAGGCACCTGGGTAACGACGTCGAGAGGTGGGGCGAATGCCGGTTATCGAACCATAGTTCCGTCACGGATTTGCTTGAAGCTTCAAACGTCTAGAGGCGGGTTATCATGGGCAGCACGATTGGGTCCGTGAACCGAGAAAAGCCGGTCAGTGATTTGCTTAGGCTGGCAGTGCTAAGGGGCGGTGGCCGTCGCCTACGTGTGATCATTGAAAAACTGCTCGACAAGGCCGAGCAGGGCGATTTGCAAGCCATCCGAGAAGTTATAGATCGATTGGACGGCAAACCCGTGCAAGCCATTGAACGCAGCGATGTCCCGGTGGATGCGTTAGTCGCCCATAAACGCGGCCTTTGCCTCGCTCACGTCGGCGGCGAATGCTCCGGAGCTGCAGCCAACGACGAACTCTCAAATTCGCGCAGTAAACGAATCTTGACCGTGCGTGCGATGGCCGCTGGTGCTTCGTCGGGAATGGCGAAGCACGAACTCGCGTTGATCTCGCATAAAAAATAGGTGTCAGCACCCGCCGCATCTCGCGGGCCGTACAGGAAATCCGCGTCCCAGATCACCGGAAGCGACGGTTCGTCGATGCCGAGCGTTTTCATCATCTGCGGCGTCCATTCGTTTTCCATCAAGGTCCTCAACGCCTGAAACGAAGGCGCGTCGGGGCCGTGCATGATGCGCGGCCCGGGCCGCCCTTCCGGCGAATCCGGCCCTTCGGGTGGCGGCGGAATCAACGCTTTGATGAGTTGGTGTCCGAAGCCCGCGACCCTTTTGCCGCTCATGTAGCAACGGACCATCCCTTCGGGCAGGCGCGGTTGAAACGCTTGGTCGATGATGCAGCCGCCCCAGCCGAAATACGGCTCGCAGCGGACCATGAAAGTGTCGAGCGGCATCTCCTCGGGTTGGCTCCCGCGCTGCGCGTGCAGCACTCGGACCATTCCGCCGGCATGGCGCAGAGCTTCCACTTTCCAGACTCCTTGCCCGCCATTGCCGCGGTTCTGCTTGAGCACGCGCGTGCCGGCGGTCTGCAGGCGAGACGGAGACTCCGCACGGAAGGTTTCGGCGCTGTCGTAACGATGCGTATCGCCGCCCCAGCCCAGATGGCGCGTGCGGTAGAGGACGTCCTTGACGCCCATCTTCAGAATGACATCAGGATGCGCGCTGACCCACGGACCTTGCAGAGCGATGTCGCGCAACAGCGGGTCGAGCGCGGCGCGCGTCTTACCCT
>DASWEO010000331.1:0-6802 GCA_036394715.1 Steroidobacteraceae bacterium
CCCAACGTCGCTTGCAGGTTGTCCAGCTGCGGACCGCCGCCGTGGACCAGCACGGTCTTGATGCCCACCTGGTGCAGAATCGCCACTTGCTCGATCAAAGCGCGCGTCGACATCTCGTCGCTGAATACCGCGCCGCCCGCCTTGATGACGAAGACCTTGTTCTTGTACATGCGGATGTACGGCGCCGCGCTCTTGAGCGCTCGCACCGCGACGGAAGGGTCAGGTCGACTCATGATCATGAGAATACTCCGAAACGGCAGCCGATCAGGCCAGCATGCGATGCAGAACGGCCATCTGCACCGCCAGACGATTGAAGGCCTCGCGTTTGACCACCGCGCGCGGACCGTCCAGAACTTCATCGGCGACCGCGACATTGCGGCGCACCGGCAGGCAATGCATGAGTTTGGCGTCGGGCAATGCACCCGCGAACCATCGCTCGCGCACGCACCAATCGGAGAGATCGGCGCGCAGCCGCGAGTCCGCCTCGGTGTCGCCGTAGTACGTGGTGGTACCCCACTCCTTCGCATACAGCACGCTCGCGCCGGCGAGGGCTGCGGTGCGATCGGAGGTCTCGGTGAGCGAGCCGCCGGCGGCGGCCGCGGCTGAGCGCGCGACGGTCATGATTTGCGGCGGCAGGGCGAAGCCATCCGGACGCAGCACCACCACCTCCATGCCGCGCATGGCCGCCATGTGCATGGCGGCCGCGGGCACGGCCAAGGGCAGCGCCTTCGGATGGTAGACCCAGCTCAGGACGAACTTGGCTCGCTGCGGTACCTTGAGTTCATCCATCGTGCGCCAGTCGGCCAGTGCCTGGCAGGGATGATTCATCGCCGATTCCATGTTGATCAGCGGTTTGTCGCAAAGCTCGTCGATCATTCCGAACAGGGATTCGCCAATGTCCTGCTCGAGATTCTTGCCCTCGGCGAAGGCGCGCACGCCCAGCGCATCGCAATACGACGCCAGCACCGGTATGCCTTCGCGGATATGTTCGGCGGCCGCGCCCTTCATGATGGCGCCCTGCCGAGTCTCGAGCTGCCACGTGCCCTGGCCCGGAGTGATCACGAAGGAGCTGCCGCCGAGGCGCGCCATTCCGGCTTGGAATGACGCCAGAGTGCGCAGCGAGGGATTGAAGAACACCAACCCCAGGATCTTGCCCGCGAGCGCCCGCGGATCCGGTTTATCTTGCAAGGCCTGGGCGAGCGCGAGCAGATCCAGAACCTGCTCGCGGCTGAAATCGGCCAGATTGAGGAAGCGCTTCATGCGGATATTTTCGCCAAGGCGTCGCTCAGCTGATCCACATGACCCTCGTTCAAGATGTACGCCGGCAGCAGGCGCAGGATGTGCGGATCCGCGCTGGTGCCGGTGAGTATGTTTTTGGCGAGCAGCGCCGACTGCACCTCCTTGGCCGGTCGGGAAGTCTTCAGACCCAGAAGGAATCCCGCGCCCTGTACACCGGTGACCGGGCCAATGACGCAGCTGGAGCGAATATAGGCCGAGACCTGGCGCACGTTCGCGAGCAGCGACTCGGACTCGATGGTGTCGATCACCGCTTCGGCCACGGCACAAGCCATGGGGCCGCCGCCGAAGGTCGTACCCATGTCGTCGTACTTGAGCTGCCCCGCGATGCGTCGCGACAACAGCAGGGCCGATACGGGAAACCCGTTGCCCAAGGCCTTGGCGGCGGTGATCATGTCCGGAGTGACGCCGTAGAAATTCGCGGCAAAGGGTGCTCCGGTGCGGCCGGTTCCGCATTGCACTTCGTCGAATATCAGCAACGCGCCGACCTCATCGCAGCGCCGACGCAGCGCCTGCAACATCGGCTTGCCCACATCGTAGGCGCCGCCCACGCCCTGCACCGGTTCGGCGATCACCGCGGCCGTATCCCGGTCGACGAATTGATCGACGGCGGCGGGATCGTCGCGCGGCGTGAATCTCACGTCGAAAGGCGTGCGCGGAAACCCGTACCATTTTTCGAGCGCGCCCCACGTCACGGCGCCGGCCGCGGCGGTTCGGCCGTGCCAGCCCTGTACCAGTGCCACGATCTTGCTGCGGCCGGTCAGCTTGAAGGCGAGCTTCAGCGCATTTTCATTGGCTTCGGCGCCGCTGTTGATCCAAAACACCGTATCGAGACCAAGCCCCACGAACTTGGCCAAGCGGGCGGCGGCGCGCTCGCGGATTACCATGGGCAGCGCGTTGGTCTGAAAGGCCATTTGCCGAGCCTGGCGCTCGAGCGCGGCCAGCCAGCGTGAATGACCGTAACCCAAGCCGGCGACCGCATGCCCGCCGTAGAAATCCAGGATCTTGCGGCCGTCGCGCGCGTGCAGCCAGACGCCCTCCCCGTGGGCCACCTCGATGGGATATTGCGCAAACACTTGCGCCAGGTGGCTGGAGAGAGCCTGGGTCGTCACAGTTGTCAGAGGTGTCGCCATTTGAATTGCTTACCGCGTTTGTCGCTGTTGTCTGCCGTGTCGTGGTTCCGTGCGCCTCAAGTCCATCCGGGCGCCGGGGTCGTGAGGCCGGTGGTCTCGGCAAGACCCAATAAGCGATTCATCCATTGAATGGCGCCGCCGGCGGCGCCTTTGTTGAGATTGTCGACCACCGACATGACAGCGATGGAGTTACCGTTGGTCACCGCGCTCAAATTCGAATAATTGCTGGTCGCCACATCCTTGACGCGCGGTGCGGTGTCGCTGACGCGCACGAAAGGACAGTCCTTGTAGTACGACCGGAGCGCCTCCAGCGCCTGCGCCGTGCCCAGCGGCTTCTTGAGACTGGCCTGCACGGTGACATGGATGCCGCGCGCGAAGGGACCGGAGTGCGGCACGAAATTGAGCTCCGCTTCGAGACCCGTGGCCAGTTTCGCGCAGGCGATGATTTCCGGCACATGTCGATGACTCAAGGCACCGTAGGTATAGAGATCGCTGTGCCGGTGCGGATGATGAGTGCCTTCGATCGGTTTGCGGCCGGAACCGGTGCTGCCGGTGATGCCGGTGACGAACAGGCGCATATCCGTCAGCCCCAGCGCCAGCAGCGGCACGCTCGCGAGCAGCGTCGCGGTTGCGAAGCATCCGGGATGCGCGACATGCGGTGTCGGCGATTTTTGCAAATGCTCCGGAACGGCACAGGTAAATTCACGAATTCTTTCCGGCGCGCCATGGGCGTGCTTGTACACCGCCTCATAGGCGGCGGAACTCGAGTAGCGGAAGTCGGCCGAGATATCCACGCAGTGCACCCGTGTGCCCGCCGCCTCGGCCGCCGTCAGCAGACGATCGATGATGGCCGCGGCGACGCCGTGGGGTGCGGCGGAGAACAACGCGCAGCGCGGCATGCGCCGCACGACGGTCTCGATCTCGTCGAGATCGGCGAATTTGAGATCCGGATAGGCGCTGCGCAAATGCGCGAATGCGCCGGCGACCGGAGCACCGGGCTGACTATCCGACAGAATGGCGGCGACGGAAAGCTGCGGATGCCCCGCGATCAGGCGCAGCAGCTCTCCGGCCACATAGCCGGTGCCGCCCAGTACGATCGCGGGGGTGGGGCCGTTCATTCGCCGGCTACTTTGGATTCACGCACGTGGCTCAAGCCCAGCCAAGTGATGATGTGGTCGCCGAGATCCGCGGGATTGCTGATGGCATTGAACGCCTGGACGTTCATCTGCTCACGGATGATCTCGATCCCCACTTGATTGTCCGTCGCGGGACCGGTGACGACGCAAGGCTCGATGCCGAAGCGCTCGCGCAACAACTTGACGCCGCCCCAGGCGGCGACCGGATCGTTGGCCGACAACGCCACCGCGGTCAACGCCTTCTTGATGTCCGCCTGACGCAGAATCGATTCCACACCATACGTCCCCAAGAGTCCGTCGCCCAATTCGAACACGATGACATCCGGCTGGCCGGTGGCCATTTCCGTCAGCATGGTGCGGGTCAACGCCGGACCGCATTTCTCGGTCGTGGTCACGATCCCTAAGTCGGTAAAAATCATGGTACGCCGCGCGCCCGAGTCCTCGAACGCCAGGACGTCACGGCGCAGCGAGACGCCGGTCGCTTTGAAGGCATCCACGATCAGTCCGCGATGGCGCATGCGCGCGATAATGGCGGAGGCCGCCGCGGTCTTGCCCGCCTCCATGCAGGTGCCGGCCAGCGCCACCACCGGTACGCCGCGCACGTCGAGCGCGGCGTTGTAGTCCAGCGCCTTGTAGCCCACCTTGGCGGGCACGCCGATGCGCTCGCCCAGATACGGAAAGGTCAATACGGCGCCGAGGACTTTACAGTCGAAAGGCTTGCCCTTGTCGGGCGTTGCGGAGTCGCAGATGCCGAGGACGCCGCCGATATTCAGCATTTGAATCACATCGCCGGGTTTGAGCGTCTCCGGAATGTGGCCCGAGTAGCCGAACAAGGCCTTGCGATGACCCAACGCGCCGACCACCACATCCCCGCGTGCCACCTTCGCCATGCGGCCGCTGGTCAGCTCCAGTGTGTTGTAGGTTGACTTGTTGTTGAGGATCTCGACCACGACAACCAAGCCCTCCTCGCAGGGAATGTCCGCTGCGATGCGGATCTCGTGCGACAGGCCACAGGCCTGCGTCACTGAGGCGATTTTATCGACGACCACGGTGCGCATGCCGCTCATGACTTCCCCGCCCGCGCCTGCGCATTGGTTCCGGCACGCTGGTAGAACACGCCGGTCAGGGCCAGCATCTTCGAATACCCCAACGCATCGGTCGGCGTCCACTCACCGGCGGATTCGCCGTAGACGCCTTTCGATGCCGCCATCAGCGAATAGGGCGACGCGACGCCTTCCACGAACGCGGAACCCGGCCGGAACAGAACCTTGACCTCGCCGCTGACGCGCGCCTGAGAGGACAGCAACAGCGCCTCGATATCCCGGCACACCGGATCCAAGTGTTGTCCTTCGTGCACCAGGTCGCCATAGGGTTGGGCCACAGAGTCCTTGATGCGCGCCTGCTTGCCCGTCAACACCAACTTTTCCAGCTCCCGATGGGCCGTCAGCAGCACGTCGGCCGCCGGGGCCTCGAACGCGACCCGCCCCTTGGTGCCGATCACGGTGTCGCCCAAATGGATGCCGCGTCCAATGCCGAAGGGACCGGCCAACGCCTCCAATTTCTCGATGATGGCGACGGCAGACAATGCGGCGCCGTCGAGACTGACCGGAACTCCCTGGTTGAAACCGATCGAATGGCGCTCAGGCAGGCGCGGCGCCGAGAATGCGTTCTTGGAGAGTACCCACGCCTCCTCCGGAATGCTGCCCTCCGACGTCAATGTCTCCTTGCCGCCGATGGTGACGCCCCAGAGTCCGCGGTTCACCGAGTACGCCGCGCCGAAGGGTGGAATCGGCAGATGATGATCTTCGAGATACTTGAGCTGTTCCGGCCGCTTGAACGCCCGGTCGCGAACCGGCGCGATGATCTCGAGGTCCGGCGCCAAGGTGCGCAACGCCACTTCGAAGCGCACTTGATCGTTGCCCGCGGCCGTGCAGCCATGCGCGACCATCGTGGTTTTCAGCGAGAGCGCCATCTGTGCGATCGTCTGCGCCTGCAGCACGCGCTCGGCGCCGACGCACAGCGGGTATACCCCGCCGCGGCGCACATTGCCCATGAGCAGATATTGGAGCACCTGGTCGAAATAGGCGGTGCGTGCATCGATGAGATGATGTTCGATGGCGCCCAGCTGCACCGAGCGCTCGGCCAAGGACTTTGCCGCGGCCTCGTCGATGCCGCCGGTGTCGACGGTCACCGTGATCACCGGCCGCTGATAGGTGTCCTTGAGCCAGGGGACGCAGAAGGATGTGTCGAGGCCGCCGGAAAATGCCAAAAGTATGGGCTCGGCGCCCTGCCTTGAAGTCGATGTCATGGGGTTTTAGCGTCCGAAGATGGCGAGAAGGCGGTCGGCCAGTTTGCGCTGGTCGCGCGCGCCGGCCGTGGCGATGAAGATGGTGTCATCGCCGGACAGCGTGCCGATGACCTCCGGCCATCGAGCGGTGTCGATGGCGACGGCCACGCTTTGCGCCGAGCCCACGGTCGTTTTCAACACAGTCAGATTCGTGCCGGCGGTCAAACGAGCGTTGACGAACTGCTTTAGGGTCGAAAAATCGCTCTTGGGTGGAGCGGCGGTATCGGGCAGCACATAGCGATCACCCATTTTAGCCACCCCCAGTTCGCGCAGATCCCGGCTGACGCTCGATTGGGTCGCAACATGGCCATGCTTGCGCAACATCGCCACCAGTTCGGTTTGCCTTCCTACGGCCTGCTCGCGAATGATCTTCGCCAGCATCGAGCGGCGCGCCGGAGCGCTGGTGTTATTGTCGATATCGGAGCTGAGCATCGAATCTGGCCCGTGCATAAAGTTGCGCGCATCCTGCATAAAAATGCAGACGGTGTCAAGATGAGACCCGCACCGATTCGCTTCGCCGTAGCCCAAACGCGGCCGAACGCCGTAGGTCACGCAGATTCCGGCCTCAATTCACATGGCAACGTGCGAGCGGCGGCGCACGGAGTTTCCCGGCCGCTGCGGAGAATAGCCAGCCTAATCTCCGCACACTATGCGGAGATACGCTTGCCGATGCGGAGAACAGAGAAATCATCCACCGGCGTCGGATGGCGCCCCAGGTCCGCTCTCGCTTACGGGCAAACCAAACAAGACCCGATCTTCGGGTCGGGTCAGGGCCTGGTCGAGCCAACCGCGAAACTGCTCATGGTCGATTTCTCCGTGTTCCACTTTGGCCAGTACGATTCCGCCGACCAATATCTTCCGGCGGGTCGCGGCCTTGCGTTCGCGCAGCG
>DASWEO010000332.1:0-5884 GCA_036394715.1 Steroidobacteraceae bacterium
GGTTTCGCCAAATTCCAGAAGACCAGCGACAGCCACGCGAGCAGCAGCATCAGAAGAACGATCCGGGTGCCGCGCGCGAATCGCGACCGGGTGGCGGGTGCCGGCGGATCGGTGTCCGACATGGCGGTCAGTCCGGGCCGCCGGCTTGGTGCTCCGCCGCCTCGAGCGCCGTCCCCAGTTCCATCCAGCGCGTCTCCATGGAAGCCGCGTCGCGCATCAAATCTGCGTGCTGCGCCTGGAGTCCGCGATGCATGGGGTCCTTGCAAAGCTCCTCTTCGATCAGCGACCGTTCCGCCGCGATCGCGGCAATGCGCTCCTCGATCTGCCCGAGCTCTCGGCGCAGCGCGCTCATTCGGCCGCGCGACTTCAATGCGGCCGCGCGGGCAGCCGCGCGGGCGTCCGCCGCTGCGTCCTGCCGCGCGCGCTTCGGCACGGCACTCTTTGCCTCGGCCGGCCCGGTCTTGACGCCTGCCCTCAAGCCTTGCTGGTAGTCGTCCAAATCTCCCTCGAAGACCGTCAGCTTGCCGTCGGCGATCACCCACAGCGAATCCGCGACCGTTTTGATCAAGTGACGATCATGGGACACGATCACCATTCCACCCTCGAAGCTCTGCAATGCGACGCTGACCGCGTGGCGCATGTCGATGTCGAGATGATTGGTCGGCTCATCCAGCAACAGGAGGTTGGGCCGCCGCGCCACCAGCAGAGCCAGAGTCAGGCGCGCCTTTTCGCCGCCTGAAAATCGGCCCACCGGTTCGAACGCCCGGTCGCCTTCGAAGCCGAATCTGCCCAGATGGTCGCGCACGCGTTGCTCATCGCCCTTGGCGAAATCCGGTCCTCCCAAATTGCGCAAATGCCAAAAAGCGTCGCAGTCCGGCTGCAGCTGCTCCATCTGCTGTTGCGCGAAGTAGCCCACGTTCAAATCCGCCGCGGGAATGCGCCGACCCGCGAGCGGCGCCGCCTCGCCCGCCAGCATCTTGGTCAACGTCGATTTGCCGGCGCCGTTCGGCCCCAGCAAGGCGATCCGATCCAGCGGCCCGATGGAGACATTGATGTCGCCGACGATGCGGGTATGCGCGTAGCCGCAGGCAGCGTCTTCCACGGTCAAGAGGGGGCGCGGCGTTTTGAGCGCAGCGGCAAATTCGAACTCGAACGGGCTGTCGACGTGCGCCGGAACGATGCGCTCCATGCGCTCCAGCATCTTCAGCCGGCTTTGCGCCTGGCGCGACTTGGTGGCGCTGGCGCGAAAGCGATTCACGAAGGAGGTGATTTCCGCCACTCGGCGTACCTGCCGCGCCTGCAGTACCCGCTGCAATGCCAGTTCCTCCGCGCGCTTTTGCTCGAACTGCGAGTAGTTGCCCGAGTAGGCGTGGATGGCACGATTCTCGATGTGCAGCACCCGGTCGATGATGGCGTCGAGGAATTCGCGATCGTGAGAAATCATCAGCAGGGTTCCCTGGAACGTCTTCAGCCAATCTTCCAGCCAGACTATGGCGTCCAAATCCAGGTGATTCGTGGGCTCGTCCAGCAGCAGGAGATCGGCCCGCGAGCATAGTGCGCGCGCCATCGCCAACCGCACCCGCCAGCCTCCCGAGAACTCCGCCACCTCACGCTCATGATCCGCCGTCCTGAAGCCGAGCCCGTGCATGACCGCCGCCGCCCGCGCCCGCGCACTGAAGCCCTCGATTGCCTGCAACGACGCATAGCCTTCGGCGATTGCCATGGCCGAAGCGGATCCGCCCTGATGGTCGGCCTCGGCGTCCGCGATGGCAGCGAGCACTCTGCGGAGCTCTGAATCTCCGTCCAATACGAATTCGATCGCAGCACGGCTGCTCGCGGCGACTTCCTGTTCAACGTGGGCAATCTTCAAGTTCGCCGGCCGATCGATGTCGCCTCGGTCAGCGGCGAGTTCGCCGCGAATCGCCGCGATCAGACTCGACTTGCCGGTGCCGTTGGCGCCGGTGATTCCGACCTTGTCGCCGCGGAATACGGTGAAATTGACCTGCTCGAACAGCGGCTCCGGACCGCGCCGCAGGGTGAGATCCCGAGCAGATAACACAGGGGATGGCTACGAAGATAATCTGATCGGCCGCAAGACCGTCGGAACGCACAAGGTCGCGTGATGGGGCGCCCCGCCGACCTGGGCGGACAGAATAGCGAGCATTTTGCCCGCTTCCATCGCATCACCGAACAAGCGCCCTTGAGCATAGTAGCAGCCATGCCTACGCAGGAATTCGAGCTGCTCGGATGCTTCCACGCCTTCGGCAATCACCTCCAGATCGAGGCTCTTGCCCATGTCGATGATGGTACGGACGATGGCGGCGTCGTCCGAGTCCACCGCGGCATCGCGGACGAACGATTGGTCGATTTTCAGGGTGCCGATCGGAAATTGCTGCAACGCCGACAGCGAGGAGTATCCCGTGCCGAAATCGTCGATGGCCAGGTTCAAGCCCATGGCGTACAGCTCGTTCAGCAGCCCGATGGTGCGTTTCGGGTCCGTCATCAGGGTGGTTTCCGTGACTTCCAGTTCGAAGCAGGTGGGGGAAACTTCGTGCTTGCGGAACACGGCGCGGCAGCGGGCGATGAAGCTTGCTTGCTTGAGCTGACGCAGCGAGAGATTGATCGCGATTCGGCCGGGTTCGGGCACGGATTTCTGCCATTCGCGGTAGTCCGAACACACGCGGTTCAACACCCACTCGCCGATGTCGAGTATCAGGCTGGTCTCTTCGGCGAGGGGAATGAAATGCGAGGGCGAAATGTCGCCGTGGCCCGGCAGACGCCAGCGGAGCAGCGCTTCGGCGCCGACCACGCGGCCGTTTCTGAGATCCACTTTGGACTGATACAGGATGACCAGCTCGTCGCGTTCCAACGCACGCCGCAGCTTGCTCTTCAACATCAGTCTTTCGACCGCCGCGGCATTCATTTCGGGCACGTAGAACGCACAGGAGTTGCCGCCGTTCTGTTTCGAGTGATACATCGCCGCATCGGCATTGCGGATCAAATCGATCACATTCTCGGCGTCGTATGGGCAGATGGCGACGCCGACGCTCGCGGTTAAATAGACTTCTTGTTGGTTCACGTAGAACGTGCGGCTTATCTCGTCGAGCAGCGTGCGCGCGAGGGTGCCTATGCTCGCGCGATTGTCGACGTCCATCGGCAGATCATCGACGAACATGGCGAACTCGTCGCCCGCCAGCCGGCCGATGACCGTGTCCTTGCTCAGGTTTCTGGTGAGGCGTTCGCTCAAGATCTCCAGAGTTCGATCGCCGGCGGCGTGTCCGAAGGTATCGTTGACCTCCTTGAATCGATCCAAATCCAGATAGAGGAGCGCGAGCGAGCGCTGGCTGCGCCGCGCGCGCGCGATCGCCTGCTGCAGCAAATGCTGAAACTGCATGCGATTCGGCATTTTCGTGAGCGTGTCGTAGCGCGCTAGATAGCGGATACGCCGCTCGGCGCGCTTGCGCTCGGTGATGTTGCGCGCCACATAAATGTTGCCTTGGAACTGAGGATCAGCCGTGGTGATCTCCGAACTCGCCATGGAGACCGGAATGGTTTGTCCGCTGGCCGTGCGCAGCACGGTCTCGCGCGCCTCGGGGGCCGAGTTCGTCAAATCGAAGCCGTTTTTGTGCGCCTCGTCGATGAAGCTCACCAAAGGCTTGCCCAGTAAATCCGCTTCCTGGTAGCCGAGCAGTCTCTGGGTGGCCTCGTTGCAGCTTTTCACGATGCCTTCGGGCGAAGTCACCAAGACGGCATCACTCAGACTGTTGAGCACCGTGTTGAGATAGTTCTTGGTGATGGTCGTTTCATTCAGCTTCTGCCGCATGCGTTCGAGCGCGAATTGTAGGTCGCCGAGCTCATCGTGGCGCACCACGGCGAGCGGCCGGGTGTAGTCGCCCTGGCCGATCCGGTCGGCACTCTTGACCAGCGCAGAGATGGGTCCCGACAGCTGCCGGGCGATGAACCAGGCGCCGGCCAGCCCCAAGACCAGCAGGGGGAGGGTGATGCCGGCAAGCAGGCCGCGCATGCGCTTGATCTGCATGCCTTGCTGGCTTTCCAGCTGGGCACCCAGGCTGGTGAGAGTTTCGCGCATCTCGGCGCGGCTCATCCAGATACGCAGACTTCCGACCCGCTGCACCGGTGCCGATACCAGATTCGAGTGGATGGTGCTCTGGAAGACGAACCAGTCGCCCGCAGCTTGCGCGGCGGGATCGCCGCCGCGGAACAGCACCGTGCCGCGGGCATCCAACACCTCGACTCTGCCGATGTCGCGCTCGTCGAGCAGCCGCTGGGCGATCGATGCGACAGCGGTCTTGTTGCCGGAGCTCAGCGCAGGCGCCAGCGAGGTGGCGGTGATTTCACTCAGGCTGCTCGCGCGCGTTTCCAGGTCAGCTTCCAGTTTCTGGGCGACCGTGGCATAGGTGAGCTGGTTCACGTCCGCGGCGTCGACCCGGTGTTCGTAGTACGACAGGCCGCCGAGCAGCAGGGACAGCACGGCCCCGACCGCCAGTGCGAGCAGCAAGTACTTGGTTTTTAGGCTTCGCGCCATTGACTACACCGGGGCCGTCCGCATCGTGGAACCGGACGGAATGATACCCGTTCACGCCAAACCCTATAAGGGGCCCGGTACAATCCCTATGATGGAAGCGGAACATGCGAATTGATATCTATTCGGATACGGTTTGTCCTTGGTGCTATCTCGGCAAACGGCGCTTCGAGCTCGCGCTGGCCGCGCGCCCGCAGCATGAGCCGCGCGTGACTTGGCGGCCTTTCGAGCTGAATCCCGACATGCCCGCCGAGGGCGTCGATCGTGCGATCTACCTTGCCGGCAGGATCGGCCCGCCGGAACTCGTGGCGGAAGCCCACGCCGAGCTCGGGCGCCAGGGGAGGGCCAGCGGCATTGAATTCCGGTTCGATTTGATCCAGCGCATGCCGAATACCCGCCGGTCGCACCTGTTGATGGCTCATGCGGCTCGTTGCGGCCGCCAAACGGCGGTCATGGATCGAGTCATGCGCGCCTATTTCGAGGAGGGCTGCGACATCGGCGACATCGAGGTGCTGGTTCGGCTGGGAGTCGACGCGGGTCTCCCGGAGTACGAGACTCGTTCGGCGCTCGTTTTGCGTGCAGGCCAGGACGGCGTGATCGCCGCTGAGCGCCACGCCGCGGTTCTCGGGATTACCGGCGTTCCGACCTTCGTATTCGACGGCCAATACACGATTTCAGGCGCGCAGGAGGTCGGGACCTTGGCCCGGGTCATTGATCAGGTTGCTGATTTTGCCGCGGCCCGCGACGAGGCGTCGTGAACGACGGTGAACTCACCGGGCGGGTCCGCACCCACATCGCCGACGTGCCCGAGCCCGAGTGCGCCCTGCACGGGCATGTGGTCGCCCCTTTCTTTAATTTGCGCCGGGCAGCCCTGGCCGACGGCTTCGATCCGGTGCCGCACAGCAGTTTTCGCGACTTTGCGCGGCAACTGGCGATTTGGAACGGAAAATTCAGCGGCCAGAGGCCGATGTTCGACGCCTCGGGTTCGCCGCTCGACGCGAGTGCCTTGAACCCCGACGAGCGCATCGAGGCGATTCTATTGTGGTCCGCTCTCCCCGGGGCGAGCCGACACCACTGGGGTACGGATATCGATCTCATCGATCGCAATGCCGCCCCGCCGGGCTACCGGGTACAGCTCACGCAAGAGGAGTTCGCACCGGCCGGGCCCTTCGCACCGCTCGCCGAGTGGCTGGAGACGAACGCGGCCCGGTTCGGATTTTTCCGCCCGTTCCGCGGCGTACTGTCGGGCGTCCGGCCCGAACCCTGGCATTTCAGTTTTGCCCCGGTTGCCGAAAACGCGCGCCGCAGCTTGACCCCGGCCGTTTTGCATAAGGCCATCGC
>DASWEO010000333.1:0-1908 GCA_036394715.1 Steroidobacteraceae bacterium
TTTGCGGCCAAAGCGATCGCCGAGCGCACTGAACGTCAGCGCACCGACGAGGAATCCCACTTGCGAGGCACTGAACACGAGCCCGAAGGCGCTCAGCTTGATGCCGATTTGCGCGGTGATCGCGCTCGCGGCGGGTCCGAGTGACTGGGTATCGAAGCCATCCAGAAAGGCGACGAGCGAGCACAGAGTCACCACCCGCCGACGGATGGACGGTGCGTGGATTTCCTTCATTGAAGGCAGCGACGCGGCCGCCGATTGCTCTGGACGCTGGATGCTCATCACGATCGGGCTCGCATCATGAACCGGGCCGGACACTGGCAGCGATTTGCCGCAGCAGGTCAGCGCTGAAGATCTGCTTCGGCAGCATCCCGTGCACCGTTTTCGCCGGGACCGATGTATAGACCGTGTTCGTTTGATGGGCGTATTGCGTTATGCGAAAGCTGGCAGCGATGCTGCTGAGCGCATACACATCCAGCTTCGACAGTGACGTTGCGCGGCTGAGCCAATCGATCGTCTGCCGAAGCGAGGCGGTCAGGGCGTCTTCGATGCTTTGTCCGAAGCCCAGAACGATCCAGTGGGACGGTGTCTCCGCAATGGGTGCCGCAAGATCGACGCGCTTGTGCAGTACATACTGGATCCGAAGGTCTTCCATCGCGGTTTCGATGGCGGTTTGATCGACCACGCCGTCGCCCTGAGCCGCATGGGAATCGCCGGTCCAGAGACGCCCGCCCGCCACTTCGACGGGCAGAAACAGCGCGGTGCCTGCCACCAGTTCGCGCAATACGATGTTGCCGCCATGATGACCGCTCAGAATCGCACTCACTGGCTTGTCGCCGGCGGGCTGCACCGCCATGACTCCCTGGATCGGCGACAACGGTATGCGCACGCCGGCGGCAAAGTCCGTGAACTTCCGGTCGCCGTCAAAGTGCAGATAGTGAAGATACGGCTCCTCGAAATCGGCGGGAAGCGCGCCCACCCCTTTGGGTGCCGAGTTCCATCCCCAGCTGATCGGGCGCAGGCGCAGCATCCTGCATTCGATGACATCGCCGGGTTCGGCACCCTCCACGGCGACCGGCCCGACCAATGAATAGGGGCCCTGCGGGTAACGCTTGCGAATGGGTTCCCGCTCCGCGAAGGACATACCCTCCTTCGCTTCGTTCCCCCAGTTCACCCAGGTGTTGGGATACGAGACGACATCCCCGGACCGAATGGTCAGCACGACGGGCGCCGCCGGATCCATCGTGCCGACGCGCACAGTGTCATTGTTCGACGGCAGCGTATGCACCGTACCCACCTTGTGTGGATCGAACACCGGTGCGCCCGCGGCTGCGGTTTGCTGCGACATGGCGGACGCGACGGAGCCCGCCGCGAATGTGGCGGCCATTCCACCCAGCCCCACGCAGCGGACGATATCGCGCCGGCTGATGCCCCGATGGTCGAGAATAGCTTCGAGGGCATTGCGGTCCGTACCGTCGACGAGCATCGCGCGAGTTGCCGTCATCGCCGTCTCGGCGGCAGACACGTGGCGCGGACACGGGTCGTGAGCCGGGCAACACCCCTGGTATGACGATTCTCGGTTCATGATGCCTCCCCGGCAACGGTTAGAAGAAAGGATTCGAACACGCTCGCAAGCGCCGTCGGAGTCTGGAGCATGGGGTAGTGACCCGCCTCGGGCAGAACGTCGAGCGACACGTTCGGTAGATTGAGCCAGGTCGCGGCAACCACCTCGCGCGTGATGCTGTTGTCATGGGCGCCTACCACTACCCGCGTGGCGATCGGCAACCGCTCAACCTCGGATGCAAAGTCGCTCGTGGCCCACGATTCCAGATATCCGCCGAAGGCCTCCGTCAGGCTGACCTGAAGCGACCGGTCCGCGATATTCTTCGCCCACACGGCCGGCTCTCGACC
>DASWEO010000334.1:0-5696 GCA_036394715.1 Steroidobacteraceae bacterium
GGACGGCTCGGCCGACCTGCGGTACGTCTTGGCGGTTGCTCGCTCGATCGGCGAGCACATGACCGAGTACAAGGTGGTGGTCACGAAATCGACCGTGCCCGTGGGCACCGCCGATAAGGTGCGGGGGGCGGTGGGAGCGGCGCTGGCGGCGCGGCAGGCTGCCGTTGAGTTCGACATGGTCTCCAATCCCGAATTCCTGAAGGAAGGGGCGGCCATCAGCGACTTCATGCGGCCCGATCGGGTGATAGTCGGCACCGACTCTGACCGCGCGACCGAATTGCTGAGATCACTGTACGAACCTTTCACTCACAATCGCGACCGCATGATCGTGATGGATGTGCGCTCGGCGGAACTCACCAAGTACGCCGCCAACGCCATGCTGGCGACGAAAATTAGCTTCATGAACGAGGTGGCCAATCTGGCGGAACACTTCGGTGCCGACATCGAGTCGGTGCGGTTGGGGATAGGGTCGGATCCGCGCATCGGCTATGCCTTCATCTATCCCGGTGTGGGGTATGGCGGCTCGTGTTTTCCCAAGGACGTGCAGGCGTTGAAGCGCTCGGCGGACGAGGTGGGCTACCAGGCCAGTGTTCTGGCGGCGGTGGAGAGCGTCAACAACCGGCAGAAGCACGTGTTGTTCAACAAGATCAAGGCGCATTTCGGTGATCTCGAGGGCAAGACCATCGCCCTGTGGGGCCTCGCCTTCAAGCCCAATACCGATGACATGCGGGAGGCGGCCAGCCGCGTCTTGATGGAGTCTCTCTGGTCGGCGGGCGCCAAGGTGCGCGCCTATGATCCGGTCGCCATGCCTGAGTGCCTGAGGCTATATGGTGAGCGCGCGGATCTCACCCTATGCAAGACCAGCCCCGAGGTGCTCGATGGCGCGGATGCGCTGGCCATCGTGACCGAATGGCGGGAATTTCGCAGCCCGGATTTCGACGCCATCAAGAGCGCGCTGCGCACACCGGCGATATTCGACGGGCGCAATCTCTATGACCCGGACCAAATGGCGCGAGCCGGCTTCAGTTATTATGCGATCGGCCGTGGCAAACGTTCCGCAGCGAGTAAATCGTGACCCTATTGATCCCGGTGATCTTATCCGGCGGCGCCGGCACGAGGCTTTGGCCGCTGTCGCGAGAAATGTATCCCAAACAATTGCTGGCGCTCACCGGCAAGCACACCATGCTGCAGGATACGGCCACGCGGCTGGCGGGTGTCCCGGGCGCCCAGCCGCCCATCGTGGTGTGCAATGAAGCGCATCGGTTCACCGTTGCCGAGCAGATCCGGGCCTTGGGAATGCAGGCCTCCGCGATTCTGCTGGAACCCGCGGGCCGCAACACGGCGCCCGCCGTCGCACTCGCGGCGCTCAGGGCACTACAGATCGATCCTGATGCCACCATCGCGGTGGCGCCCGCGGATCACGTGATTCGCGATGTGCGCACCTTCCAAGCCGCGGCCGACGTGGCGGTGAGATTGGCTCAGGATGGCAAGCTCGTGACGTTCGGCATCGTGGCCCATGCACCGGAAACCGGCTACGGCTATATCCGTCGCGGAGCGGGCATGGGTCCCGCCTATCCCGTGGCGCAATTCATCGAAAAGCCGCCGCTGGACGTGGCGACGCAGTTCGTCGCGTCGGGCGATTACTTCTGGAACAGCGGCATGTTCGTGTTCAAGGCCGAGCGATACCTCGCGGAGCTCGCAGCCTTCGCCCCCGATATCCTCGACGCGTCTCGGGCCGCGTTCCTCGCCGCCAAGACGGATCTGGATTTCGTGCGCATCGACCGGGCTGAATTCGAGAAATGCCGCAGCGAATCGATCGACTATGCGGTCATGGAGAAGACGCATGATGCGCTCGTCCTGCCGCTCGATGCCGGCTGGAGCGACGTGGGCTCATGGTCCTCGCTGTTCGATGCCCTGCCGGCCGATGAGGAAGGCAATGTGCTGCAGGGGGATGTCATGGTGCAGGACACCCACGACTGCTACGTGCACTCGACCAGCCGCCTGGTCGCGGCCGTGGGCATGGACGATCACATCATCGTCGAGACCAAGGATGCCATCCTGGTGGCGCCCAAGGAACGCGTCCAGGACGTGAAGGACCTGGTCGCCCGGATCAAGAAATCCGGGCGCAGCGAATCGGCCTGGCATCGCGAAGTCTTCAGGCCCTGGGGCAGCTACGACAGCATCGATAACGGCGAGCGATTTCAGGTGAAGCGCTTGTCGGTCAAACCGGGCGGAGTGCTGTCGCTGCAGATGCACCATCATCGAGCCGAACATTGGATCGTGGTGCAGGGCACGGCGCGCATTACCTGCAACGACAAGACGTTTCTGTTGTCGGAGAACGAATCGACCTATATTCCCATCGGCGCCACGCATCGCATCGAAAATCCGGGCAAGGTGCCCCTGCACATCGTGGAGGTGCAATCGGGATCGTATCTGGGCGAAGACGACATCGTGCGCTTCGAAGACAACTACGGGCGTAAAGGGACCAGTACTTGAAATCGATTACCTGCTTCAAAGCCTACGACTTACGCGGCCGGATCCCCGGCGAATTGAACGACGATGTGGCTTACCGGGTGGCGCGCGGCTACGCCCAGTTTCTCAGCCCCAGGCGCATCGTCGTCGGGCGCGACATTCGATTGTCGAGCGCCGGCCTCACCGATGCCGTGTGCCGCGGTTTGACCGACAGCGGCGTGGATGTGTACGACATCGGGGTCTGCGGCACGGAGGGCGTGTATTTCGCGACCTTCAATGGCGGGTACGACGGCGGCATCATGATCACGGCAAGCCACAATCCGCCCGATTACAACGGCATGAAATTCGTGCGCGAGCAATCCAAGCCGATCAGCGGCGACAATGGACTGGAAGCGATTCGCAGATTCGCGGAACGAGCTGAGTTCCCCGCGCCGGCGCGCACCGGCGTGCGGCATGGCATCGATACCACCGACGCCTATGTGGCGCATCTCCTGTCCTATGTCGACACGCAAAAGCTCGAGCCGCTCAAAATCGTCGTCAATGCCGGCAATGGCGGGGCGGGTCTCATCATCGATAAGCTCGAACCCCATCTGCCGTTCGGATTCATCAAGGTGCACCACGAGCCGGATGGCCATTTCCCGAACGGCATCCCGAATCCCATGATCGAAGAAAATCGCGCCCCCACGGTGGAGGCGATCCGCCGGCACGGTGCGGATCTCGGAATCGCCTGGGACGGGGATTTCGACCGCTGTTTCTTCTTCGATGAGCGCGGCGGCTTCATCGAGGGCTACTACATCGTCGGTCTCCTGGCCTCGGTGCTGCTGCGCGGCCGTGCCGGCGGCAAAGTGGTGCACGATCCGCGCCTCACGTGGAATACCATCGAAGTGGTCAAGGCCAGCGGAGGCCTGACGGTGCTGTCGAAATCCGGTCACGCCTTCATCAAAGACCGCATGCGCGAGGTGGACGGCATCTACGGCGGAGAAATGAGTGCGCACCATTACTTCCAGCGCTTCTCCTATTGCGACAGCGGGATGATTCCCTGGCTCATCGTCGCGCAAATCCTGTCCGAGTCCGGGCAGACGCTCTCTCAGCTGGTGGACGAGCGGATCGCTCTGTTTCCGGTCAGCGGCGAGCTCAATTTTCGGGTTTCCGATGCCAAGGCGACTATCGCGGCCTTCGAAGCACGCTATGCGCCGCAGGCCGTCATCCTCGATCGAACCGACGGTGTGTCCTTCGAGTTCGCGGATTGGCGCTTCAATTTGCGCAGCTCGAATACCGAACCTTTGATACGGCTCAACGTCGAGGTGCGCGGCTCGGTGAAGCTCCTGCGCGACAAGACCGACGAGTTGCTGGCGGCATTGAAGTCGCAGGGCGCGGTCGCCGCGGATCACTGAGCATAAGTCATTGGCTGCCACACCCAAGCTGAGCGTCGTCATACCGGTCTACAACGAAGAGGCGGTATTGCCGACCTTGTTCGCGCGGCTGTACCCGGCGCTCGATGCGCTGAAGGTGTCGTACGAAATCGTGTTCGTCAACGACGGCAGCCGTGATCGCTCGGTCGCGTTATTGCGGCAACAGTTTTCCTCGAGGCCGCGGCACACGCGAGTGGTGTTGTTTCACGCGAATTTCGGCCAGCACTCGGCCGTGATGGCGGGCCTGGCCTACGCGCGCGGCGAGTACGTCGTCACCTTGGATGCGGATCTGCAGAACCCGCCGGAAGAAATCGGCAAGTTGGTCGGCATGCTCGATCAGGGCTACGACTATGTCGGTACGATTCGTGAGCAGCGCCAGGACTCATGGTGGCGGCGCTGGTTCTCCAAGCGCATCAACAAGCTGCGCGAATGGATCACGCCGGTGCGCATCACCGATCAGGGCTGCATGATGCGCGGCTATGCGCGTTCGGTGGTGACCGCCCTCAACCAGACTCGGGAAGTCAATACCTTCATTCCCGCACTGGCGTCGCTGTATGCCATGCGGCCCATCGAGGTGCCGATCGCGCATGAGGAGCGCTTCGCCGGCCGTTCGAAGTATTCGATGTACAGTCTGATTCGCCTGAATTTCGATTTGATCACCGGCTTTTCCGTGGTGCCCCTGCAGCTCTTTTCCATGGCGGGCATGACGGTGGCACTTTTCTCCGCCCTGTTCGTGCTCTATCTGTTCGTGCGCCGCCTCATCGTCGGCCCGGAAGCCGAAGGCTTGTTCACCTTGTTCGCCATCGTGTTTTTCCTGATCGGCGTGGCGCTGTTCGGCATCGGCCTATTGGGTGAATACGTGGGTCGCATCTACGCCCAGGTACGCGAGCGCCCGCGCTACATCGTCGAGGCGGTGCTGGAGGACGAGGACGGAGAGTCTGCCGTGGATACCAGGCCTCTGGAGTTGTCCCAACGCAGCCAGGCTATCCGGCAGTGACGCGCGCGGTGGTATTCGCCTACAGCGAGGTGGGTGTTCGCTGTGTGAGAGAGCTATTGGCGCAAGGCATCGACATCCCCCTTCTGTTCACGCATCCCGATGATCCCGGTGAGACCCAATGGTTCGGCAGCGTGCGGCAATTGGCGGAGGCGCATCATCTCCGGGTCGAAACACCGGCCGATCCCAATACACCGGAGTGGATCGCCGAGGGAAGGGCCGCGGACCCTGATTTTCTGTTCTCGTTTTACTATCGGTACATGCTGGAGCGGGCTTGGGTTGAGGTGCCGCGCCTCGGGGCCCTCAATATGCACGGATCCTTGCTGCCCAAGTACCGGGGTAGGGCGCCTGTGCATTGGGCCATCCTCAACGGCGAGTCGGAGACCGGCGCCAGCCTGCACTACATGGTGGAAAAGCCCGACGCCGGCGCACTCGTGGATCAGCAATCCGTGCCCATTTTGGAGAATGACACGGCGCTCGACGTCTCGTTCAAGGTCGCCGAGGCGGCCGAGCAGGTCTTGCGGCGCAGTTTGCCGACATTGATCGCAGGCTCCGCGCCCGCGCAGCCGCTCGACTTGAGTAGAGGTTCTTATTTCGGCCGGCGCCGTCCGGAAGATGGGCGCATCGATTGGCGAGGCACGGCCCGCACGGTGCACGACCTGGTGCGGGCCGTGGCGCCGCCGTTCCCCGGTGCCTTTACGGAGGTGAACGGGTGTAGGCTTGCGGTTCTCGAGACGCGCGTGGATGCGGAGCCGGCGCGATACTTGAACCAAGCGCCCTGTCTGTATGCCGCGGACGGCGAGTGGTACGCCGACTGC